>DASRIR010000242.1:0-54901 GCA_035649875.1 Burkholderiales bacterium | reverse complement strand
GTGCTGTTCCTCGCCGCCGGCTCGGTGATCATCGCGCTGCACCACGAGCAGGACATGCGCAGGATGGGCGGCCTGAAGAAGCACATGCCGGTCACCTACTGGACGATGCTGATCGGCGCGATCTCGTCGGCAGGCATCCCGGGCTTCGCCGGCTTCTTCTCCAAGGACGCGATCATCGAGGCGGTGCACCACGCGGCGACGCCGGGCGCCGCCTTCGGCTACTGGTGCCTGGTGCTCTGCGTCTTCGTCACCGCGGCCTACACCTTCCGCATGGTGTTCATGGCGTTCCACGGGCCGGAGCGCTTCGACCCGCATCATCCTCCGCACGAGTCCCCGCCGGTGGTTACGGTTCCGCTGGTCCTGCTCGCGATTCCCTCGATCGCTTCGGGCTGGGTGGTCGGCGAGGTGGTGTTCGGCGACTACTTCGGCGACAGCTTGCCGCCGCCCGAGCCGAACTACTACGGCATCTGGTCCTTCATCGAGCACGGCCTGGTGTCCGTGCCGTTCTGGCTCGCGCTCGCCGGCATCTTCACCGCCTGGTTCCTGTACCGCAGGCGCCCCGACCTGCCCAGGCGCATCGCGATGGGGCTCGGCCCGCTCTATTCGCTGGTGGAGCGCAAGTACGGCTTCGACGAGCTCTACTCCGCGCTCTTCGCCGGCGGCGCGCGCAACCTCGGCAAGGGCTTCTGGCGCGGCGGCGACCAGACGCTGATCGACGGCCTGGTGGTCAACGGCTCGGCGCGCGTGGTCGGCTGGTTCTCGGGCGTGGTGCGCCTGTTCCAGAGCGGCTTCGTCTACCAGTACGCGTTCACCATGCTCATCGGCGTCGTGATCCTCGCTTTCTGGTTCCTGAAGAACTAGATGCTCCTGTCCCTCGCGATCTGGATCCCGATCCTCGCCGGCCTGGCGGTGTTCGCCGTCGGACGAAACGAGGGCGGCGCGGGGCCCGCCGCGGCACGCTGGGTGGCGCTGGTCGGCGCGGTGCTCGGTTTCCTGGTCACGATCCCGCTCTATACGGGTTTCGACGTCCAGGACCCCGGCTTTCAATTTGCCATCAGGACGATTTGGATCGAGCGCTTCAACATTCATTACCACCTGGGCGTCGACGGCATCTCGGTGCTGTTCGTGCTGCTCAACAGCTTCATCACCATCCTGGTGGTGCTCGCGGGCTGGTCGGTGATCGACAGCCGCGTCGGCCAGTATTACGGCGCGTTCCTGGTGATGTCGGGGCTGCTGAACGGCGTGTTTTCGGCGCTCGATGCGGTGCTGTTCTACGTGTTCTTCGAGGGCACGCTGATCCCGATGTTCATCATCATCGGCGTGTGGGGCGGGCCGAACCGCGTCTACGCGGCGGTCAAGTTCTTCCTCTACACGCTGCTCGGCTCGCTGCTGATGCTGGTGGCGATGCTCTACCTCTACAACAAGTCCGGCGGCAGCTTCTCGATCCTCGACTGGCACAAGCTGCCGCTCGCGCTCGGCGCGCAGATCGCGCTCTTCTTCGGCTTCCTCTTCGCCTTCGCGGTGAAGGTGCCGATGTGGCCGGTGCACACCTGGCTGCCGGACGCGCACACCGAGGCGCCGACCGGCGGCTCGGTGGTGCTGGCGGCGATCCTGCTGAAGCTCGGTGCCTACGGGTTCGTGCGCTTTACGCTGCCCATCCTGCCCGATGCCTCGAAGGACCTGGCGTGGCTCATGATCGCGCTCTCGCTCGTGGCGATCGCCTACATCGGGCTGGTGACGCTGGTGCAGACCGACATGAAGCGGCTGATCGCCTACTCCTCGGTCTCGCACATGGGCTTCGTGACGCTCGGCTTCTTCATCTTCAACGGCTACGGCGTCGAGGGCGGCCTGGTGCAGATGATCTCGCACGGCTTCGTCTCGGCGGCGCTGTTCTTGTGCGTGGGCGTGCTCTACGACCGCATGCACACGCGCATGATCGGCGACTACGGCGGGGTGGTGAACACGATGCCCAAGTTCGCCGCCTTCACCATGCTGTTCGCGATGGCGAACTCGGGCCTGCCCGCCACCAGCGGCTTCGTCGGCGAGTTCCTGGTGATCATGGGCGCGATGAAGGTCAATTTCTGGCTGGCGTTCGTCGCCGCCACCACGCTCGTGCTCGGCGCGGCCTACACGCTGTGGATGTACAAGCGCGTGATTTTCGGCGCCGTGGCCAATAAAGAAGTGGGTTCCTTGAAAGATCTCAATTCTCGCGAGTTCGCCGTCCTTGCCGCCCTCGCCGCCGCGGTGCTGTTCATGGGGGTCTACCCGCTGCCGTTCACCGAGGTCATGCACGCCTCGGTGGACGGGCTCCTGAAGCACGTGGCCTCGCCCAAGCACTGACATGGACTGGATCGCGTTCATCGACCACCTGCCGGCGCTGCCCGAAGCGATCCTGCTGATCGGCGCGTGCGCGGTGATGATTTTCGACCTCTACGTGAAGGACGAGCGCCGCCGCGCGACGCTGGTCTTCGCCCAGGTCCTGCTGCTCGCCTGCGGCCTGGCGACGCTGTTCGTGCTGTGGGGCTCGGGCGGCGCGCGGCTGCTCATCTTCAACGGGCTGTTCGTGGCCGACGCCATGGGGCACCTGCTCAAGCTGGTGTGCTACATCTCGGTCTCGGCGGCGCTGCTCTACTCGCGGCAGTACCTGCTCGAGCGCGGCCTGCTGCAGGGCGAGTTCATCACGCTGCTGCTCTTCTCGCTGCTCGGCATGATGGTGATGATCAGCGCGGCGAGCTTCCTCACGCTGTTCCTGGGTCTCGAGCTGATGTCGCTGTGCCTCTATGCACTGGTGGCGCTCAACCGCGACTCCGCGCTCTCGACCGAGGCGGCGATGAAGTACTTCGTGCTCGGCGCGCTGTCCTCGGGCCTGCTGCTCTACGGCATGTCGATGATCTATGGCGCGACCGGCACGCTCAACATCTACGAGGTCGCGCAGCACGCCGGGCGCCTGGCGGCGACCCCCACCGACCGCACCTTCCTCGTGTTCGGCCTCGTGTTCCTGGTCGCGGGCCTCGCGTTCAAGATCGGCGTGGTCCCGTTCCACATGTGGATCCCCGACGTGTACCACGGCGCCACCACCCCGGTGACGCTGATCGTCGGCTCGGCGCCCAAGCTCGCCGCCTTCGCGATGGCGATGCGGCTCCTGGTGAATGGGATGCTTGACCTCGCGCAGGACTGGCAGCAGATGCTGGCGCTGATGGCGCTGCTCTCGATGGCGATCGGCAACATCACCGCGATCGCGCAATCCAACCTGAAGCGCATGCTCGCGTACTCGACCATCGCGCACATGGGTTTCATGCTGCTCGGCATGCTTTCCGGCGTGGTCGAGGGCAACCGGCTGAACGCGCCCGAGGCGTATTCGAGCGCGCTCTTCTACATGATCGTTTACGTGGCGATGTCGGTCGGCGCCTTCGGCGTGCTGATCTACCTCTCGCGCGCCCGCTTCGAATGCGAGAACCTCGAGGACGTGAGGGGTCTGAATCGGGTCCATCCCTGGACGGCGTTCCTGATGCTGATCCTCATGTTCTCGCTCGCCGGCATCCCGCCCACCGCCGGGTTCTACGCCAAGCTCGCCGTGCTCTCGGCCGCGGTCAACGCCGGCCAGATCTGGCTCGCGGTCGCGGCAGTGGTGCTGTCGCTCATCGGTGCCTTCTACTACCTGCGCGTGGTCAAGCTCATGTATTTCGATGAGCCGAAGGAACGCTTCCCGGTGGCGGCGCGCAGGGGCTTCCGCTTCGCGCTATCCGCGAACGGCCTCGCGCTCCTCTTCTTCGGCATCCTGCCGCAGCCGCTGATGGCGATGTGCTTCGCGGCGATCCAGGCTCTTTGAAAGACCTCACCGAGCATTTCGTCGCGGGCGGCCTGGTGTTCGACGGCGACCTGCTGAAGGTCTACCGCGACACCGTGCGCCTGCCCGACGGCGGCCAGGGCACGCGCGAGTACATCCGTCACCCCGGCGCGGTCGCGATCCTCGCGCTGTTCGACGACGACCGGATCCTGCTCGAGCGCCAGTACCGCTATCCGCCGCGCAAGGAGTTCATCGAGATCCCGGCCGGCAAGCTCGAGCCGGGCGAGCCGCACCTCGAGACCGCGAAGCGCGAGCTGCTGGAAGAGACCGGCTACGTCGCGCAGGAGTGGACCCGGCTCGGCGCGATCCACACCACGATCGGCTATACCGACGAGGTGATCGAGCTGTGGCTGGCGAAGAAGCTCGTCCTGCGCGAGCGTCGCCTCGATCCGGGCGAGTTCCTCGAGACCCTGGTCGTGCCGTTCGACGACGCGCTCGCCATGGTGCGCGACGGCCGGATCTCGGACGCCAAGAGCGTCATCGGCATTCTGTGGCTCGACAGATGGGTGCGTCGCTAGCGTCAGGCCGCGGCTTTCATCGCGGGCCTGTGTGCCTGGACTTTCCGCACCAGGTTCTCGAGCAGCTGGCGGATCAGCTTCTTCGAAGTCTCGTCCTTCAGGTTCGCCTGCTCGTCGAAGCGCTCGCCCGCGTTGTTGATCGCCACCTCGGGCTGCACCACCGCATCCATGTTGAGGAACACGAAGCACTGACGCAGCTGGTATTGCGCGCGGACGCCGCCGCCCATGCTCATCGCGGCGCTCATGATCGCCACCGGCTTGCCGTTCCAGGCGTTGTCGCCGTGGGGGCGCGAGGCCCAGTCGATCGCGTTCTTCAGCACGCCCGGCATGCCGTAGTTGTATTCCGGGGTGACGAGCAGGATCGCGTCCGCGGCGCGGATCCGCTGCTTGAGCTCGACCACCTTCTGCGGCGCGTTGCGCTCCTCGTCCTGGTTGAACGGCGGGATGCCGTCGAGCTCGAACACCTCGAGCTTCGCGCCCTCGGGGCAGAGCTGCTGGGCGGCGCGCAACGCGCCGCGATTGTAGGAAGCCTTGCGCAGGCTTCCGGCGATGCCGAGAATCCTCACTTGATCCGCCATGGTTTGCCCTCCATATAGAAGGCGAAACTCCTGCGAGAAACATGCCCATGACCGAACTGCGCCGCAGCGCCGAGCGCGGCCACGCCAACCACGGCTGGCTCGACTCGTACCACAGCTTCTCCTTCGCCGATTACCACGACCCCCGGCACATGGGCTTCGGCCCGCTGCGGGTGATCAACGAGGACCGCGTGCAGCCCGGCAAGGGCTTCGGCACCCACGGCCATCGCGACATGGAGATCATCAGCTACGTGCTGGAGGGCGCACTCGGCCACCAGGACTCGATGGGCAACGGCTCCACGATCGTGCCGGGCGACGTGCAGCGCATGTCGGCGGGAAGCGGCGTGCGCCATAGCGAATTCAACTATGAGAAGGGCGGCGTCACTCATTTTCTGCAGATCTGGATCGAGCCCAAGGTCACCGGCATCGCGCCCTCGTACGAGCAGAAGCACTTCAAGCCCGAGGACAAGCGCGGTCGCCTGCGCCTCATCGCGTCGCCCGACGGTCGCGACGGCTCCGTCACGATTCACCAGGACGCGCTGGTGTTTGCCGGGTTGTTCGATCCGGGCGAGTCGGCCGCGTATCGCCTGACCCAGGACAAAGGCTATGTTCACGTCGCCCGCGGGCGAATCACCGTGAACGGGCATGCGCTCGAGGCCGGCGACGCGCTCAAGACCGACGGCGGCGCGATCGAGGTCAAGGACGGGCGGGACGCCGAGGTGCTGGTCTTCGACCTGCCGGAAGATTAGGAAGGCACTACTGCGGCGCCGGTTGCTTCAGCACCCGGCGGATGACCTCGGCGAGCTGGTTCTTGCTGTAGGGCTTGGTGATGTAGCCGTCGACGCCGAGCGCGAGGCCTTTGCGGATGTCGCCGAGCTCGGCCTTGCCCGACTTCTTGGGTAGACAAGCTAGCCGCAAACTCCAACGTAGCCGCAGGCGGTGCAGTAATCGCATCCGTCCTTGCGGATCAGCGTCTTGTTGCCGCAGTCGGGGCATTTGGCCCCGGCGATGAGGGGATTCGCCTTCTCCGAGGGCTTCTCGAGGATGCCCATCGACTGCTTCGCCGTACCGACATCGTCGAGGATGCCGAGCATGGCGTAGCGGTGCAGGATGAGCCGCGCCAGGTACGAGATGGTCGAGGGGAAGGTCTGCTGCTTGCGGCTGCCGGGCACGAAGGCCATGAAGTCGCCGAGCGGCTCGGGGAATTCGAGCAGTTTCTTCAGCTTCATCCCGACCCACGCCGGATCGAGCACGCGCATGTCGAGCGAGAGCATCTTGCACAGGCCGTCCAGCGCGCGCGGGTACTCGCCCGAAAGCCACACGGAGTAGGGGCGCGTGATCCCGTCCGGGAGGGTGATTTCCTTGAGACCCAGGACGAAATCGTCGCCGGTGCGCGGGTTCAGGATGTCCACAGTCCAGGACAGGGTGCCGTCGGTGCCGGTCTTCGGCTCCTTGAGCGCGAACATGGCATCGAGCACCGGGGAGGACGCTTCTTCCGCCGCCAGCTGGAAGGTTTCTTCGCTCAGGCCCAGGTTCAGCTGGTCGACGCGCCAGCGCACGATCTGCGCGAATGCGGAGACCACGGAAGGCATCAGCTTCTTCTCGCCGCGCGGCGGGAACGGCATCTCGAAGGGCTCGTCGCCGCCCGCCTTGGCGAGCGTGTCGAGCTTGAGCTTGAGCCACGCGCTGTCGTTCGCGCGCATGTCCATCGAGAGCGTCTTGGCGAGCGCGCCCAAGCCGCGCGGCTGCTCGCTGCCGTTCACCCACACTTCGAATGCATGCGGGCGGCCATTCTCGACGTGCCCCACGAACACCGCGAAGCGGTATTGCGGGTGCTCGATCATGTAGGTCCACGCCGGGTTGCCCGCGGAGAGGTCGGGGCGGCCCGGCCAGCGCAGGGACGCGAGCACCGGCGCGGGGACCGACTTCACCTGGATGCGCCGGTTGACGTCGTCCTGGACGAAGTCCTCGGTCTTCTGCACCGACAGAACGGAACCCAGAACTTTGTTCGGCCGGTAGGTAGCGAGGCCCTTGAGGCCGGACTTCCAGGCGTCGAAGTAGAGGTCCTGGAACTCCGAGTACGGATAGTCCTCGGGCACGTTCACCGTCTTGGAGATGCTGGTATCGATGAAGGGCGCCACGGCCGCGACCATCTTCTGGTGCGCCTTGGCGCTCATCTCGAGCGCGGTGACGAAGTAGGGCGGCAGCGCATCCATGTCGCCTCCCATCGCCCGATAGCGCCGATAGGCGTGGTCCTCGACCGAATACTCCTGCCAGCCGTTGTCGACGCGCTTCTTGCGCGTGTAGGTCCAGGAGAAGGGCGGCTCGATGCCGTTCGAGGCGTTGTCGGCGAACGCGAGGCTGATGGTGCCGGTGGGCGCGATCGACAGCAGGTGGGAGTTGCGGATCCCGCTTTGCTGAATCAGGTGCTTTATCGGCTGCGGCAAGCGCGAGGCGAAGCTCGTGCCCGAAAGGTACAGGTCGGCGTTGAAGAGCGGGAAGGCGCCGCGCTCTTTCGCGAGCTCGGCGGAGGCGCGGTAGGCGTGGTCGCGCATGCTTTCCGAGATGCGCGCGGCCATGGCGCGCGCGTCGTCGGTGTCGTACTTGAGGCGCAGCATGATGAGCGCGTCACCCAGGCCCGTGAAGCCGAGGCCGACGCGGCGCTTCGCCATCGCTTCCTTGTGCTGCTGCTCGAGCGGCCAGGCGGTGACTTCGAGCACGTTGTCGAGCATGCGGATCGAGGTCGCGACGACCTTGCCGAAGCCCTCGAAATCGAATGCGGCGTTCTCCGCAAAAGGATTGCGGATGAACTTGGTCAGATCAATCGAGCCGAGGCAGCAGCACCCGTAGGGCGGCAGCGGCTGCTCGGCGCAGGGGTTGGTGGCGTCGATGCTCTCGCAGTAGCGCAGGTTGTTGTCGACGTTGATGCGGTCGAGGAACAGGATCCCCGGCTCGGCATGGTCGTAGGTCGAGCGCATGATCTGGTCCCACAGATCGCGCGCACGCAGCTCCTTGTAGACCCACAGACCATCGTCGCGCTGGCGCGCGTCCTTGGTCCACGGTTTGGCCTTGTGAACCAGCTCGACCGCGCGGTCGCGCTCCACCGCCTGCATGAACTCGTCCGTGACCCCAACCGAGATGTTGAAGTTGGCGAGGTCGCCCTTGTCCTTGGCGTGGATGAAATCCTCGATGTCCGGGTGGTCGCAGCGCAGCACGCCCATCTGCGCGCCGCGGCGCGAGCCCGCCGATTCGACCGTCTCGCACGAGCGGTCGAAGACGCGCATGTAGGACACCGGGCCGCTCGCGCGCGAATGCGTGCCCTTGACCTCGGCGCCCTTCGGGCGGATCGAGGAAAAGTCGTAGCCCACGCCGCCGCCGCGGCGCATGGTCTCGGCGGCTTCCTGCAGCGCGGTGTAGATGCCCGGCCGGCCGTCGACCACTTCGGAGATCGAGTCGCCCACCGGCTGCACGAAGCAGTTGATCAGCGTCGCCTGCAGCGCGACACCGGCGGCGGAATTGATGCGGCCGGCGGGAATGAAGCCTTCTTCCTGCGCCTGGAAGAAGCGCCGCTCCCATTGCGTGCGCTCGCTCTCGCGCTCGACCTGGGCGAGGGCGCGCGCCACGCGGCGGCGCACCTCGGTGACGGTCTGCTCGTTACCCTTGGCGTACTTCTCGATCAGCGTGTCGCGGCTGATCTCCTGCTCGGAAACAGGGGAGGGAAGCTGGATCTCCATACTGGACGAGTATACAGTATTGGGCTCGCCGCCGACGCGGCCGGGCCATTCGAAATCGAAGCCGGAATTCTAGCTGGCGGCGGCGGGCGCGGGCTCGGGCTCGTTCGCTGGGCGGCGCGCCTGTTTCAGCGAGTCGGCGACCTCGGCATGGCCGAAGCGCAGCGCGAGCTCGACCGCGCTGTCGCCTTCCTTCGTGGTCTGCATCGGGTCGGCGCCGTTGCGCAGCAGCAGCTCGATCATCGGCAAGCTGCCGCGCATCGCCGCGTACGCGAGCGGCGAGTAGCCGTTGTCGTGGTGCAGGTTCGGGTCGAAGTTCATCGACAGCACCTTCTGCGCGTAGACCAGGTTGTTCTTCTCGATCGCGTAGAACAGCGCGCGGATGCCCTCGGCGCTCTTCTCCTTGGGCCGCGGCTCGAGGCCGGTGGGCATCAGCTTGACCACGTAGTTGATCAGGCCCACGCCGATCAGCGCCATCAGCGCGAGGATGATCGGGATCTTCGAAATGTTGAGTCCCTCGGCGATCTGGTCGGGCATATTGGCGCCGGCGATCAGCAGCACCACCGCGATGAACAGGCCCGTGCGCAGGTAGAGGAACAGGCCGATGATGACCGCGATCCCGAGCCACGCGACCATCAAGCCGCGGTTGACGTTGAGGGTGTCCTCGACGTAATCCTCGGGCAGGTTGGCGATCACCGCGCTGATCAGGATGAGTCCCATCAGGATCAGCTCGCGGATGCGCAGCTTCGTCAGGAAATCCAGGCCTTCTTTCTTCTTCTCCGCCATGCCCTTCCCCTTCTTGATGCTTCCCCGAGCGCATTCTGAAAGCTGTCCGCCCCGCTGGCAAGCGATAAAATGGCCGTGATGTCCAAAGCATTTGTCAAGGAAGAAGGCGGCGCGGACGAGCACGACGAAGCCGCGCGGCCCGAGCTTCCGACGCACGGAAAAAATTACATTACGCCGGCCGGCTACGCGCGGCTCGAGGCCGAGCTGCGCAATCTGGTCGAGGCCGAGCGCCCGGAGGTGGTGAAGACCGTGGCCTGGGCTGCGTCGCTCGGCGACCGCTCCGAGAACGCGGACTACATCTACGGCAAGCGCCGCCTGCGCGAGATCGACCGGTGCGTGCGCTTCCTCATCAAGCGGCTCGAGAGCGCGCAGATCGTGCACTCGGCCGGCCGCGACACCGACCAGGTGTTTTTCGGCGCCACGGTCAAGGTCCGGTCCGGAAAAGAAACCCGGGAAATCACCATCGTCGGCGTGGACGAGGTCGATCCGGCCAAGGGGCGGGTGTCGTGGGTGTCGCCGATCGCCAAGGCGCTGATCAAGGCGCGCGAAGGCGACCGCGTCACGCTGCGCAGCCCGTCGGGCGAAGAGCAGCTGCAAATCCTGGAGGTCAACTACCGATGAGAAAAACCCTGCAGGAATTCCGCGAGTTCGCGATGAAGGGCAACATCGTCGACCTCGCGGTCGCGGTGATCATTGGCGGCGCGTTCGGCAAGATCGTGTCGTCGCTGGTCGAGGACATCGTGATGCCGGCGGTCGGGGCCGTCGGCCGCGCCGACTTCAAGAGCCTGATGATCCAGGTCGGCGACGCGAAGATCATGTACGGCAAGTTCATCCAGATGTGCGTCGACTTCATGATCATCGCGATGGCGATCTTCGTCGCGCTGAAGGTGCTGACCCACCTGCGCAAGAAGGAGGAAGGCACCGCCGCGCCGCCGCCGCCGCCGCGGCAGGAGCAGCTGCTGGAAGAAATCCGCGACTTGCTGAAGAAGCGCTAGTTCTTCTTCAGGTCGCCCGCGACCACGACGGACAGGCGCGACGGGTCGATGTGCCGCTTGAGCGCGGCGTTGACCTGCTGCGGGGTGAGCGCGGCGATCTTCGACTCGAATTCGATGTCCCAGGCGAAGGTGCGCTTCACGAATAGGTAGTGCCCGAGGCGGCTGGCGAGCGCGCGGTCCTGCGAGCGCGCGAGGCGCCGCGCCTCGAGCACCGAGAGCTTGCCGGCTTCGACTTCCTCGGCGCTGAAGCCTTCGCGCACCGCGCGCTCGAGCTCCTCGCGGATCGCGCGCTCCACGCGCGCGCGATTCTGCGGCGCGAAGATCGACGCCACGCGGAACGCCGCGGCTTCGTCGAGCGCGCTGGAACTGAACGTGGTGTAGGTGCTGTACGAGAGGCCTTCCTTCTCGCGCACGCGCAGCGGCACGCGCGCGGTGGAGCTGCCGCCGATCAGGTGATTGGCGATCACCAGCGCCGGGAAGTCCGGGTGGTCGTCGCGCATCCGCAGGTTGATCCCGCCGCGCAGCGCCGCATTCGCCTTGTCGGGGGTCACCAATGCGTCATCGAGGCCCGGGCGCTCGAAGTGGCGCGAGGGCACGCGCCGGAACGGGCGCGGCGTGCGCCAGGGGCCGAAGAGCTCCTCCACCGCGCGCGCGAGCGCGTCGGGGTCGAAGTCGCCGACCGCGGCGAAGTCGGCGCCGGTCGCGCCGTAGAGCTCGCGGTAGCAGGCGACGGCGTCCTCGAGCTTGGTGCTGCGGATGAGCGCGATGCGCTCCTCGACGGTGGGCGTGTAGTGCGGGTGGCCGGGCGCGTATTCGTGCAGGTGGCGCGCGAGCCGCACGCCGGCGAGCGAGGAGGGCTCGTTGCGCTGCGCCTCGGCGCCGGTGAGCGCGGCGCGCTTCATCTCCTCGAACTCATCGCGCGAGAACGCCGGCTCGCGCAGCGCCTCGGCCACCAGCCGGAGCGCCGGGATCAGGTTCTCGCCGCGCACCTCGACGCTCGCGCCCTCGCCGCTGAGGGACACGCTCGCGTTCAGGCGCTCGAAGGCTTCCTTCAGCTCGGCGCGGCTGCGCTTCTGGGTTCCGCGCTGGAGCATCGTGCCGGCGAAATTGCACGCCTGCTCGCGGTTCATCAGGCTCTTCTCGTCGCCCCAGTGCAGCGTGAGGCTGGCGATCGCCCGGCCGCCGCGCGTCTGCTTGGGGAGGAGGGCGAGCTGGATGCCGTTGGCGATCTGCCGCTTGACGGTCTTCTGGTCGATGTTCTGCGGCGAGGGATCGAACGCCGCGCCCAGACGCACCGCCTCGCCGCCCTTGTAACCGGCGAGCGCGCCCTGCAGGTCGGGCGTGGGCGGGATCTCGGCGCGCTCGGGTTGGTCGTTCGGGATGAATTCGCCCAGCACGCGGTTCGCCGGCCTGAGATAGGCCCCGGCGACGCGCTGCACGTCGTCGAGCGTCACCTTGCGCAGCCGGTCGCGGTAGAGGAAGAACAGCCGCCAGTCGCCCATCGCGATGTATTCCGATAGCGAGCGCACCAGCTGGCCGGAGTCGAGCTGCACCTTCTCGAAGTCGTTGAGCAGCGTGGTGCGCGCGCGCTCGAGCTCCTCGGCGCGCACCTTGTCCTGCTTCACGCCCTCGACCACCTCGATCAGCCTGTCGCGCGCCTCGCCGAGCTTCCCTTCGCGCCCGAGCGAGGCGCCGAAGTACATGTAGCCCGGGTCATGCATCTCGCGCGCCGCGCCCCAGGCCGCGGAGGCGAGCCCCTTCTGCACGATCTCGCGGTGCAGGCGCCCGCTCGGCGATTCGCCGAGCACGTTCGCGAGCACGTCGAGCGCGGGGAAGTCGGGATGGCTGCCGGCCGGCGCGCGGTAGAGCGCCATCACGAGCTGGTTGTCGCCGACGCGCTCGAGGCGCACGCGCCGCTCGCCGTCCTGCGTCGGCTCGTCGGTGTAGTACGCGGGCAGGACGCGTTGCGGGCGCGGCAGCGGGCCGAAGTGTTTCGCGGCCAGCGCGACCGCGCGGCTCTCGTCGAACCGGCCGGCGACGACCAGCACCGCGTTGTCGGGCTGGTACCAGGTCTTGTAGAACGCCTGCAGCTTGTCGATCGGCACGCGCTCGATGTCGGAGCGCTGGCCGATGATCGGGTTGCCGTAGTTGTGCCAGGGGAAGGCGAGCTGCTGCATGCGCTGGAACAGCACGCCGCCCGGATTGTTCTCGCCCATCTCGAACTCGTTGCGCACCACGGTCATCTCGCTGTCCAGGTCCTCCTTGCGGACGAACGAGTTCACCATGCGGTCGGCCTCCATCGCGATCGCCCACTCGAGGTTGTCGTCGGTGGCCGCCAGGGTCTCGAAGTAGTTGGTGCGGTCGTTGGAGGTGGTGCCGTTCCAGCGCCCGCCGCGGCGCGTGAACTCCTCCTTGAGGTTGGGATGGCGCTGCGAGCCCTTGAACAGCAGGTGCTCGAGCAGGTGCGCCATGCCTTTCTCGCCGTAGCCCTCGTGGCGCGAGCCGACCAGGTACACGATGTGCACGGTGACCGTGTCGACCCCGGGGTCGGGCAGGGTGAGGAGCTTGAGCCCGTTCGCGAACTGCCATTCCGTGATGCCCTCGATGGAATGCGCTTTTTTCGGGGATTGCGCGGCCACGCCCGCGCACAGCGCGAGCAGCAGCACGAAAACGAAGGCGCGACTTCGATTGAGGACTAAATCAGCCATGCGAAGAGGTGCAATGCCAGGAGCCCCGCGATTATCGTAGCGAAGGTCATGCGCCAGCGCCACGCCACAGCAATTGCGACAACGCCGGCGGGCAGTTGTTCATTTTGCACCAGCACTTCCGGCGCCCAGATCGCAGTGAGAACCGCCGCCGGGACATAGCGCAGCGCGCGCTTGAAGAACGCCGGCAGCTCGGTGCCCGGCGGCAGCACCAGGAAGGCGGCGCGCAGCGCGAAGGTCACCAGCGCCATGCCGAGCAGCGTCAGCCACAAGGTCATTTGCGCTTCTCGACCACCAGGCCGGCCGCGATGCCCGCGGCGGCGGCGATCAGGATGTTCAATTTCAGCGGAACATCCTGGCAAAGGACGATCGCGACGCCGGCGGCGACCGCGGCCGCGACGGAAGCGCGGTCGCGCAGGAACGGGATCGAGATCGCGATGAAGGCGAGCGGCGCGGCGAATTCCAGGCGCCATTGCGCCGGCACGCCGGCGCCGATCAGGATGCCGCCGAGCACCGCCGCCTGCCACGCGGCCCACACCACCAGGCCCGCGCCGAGGAAGTACGGGTACTTGCCCGGGTCGCCGGGATGCTCGGCGAAGCGCCCGAGCATCAGGCCGTAGACGTTGTCGGCGGTGAGGTAGGCGACGGCGAGCCGCCGGCCGAGCGGCGCGTCGGCGAAGTGCAGGCGCAGCGACGCGCTGTACATCATGAAGCGCAGGTTGATGATGAGGGTGGTGAGCACCACGAGCAGCGCCGGCGCGTTCGAGGCGAGAAGCTGCGCCGAGGCCACCATCGAGGCGCCGGCGAACACCAGCACGGACATGAGCATCGCGACGAGCGGCGGGATGCCGCTCGCCACCATCGCCACGCCGGTGATGACGCCGAACGGGATGATGCCGAGGAGCACGGGCAGCGTCGCCCGCACGCCCGCGGCGAAAGCGGGATCGCGGAACCACATCGGGAAGCCGGATTTTACCGGCCCCCCGGCGATCACTTTGCGGTGTTATTTAGCTCTTGCTGCGCTGCTCGCCGCGTTGCTCCCTGAGGCAGGCGCGGTATTCCTCGCCGCTCTTGCCCTTGCAGGCCTCCCGGATCTTCTCGCGCTTCGCCACGGCTTCCTTGATGCGCGCCTCGCACTGCGCCGGGTCCTTCGCCTGCGCGCAGGTCTCGCGCCGCATGCACTCGCCGCGCTCGGCGCCCTGCTTGCCCTCGCAGGCCTTCGCCGCCTTGGCGCGCGCGGACTTCACCGCGTCGGCCTTGGCGAAGCGCTCCTGGCAGAGCTGCAGGTCCTTGGACTGGGCGCACATCTCGCGCCGCACGCAGGCGCGATGCTCGTCGCCGGCCTTGCCTTCGCAGGCTTTCAGCGCCTTGGCGTGCGCGTCCTTGACCTGCTGGCGGTCGACCTGGGCGTGGAGCGCGGTGCTTGCGGCGAGCAGCGCGCCGGCGATCAACAATGACAATCGCATGAGCCCTCCTTGATGAATTTCCTTCCCATGAAACGCCCGAGCCCGGCCGCGCGCCGACCGGGCTTTGTAACGACTTGTAATCAGAGCTGCTTCAGCATCGTCCCGGCGTCGGAGACCTCGAACTTGCCGGGCGCCTCCACGTTCAGCTGCTTCACCACGCCGTTGTCCACCAGCATCGAGAAGCGCTGCATGCGCGTGCCCATGCCGCGCGCGTTGAGGTCGAGCTCGAGGCCGAGCTTCTTGGTCCACTCGCCGCTGCCGTCGCCGAGGAAGCGGATCTTGCCGAGCGCCTTCTGGTCGCGGCCCCAGTGCGCCATGACGAAGGCGTCGTTGGTCGCCACGCACCAGACTTCGCTCACCCCCTTCTTCTTCAGCTGGTCGTTGTTCTGCACGTAGCTCGGCACGTGCTTCGCCGAGCAGGTCGGCGTGTACGCGCCCGGCAGGCCGAAGATCGCGATCTTCTTGCCCTTGGCCGCGTCGGCGACGTTGACTTCCTTCGGCGGCATGGCGCACTGCGTGCCGGAGTCGAATTCGGTGGATTCCATCAGTTTTCCGTCGGGCAGGCGATCGCCCACTTTGATTGCCATGGCAGGTCTCCTCTTTTGGGAAGCCGAAATGATACCGTGGGAAATGCTACCTTTAGGCGAGCCCCATGCGACACCTCGGCACCGGCTTGATCGTCACGGCCGCGCTCGTCGGCGCGGCGGGCCTTTTCATCTTCCTCACCGAGCGCGGCGTGGCGAACGAGATCAAGGGCTTCGTGCTGCTCCTGCTCGCCGCGGTGATGCTCGTGGGCGGCTGCGTGCTGTGGGAGTTGCGCGCCATCCGCCGCCGGCTCGAACGAGAGACCGAGAAGAACTAGGGCAGCCGCGCATTGTCATCATTATCAGGATGACAACGTACAGAGAAGGCGAGGTGCTCGGGCCGGAGGTGCCCGGCGAGCGCCAGCTGCGCGAGCGGCTGCGCATGCTCGCGTGGCTGCTCGACAGCTCGATCCCGATTCCCGGCACGCGCTTTACCGTAGGGCTCGACGCGCTGATCGGCCTGGTGCCGTTCCTCGGCGACCTGATCGGCGTGCTGATCTCGAGCTACATCGTCGCCGAGGCGAGGCGGCTCGGCGCGAGCCGCAGCGTGCTCGCGCGCATGGCTTTCAACGTGGCGGTAGAAGGTCTGGTCGGCCTGATACCCTTCGCGGGCGACGTGTTCGACGCGGCATGGAAAGCGAACCAGCGCAACGTGCAGCTGCTCGAGCACTGGGTCGAGCGTCCGCGGCATGCCGAGCGAGCGAGCTGGGCGTTCGTGGCGATGATCGTGCTGGGCATGGTCGCGCTCGCCGCCGTCACCATCTCCTTGACGTACTTACTGCTACGCTGGCTCGTGTCCTAGCCACGCGGGCGCAGCGCTTGCTGGACGTGTCTGCCATGCTGCACAAGATCAAGGACCTGCAGGGCGACGCGCTCTACGCCGAGGACGGCGAGGTCGGCTCGGTCGACGACCTCTACTTCGACGACGAGGAGTGGGATGTGCGCTACCTGCTCGTCAACACCCGGCGCTGGATTCCCGGCCGCCGGTATCTTGTCTCGCCGATTGCGATCGACCGCGAGCGGCCGCGCAAGCCGGGCGACATCCGCGTCGATCTCACGCGCGCACAGATCGCGCGCTGCCCGACGGTCGCCGACGAATCGCTGCGCTCGAGCGCGGAGGTGATCGGCTGCGGCATCGAGGCGCGCGATGGCGCGATCGGCAGCGTCGCCGATCTCGTGGTCGACGACGAGACCTGGGCGATCACCGACGTGCTGGTCGATTCGCGCGACTGGCTGCCGGGCAGACTGCTGCTCATCTCGCCCGAGGTGATCGAGCGCATCGACTGGCCGGAGAAGAAGGTCCACCTGCGCCTCGCGCGCGAAGACATCCTGCAGGCGCCGGAAGTCCAGCTCTAGTCAAGAATCCCTGACAGGGTGCCAGCGGCTCGCTGGCTATGATCGGCTGCCCATGAGCACCGATTTCAAGCTGACGCCGCACGCGCACTACGTCCATGTCGAGCTCGCGCCCGGCTATGAGATCAAGCCCGACGGCACCACGCACCTCACGCTCGCCATCTCGGAGCTCTGTGCGCGGCAAGGGCAGCGGCGCGTGCTGATCGAGGGCACCGTGGTGCGCCGGAGCATGGGAACGATGGACTCCTTCGGCTTCGGCTCGCTGGTGGGCAGCATGCTGACCGGCATGTCGCTCGCGTGCTGCCTGTACGGCTACACGGTCGATCAGCAGACGCAGTTCTTCCGGGACGTGGCGCAGAACCGCGGGCTGCGCATCGAGTTCTTCGCCGACCGCGACGCCGCACTGCGCTGGTTGGGGGTCGGGGGCCACCGACAGGTTTAACGGCGCCGTGCAAGGCTCGGCGGCATGCGCCGGGCAGGAATCTCGAACAACTGGCTGATCGCCGGGTTCACCTTCGTGGTGACGGCGTTCGCCGTGCTGCTGATCGCCAACCTCAGCCTGGGCGACAAGCACATCGAGCAGCGCGTGGAGACGCTGTACAGCACCGCCGAGGCGCAATTCCGCCGCAACGTGAACGTGGTGTTCGGGCCGGCGTTGCTCCCGGGCAACCGCGCGCAGGCGCTGGTGAACGGCGACGCGTTCTTCCCCGACATGCTGAAGGCGATCGGCGCGGCGCAGAAGACCATCACCTTCGAGAGCTACATCTACTGGTCGGGCGAGACTGGCGCGGCGTTCACGCAGGCGCTGATCGAACGCGCGCGCAACGGCGTCAAGGTGCACGTGCTGTTCGACGCGCTCGGCAGCGGCAAGATCGACAAGCGCTTCGTCGCGGAGATGAAGGCCGCCGGCATCGAGGTGGAGAAGTACAACCCCTGGCGCTGGGACACGCTGGCGCGCATGAACAACCGCACCCACCGCAAGATCATGGTGATCGACGGCCGCGTGGGCTACACCGGCGGCGCCGGCATCGGCGACGAGTGGCGCGGCAACGCGCAGGATCCGCAGCACTGGCGCGACACCCAGTATCGCGTCGAAGGCCCGGTCGTCGGCCAGATGCAGGCCGCGTTCATCGAGAACTGGATCGAGGTCACCGGCCGCGTGCTGCACGGCGAGGAATACTTTCCCGAGCTCGCGCGCGCCGGCAGCCAGGCCGCGCAGTTCATCGTGACCTCCCCCGGCGGCGGCTCGGAGAGCATGCAGCTCATGTATCTCATGTCGATCGCCGCGGCGGCGGAGTCCATCCAGATCTCGGCCGCGTACTTCGTGCCCGACGAGGTGGAGGCGCGCGCGCTCGCCGCGGCCGCCAAGCGCGGCGTGCGCGTGCAGCTCATCGTGCCGGGCCCGCAGACCGATTCGCCCCTGGTGCGCCGCGCCTCGCGCTCGACCTGGGGCCAGCTTCTGCGCGCGGGGGTCGAGTTCTACGAGTTCCAGCCGACTTTCTTTCACTGCAAGGTGATGGTGGTCGACGAGCTCTGGGTCTCGGTCGGCTCGACCAACTTCGATGCGCGCTCCTTCAGCGTGAACGACGAGGCCAATCTGAACGTCTATGACCGCGAATTCGCCGCCGCGCAGGTGCGCATTTTCGACGCCGACCTGAAGCGCTCGCGGCGCGTATCGCAGGAGGAGTGGGAAAACCGGCCCTGGACCGAGAAGCTCTGGGAGCACACCGTCGGGCTGTTCAGTTCGCAGCTTTAGCCAAAAAAGGGTATTCTTCAACTATCGTTTCATGAAACTGGGGTAGGTACATGAAACAAATACTCTTTTCTTTGATCAGCCTGATCGCCGCGACGGCGTGGGCCCAAGCGCCCGCCAAGGAAGCGGCGAAACCGGAACCCGCCAAGGAAGCGGCGAAGCCGGAAGCCGCCAAGGCGGAGAGCGCGAAGCAGGCGGCCGCTACCCCGCGCAAGCCGCGCCGGTGGCACGAGGACGCACGTCACTGCCTCGAGCTCCCCTCCAACACCGAGGTCATCAAGTGCGCAGAAGAGTATCTCTAGCGTCCCGCGGCGAGGGCATGCCCTTGGGCACGCTGTCGCTCGGTCCTGCGAGGTCGACCCCGACGTAGAAGTCGCTGCGCCCGCGGCGCACGAGCAGCCCGAACCGGCCGCCGCCTTCCTGGGCGAGCAGCCGGTTGAATTCCTGCAGGCTCTTCACCTTGCGGTGGTTCACGCCGTACACGATGTCCCCCACCCGCAATCCCGCGCGCTGCGCCAGCGCGCCCGTTTTCACGACCGCCAGGCCGTAAGGCAGCCCGATCGATTTCAACGTCTGCGGCGGCAGCTCGCGCAGGCTCAGGCCGGTGTCCGCGCTGTCGATGGTGACGAGCCGCAATCCGCCGTCCGGCGCAGGACCGCAGGCGGCGAGAAAAATTACGACCAACAGCGCTAGGCGTCGCATGGTGTGTAGTGCGCTCTAACCTCCTGCAAGCCACGCGCCCGGGGGCGGAGCGACACTTGCTCCTTATGGACAATGCGACCGTCTGCAAGAGGTGCGGTGACTGCGTAAGAGGTGCCGTGTCGTATAACTTCTACAGAAGGAGAAGGACGTGAAACGAATGCCCTTGCTTTTCCTCTGCGCGCTCGCCGCCTGCGCGACCACCGAACCGCCCGAGAAGGAGATGGCGCAGGCGCGTGCCGCGCTAGCCCAGGCGCGGCCGGTGGTGCAGCAGGAAGGGCTGAACGAGTACGCACAGGCGCATGCCAAGCTCGAGCGCGCCGAGCGGGCAATGCAGCAGCGCCACTACGAGCACGCGCGTCTGCTCGCAGAGGAGGCCGAGGCCGACGCGCGGCTCGCGTGGGCAACTTCGGAAAACGCGCGCGTCAAGCGCGCGCTCGATGCGGAAAGGGCAAGCCGATGACATTCCATCCCAGACTGACCCTCATTGCCGCGCTGCTCGCGTCCGGCTGCGCGACTCTCTCACCGGAATCCCAGCAGCAGCTCACCAGCGCGCGTACCGCCTACTCGCAGGCCGCCGCCGATGCGCAAGTGCAGCGCTATGCGCCGGCCGAGCTCAATACCGCGGCGCAAGCGCTGCAAGATGCCGAACGCCTGGCGAAAGACGGCGCGGATTCCACCCTCGTCGAGCACAACGCTTACCTCGCCGAGCGTCGCGCGCGCACTGCCTTGAGCACCGCGCAGATGCGGCAGGGCGAGGCCGCGGTGCTCGAGGCGCGCGCCGAGCGTACGCGCGCGCAGCTCGCAGCGCGCGAGATCGAAGCCGCGGCGGCGCGCGAGGAAGCGCAGCGCGCGGAAATCGCGCGGCAGCAGGCGGAGGCGCGCACCCGCGCGCTCGAGCAGGAGAAGGTAAAGGTCGTGCAGGACCAGTCGGCGGCTGCCGGGCTGACGGCGGAAGTGAAGAGGCTGGAGGCCTACTACCCCGGCGTTCAGACAAGACAGACTCCGCGCGGCTTGGTCCTCACGCTCAATAACGATCTGCTTTTCGACAGCGGCGCCGCGCTCAAGGGCGGGGCGGACCGCGCGCTCGACGATCTCGCCGGGTTCCTGCGTAGTCATCCGAACCGCAAGGTGGCAGTCGAGGGGTTCTCCGACGGTGCAGGCCCGAAGGACGCGGCCGAGCGCCTGTCCAAGCGCCGCGCCGAGGCTGTCAAGTTCGCCCTCGTGCAGCGCGGCATCGAGCCCCACCGCATCGACGCGCGTGGCTACGGCCCGTCGTTCCCGGTGGGGACCAACGATACGGAGGACGGGCGCCAGCGGAACCGGCGCGTCGAGATCATCATCAACCCGTCCTAGCCGACCTTCCCGTCACCCACCTCGACGGGCACGTACACCGTCGCTTCTCCTCGGCGAACGAGAAGGGCGACGGTGTCGCCGGACTTCTGCTCGCCGAGCAGGCGGTTGAAGTCCTCCAGGCTCTTGATCGCCTCGCGCCCGACGCCGACGATGACGTCGCCGGGCCGCAGCGGCGTGCGCCCGGACTCCGCGGCTTCGACCAGCAGGCCGTACTCGATGCCCAGCGCGCGGCGCTGCGCGGGCGGCAGCTCGCTGACTACCAGGCCGAGGCGGTTCGGCTTGGCGGCCTTGTCGGAAGCGGGCTTGGGCGTGCGCGACTCGGCGACGAGCTCCGCGGCGGTGAACTTCACCTCCTCGGCCTTTCCGGCGCGCCAGATGCGCAGCGTCGCACTTTGTCCCGGCTTGGTCGCGGCGACGAGGCGCGGCAGCTTGTTCGGGTCGTCGATCTCCTGGCCGTTGAACGCGAGCACCACGTCGCCGGCCTTGAGGCCCGCCTTGTCGGCCGGGCTGCCGGGCTCGACGGTGGCGATGAGCGCGCCGTTCGGCTCCTTCAGCTGGAAGGACTGCGCGAGCTCCTTGGTCATGGGCTGGATGCGCACGCCCAGTCGACCGCGCGTCACCTTGCCCTCGCTTTGCAGCTGCTTGCTCACTTCCAGCGCGACCTCGATCGGGATCGCGAACGACACGCCCATGTAGCCGCCGGTCTGGCTGTAGATCATGGAATTGACGCCGATCACCTCGCCCGCGAGGTTGATGAGCGGCCCGCCGGAATTGCCCGGGTTGACCGCGACGTCGGTTTGGATGAACGGCACGTAGGTCTCCGCCGGCAGCGAGCGCCCGGTGGCGCTGATGATTCCCGCGGTGATGGTGTTCTCGAAGCCGAACGGCGAGCCGATCGCCGCCACCCATTCGCCCGGCTGCAGCGAGCTCGATTTGCCGAGCTTCACCGTCGGCAGGTCCTGGGCGTCGATCTTGAGGAGGGCGATGTCGGTGCGCTCGTCGGCGCCGATCACCTTGGCCTTGAACTCGCGCTTGGCGTCGGCGAGCCGCACCGTGACTTCGCCGTCGCCCGCGACCACGTGCGCGTTGGTGAGCACGAAGCCGTCCTTGCTGATGATGAAGCCCGATCCCAGGCCCTGGCCCGGTCCCGGGCCGCCGCGCTCGGGCGAGTCGGGCATGAACCGCCGGAAGAATTCCGCGAGCGGATCCTCGGGCGCCTGGCCCTGGCCCGGCTGGTTCCGCGCGTTTTTTGCCGGCTCGCGCTTGGTGATGACGTTCACCACCGCCGGGCCTTGCTGCTTCATGAGCGCCGTGAAATCCGGCAGGTTCGCGGTGCGCCCGCCGGCCGCCGACTTCGGGGCCTGTTGTGCCGGAACTGCGGTGACGAACGCGGTTAACAAGACTGCGACGGCGAGGGATCTCATGGTAAACCCCGTCCTGCAAGCTTCGCGCCCGGTCGGGCCGGCAGGGTGCCCGCGCTAGTCTGATTGGCGGCTTGCGCGAAGATCAATCATTTCGACGCCGGCGGCGTGAACCAGTCCGCTTTGGCCACCACCTTGGGCTTCTCCGGATCGCCTTCATAGGCGGGCGTCATGATCTGCACGCGGTACTCGTTGAAGACGTCAAGAATGTTCCGGTGCAGGGCGGAGTAGAGCGCATTCATCTGCTGCGGGTGGTCGGTGTAGACGTTGATCTCGTAGGTAATGCAGAAATCTCCGAGCGACTTTTGGAGCACGAAGGGCGGCGGATCCCGCAGCAGCCCTTGCGTGCGGCCTGCGGCCTCGATCAGCATCGCCTCGACCTGCCGCCACGGCGTTTCATAGCCGATACCGACCGTCGTGTGCAGGATCAGGCCCTGCTCGCGCGCCAGCGAACTGTAGTTCACGACGTGGCTACCCAGGATCGCGGCGCTTGGAATCGTGACCTCCTCGTTCTTCGGGGTGCGCAGATGCGTGACCTGCTGGCGCATCGCGACGACGTCGCCGGTGACCTCGCCGACCTTGATCCGGTCGCCGACTTTGAAAGCGCGCCGGTAAATGAGGGCGTACCCTGCCAGGCTGTTCGCGACCATGGAGGCCGCGCCGAGCGACATCAGCAGACCGAGGAAGAGCGAGACGCCCTTGAAGGCCTCGGTGCTCGAGCCGGGGATGTACGGATACGCCAGCACCACCGCGAACGCGATGACCGCCAAGCGCAGCAGCCGGTAAGTCGGCCACGACCAGTCCTGGTCGAATCCCTTCGGCCGGATCGTGCCCCTTGCGACGCCGGCGAAGAACAGCCGGACCAGCTTCAGGATGTAGGCTGTGATGACGGCGAGGAGCGCGATGAACACCAGCCCGGGCAGCGCATCGACCAATCCGATCCACATCGTGGCGAGCGGATCAATGACCAGGTCGGCGCTGCGGCGCGCGAGGCGGCGGGTCCATGGAAACAGGCCCAGGGCGTAGCAGACGCCGGCATACACCAGCACGAAGCCGAGCAGAAAATGCACCGTGCGCAGCCCGCCTTGCAACGCGCTGGCCAGCTCGCCCGCGGACAATATCCGGAACGATTTCGCCTCCAGGTCCTTGAGCCGCGATTGGACGCGGCGCTCCAGCGCGTTCGCGCTCCAGCGGAACAGCAAGCGCAGCGCGAACAGCACGACGAGCATCACCCCAAACACGATTGCGGCATGAATCGCCTGCGAGCGCAGGTAGGGGGCGCCACGCTCCTCGCGGTGGCGCGCGACCGCGCGGGCGATGGCCTCTCGGTACACCATGGCCAGCGCTTGATGGCTGTCGGTATCTTCCATGCGGGCATCGAGATCGAATACCGACACCACCGGGCGTTCGCCGGCGACAATGTTCGAGCGGTCCCCGGCCTCGACTGCGCGCAGCGCGGAAGGCGGCACCGACGCATCCCGCGCGATTGCCCGGATCCTGGCGGCAACGGCCTCGGCGCGCTGTCTCGCCGGGTAGCTGCTGATTCCACGCAACCGGAACAGCGTTTCGCCGTCGATGACCACTGGCGCGGTTTCGATCCTTTCCGCTGCCGGCGGGGCCCCGCCTTGGGCGCGGGCCGCCTGGGCCAGCATCAGCGCCGCGCAAAGCGCCCCCGCGATCGCTGGCCGCAGCCCGGCGCGCAGCCGGGCGACGGCCGTCATAGGCGCATTGGGGAGCACGGCCCAGCGTAGCGGGCCTCACTACAGTCCGGTATTGGACCTAGGTCCAACGCCGGCCCCGGTTTTGCTTGGCTTTCCGGGCACTCTCTTTTGGTCTACTTGGAGGCTTGCCATGATCGTCCGTGTGCTGGGAGCGTTCGCCATCGGCGCGCTCGCCACCTATTTCTTCGACCCGGTTTCCGGCCGTAAGCGCCGCGCGCAGCTGCGCGACAAGGCGGTGCACGCCGGCCACGAGATCGGCCACTACGCCGAGGGCACGGCGAAGGACCTGCGCAACCGCGCGCAGGGCTTCGTCGCCGAGGCGCGCGGGATGGTCGAGCGCCGGCTAAGCCCGCGGCGCCAGCCAGGATCGCAAGTCGATATCGACCCGACCCAGCCCCAGCCTTAGAAGGGCAGGCCGAAGTCGGCGCGGATCTGCCAGTAGCCGACGGCGCTCGTCGCCTCGGAGAACGCGATCCACTCGCCGCCGAAGTAGGCGCGCACGAAGCCCTGGTCGCGCGGCAGGTCGTAGCGCAGGCCGCCGCCCACGCCGTAGGAGAGGCGGGTGAGCCCTGTGTCGGGCGCCTTATCGCTGCACACCTGGCCATACCAGGGATAGACCCAGCACGCGTTCGCCGGCGCCTCGCCGCGCAGGTTCGTGTCGAGGAAGATTAGGCCGGCGGCGGCGCTCAGGAACGGCGTAAACGAAGTGGAAAGCAGGTTCCAGGTGCCGTTCACGCGCAGCGCGAGGCTCTCCATGTCGCCGCGCGTCTCGAAGCCGGCGCCGGCGTTGCCGCTGCCGGGGGCGACGCTCGCGCGATAGTTGAATTCTGCGAGCGTTGCTTCCACGCCGAGCGAGAAATAGCGGGTCAGGTTGCGCGCCGTGGCGAGCGTGATTCCCGCGCCGCCGTCGTTGCGCGCGCTCGCGCCGCCTTCGAAGGTATAGCGCTCGGAGCCGGTGGCGAAGAGATGCAGGCTCCACTCGTTGGTGCCGCGCCGCTCGACCTGGGCGAGAGCCCCGTTCAACACGGTCAGCAGGACAAAAAAGAGGAGCGCTTTCACGGGGCCAGGGCGGCCGCGCGGCCGCGCTCGACGTCGATCTTGCGCAGCAGGACGAGGCCGATCACGAAATAGATCCCGGTGACGAAGATCCCGAGCCGGTGATTCCCGGCGAAGATCCAGGTTACCGCGCCGTAGGTCAGCGGTCCGAAGATCGACGCCGCCTTCACGGCAAGGCCCCACAGGCCGAAGAACTCGGCGAGCCGCGCCGGCGGCGCGAGATAGCCGACCACCGCGCGCCCGGCGGCCTGGGATGAGCCCATGCAGAGGCCGGCGAGGTTGGCGGCCACCCAGAATGCCTCGGCGCTCCCGGCGCTTCCTGCAATCAGCACCATGATGATCCATCCGATCAGCGTGATCGCCACCGCGCGCACGTGGCCGACCGCGTCCTGCAGGTAGCCGAAGCCGAACGCGCCGACCGCCGCGGTGACGTTGACCACGAGGATAAGCAGAATGGTCTGCTGGGTGGTGAAATTCATCGCCTGCTCGGCGTAGATCGCGGCGAGCGCGACTACCGCCGTGATCCCCGCCTGGTAGAAGACGAGGCACAGGAGGAAGCGCCGCAGGTCCTCGAATTTTTGCGCCTCTTTCAGCGTTTCGCGTACGCGCGCCCACGGATTTTCCATGCGCGGCTGCGGCACGGCGCGCTCGCGAAGCAAGAGGAACGTCGGCACCGCGGCGAGCGCGAAGAACGCGGCGGTGATGAGCATCGTCACCGGCACGGTTTCGCTCGCCGGTCGCGCCGAATTGCCCATGATGTAGACCAGGCAGATGCCGAGCGCGGCGAGCCCGCCGAGGTAGCCGAAGCTCCAGCCCCAGCCCGACACGCGGCCCATGGCGCGCGAATCGGCGAGCTCGGGCAGGAACGCGGCGATCAGGTTCTCGCCCGCGCCGAAAAAATAGTTGGACACAATGAGCAGGAGGAGCGAGAGCGCGACCGCGCCGGGCCCGCCAAAGTAGAGCGCGGCGGTAAAGGTTACGCAGCCGACCGTGGTGGCGAAGAGCAGCGGCTTTTTCGACGCGTGCGCGTCGGCCCACGCGCCGATCAGCGGTCCGGTGACGAGGATCGCGGCGTACGAGACCGAGAGCGCCGCGGTCCACGCGAAGGTCGCCCAGGGTTTTTTCTCGGCCACCACCGCCACGAAGTAGGCGCCGAACACCGCCGTGATCACGACCGTGGTGTACGCGGAGTTTGCAAAGTCATACATGCTCCACGCCCATACCTCACGCACCTTGACGTCGGCCGCGAGCGAGCGCCTGGAAGTTTGCACGGGGCGATTCTACGGGCGATGCGGTATAGTGTGTTTCGCCTATGGAACAAGCAGTTAAGACTCAAGGGAGCGCGTCGGGAACGCGGCTGACGCTGGCCGAGGTGCTCGACTGGCTGGTGGCCGACCATCTGGCCGAGGCCGAGCCCGCGGAGAAGCTTCGCAAGGAGCGGCGCTACTACCGCGGCACGATGCATCCGCTGGTCATCGTCGCGGACCAGAAGTGGAAAAAGGGCAATACCCCTCTCTCGCTCGAAATGCTGACCGAGTGGCTGGCGAAGCGCTCGGGCCTCGAATACCTGCACATCGATCCGCTCAAGATCGACTTCGCCGCCGTGACCGAGATCATGTCGTCGGCCTACGCCACGCGCTTTCGCATCCTGCCGGTGGCGCTGAACACCAAGGAGGCGGTGATCGCCACCGCCGAGCCGCGCGTGCGCGACTGGGAAGCCGAGCTCGCGCGCATGATCAAGCGCGAGATCCGGCGTGTGGTGGCCAGCCCGCTCGACATCGAGCGCTACCAGGTCGAGTTCTACAACCTCGCCAAGTCGATCAAGGGGGCCAACAAGAGCACTTCGGTCAGCGGCTTGTCGAACTTCGAGCAGCTGGTCGAGCTCGGCAAGGGCGACAAGCAGATCGACGCGAACGACGCGCACGTGGTGCGCGTGGTCGACTGGCTCTGGCAGTACGCCTTCGATCAGCGCGCGAGCGACATCCACGTCGAGCCGCGGCGCGAGCTCGGCATCGTGCGCTTTCGCATCGACGGCGTGCTGCACCAGGTCTACCAGATCCCGTCGCCGGTGCTCGCCGCGATGACGAGCCGCATCAAGATCCTCGCGCGCATGGACGTGGTCGAGAAGCGCCGCCCGCAGGACGGGCGCATCAAGACCCGCACCAGCGACCAGGACGTCGAGCTGCGCATCGCCACGCTGCCGACCGCCTTCGGCGAGAAGCTGGTGATGCGCATCTTCGATCCCGAGGTGCTGGTGCGCGATTTCGCCGAGCTCGGCTTCCTTGACGAGGACCGCAGGCGCTGGACCGACATGACCGAGCGGCCGAACGGCATCGTGCTGGTCACGGGCCCGACCGGCTCGGGCAAGACCACCACGCTCTATTCGACGCTCAAGTCCCTCGCCACCACCGAAGTAAACGTCTGCACCATCGAGGATCCGATCGAGATGGTCGAACCCGCGTTCAACCAGATGCAGGTGGTGAACGCCATCGACCTCGGCTTCGCCGAGGGCGTGCGCGCGCTGATGCGCCAGGACCCCGACATCATCATGGTGGGCGAGATCCGCGACCTGGAGACCGCCGAGATGGCGGTGCAGTCCGCGCTCACCGGCCACCTCGTGCTCTCCACCCTGCACACCAACGACGCGCCGAGCGCGATCGCGCGCCTGCTCGAGCTCGGCGTCGCGCCCTACCTTCTCAACGCGACGTTGAACGGCGTGATGGCGCAGCGTCTGGTGCGCACGCTCTGCCCGCACTGCAAGCAGGTCACCGAGCTCAACCGCGCCGAGGACCAGGATGCCTGGAACGCGCTGGTCGCGCCGTGGAAGTCCAAGCACCCGGCGCGGCTCTACAAGCCGGTCGGCTGCCTCGAGTGCCGCATGACGGGCTACATGGGACGCGTCGGCATCTACGAGACGCTGCTGTTCTCGCAGGCCCTCAAGAGCCTGGTCACGCAGAACGCGGACCTCGCGGCGCTGCGCGAGCTGGCGTTCAAAGAAGGCATGAAGCCGCTGCGCATCTCGGGCGCGATGAAGGTCGGCGCCGGCCTCACCACGATCGACGAAGTGCTCAAGGTCGCGCCGCCGGTGCGGGACGCGGCGCGCTAGCGTGCTCGACGTCCTGCTGCTGATCGCGGTTTCCGGCGTCGCGGTGTACGTGACGATGGTTTTCCTCGCGCGGCGGGACGCAAGAGCGCTGCTCAAGGCACAGTCCGACTCGGCGCGCTTCCGCGGGCTCACCGAGCTCACCGCCGACTGGTTCTGGGAAACCGACGCCGACCACCGGCTCGTGTGGCTGTCGGGCGGCGCGCCGGTCGCCACCTTCTTCGGCCATACGCCGACCTACGGCAAGCGGGTGTGGGAGATTCCGGGCGTGCAGGTCGAGCCGCACGCGCTCGAGGGGCACCTCGAGAGCCTGGGCGCGCGCCAGCCGTTCTTCGACCTGGAGATCTCGCGCGCCGACGAGCGCGGCGCGCGCCAGTACCACATCATCTCGGGCCAGGTGCGCCTGGACGAGGAGGGCCGCTTCCTCGGCTATCGCGGCGTGGGCCGCGACGTCACCGAGCAGCGCAGCGCCGAGCGCGCGTTGTTCCGTGCCAAGGAGCGGCTCGAGCTCGCGCTCGACGGCGGCAACCTCGCCGAGTTCCACTTCGACGCCGAGCGCGGCGAGCTCTCGGCGGGCGACGGCTGGGTGCGTTTCCTCGGCCACGCCACCTCGCCGGCGGTCACGCTCGGTGCGGAGCTGATCGCGATGATGCACCCCGAGGACCGGGTGCGCTATACCGAGGCGCTGGTGCGCGCGCTGCGGCACGAAGCGCCGGTGTTCGACTGCGAGTTTCGCATCCGCACGCGGCAGGGCAAGTGGAAGTGGCTGCAGGCGCGCGGCCGCGTGACCGAGCCGCGCCGCGTCTCGGGCACCGTGGCCGACATCGACGAGCGCAAGCGCGCCGAGGCCGCGCTCGCCGAGCGCGAGCAGCGCTTCCGCGACGTGGTCGACGCCTCGGGCGAATACGTCTGGGAGCTCGACGCCCGGGGGCGCTTCACCTACCTCTCGGAGCGCGTCGAGGCGGTGCTCGGCTATCCGCGCGCCGAGCTGCTCGGCCGCAAGCCGCGCGACTTCATGCCGCTCGGCGAGCCGCGCGCGGTGCAGGAATGGTTCGCCGGCCGCGCCGAGCAGGGTCAGCCGTTCCGCGACCTGCTGCACCGGATGATCACCAAGTCGGGCGGCGTGATCTGGCAGACGATCAGCGGCGTGCCGGTGCGCGACGCGGCCGGGAATCTCATCGGCTGGCGCGGCACGGGCGCCGACGTCACCGCGCGCAAGCACGCCGAGGCGCGCATCGAGCAGCTCACCACGCGCGACGCGCTCACCGGCCTGCCGAACGCGACCCTGCTCGCCGACCGCGCGAGCCAGGCCATCCTCACCGCGGCGCGCAACCGCGGCCAGTTCGCGCTGGTCTGCATCGACCTCGACCGCTTCAAGCTGGTGAACGAATCGATGGGCCATCGCGCCGGCGACGCGCTGCTGCGCGCGGTGGCCGAGCGCCTGGGGAACCTGGTGCACGGCGACGACACGCTCGCGCGCCTCGGCGGCGACGACTTCATCCTCGTGCACTCGATCAAGTCGGTCGAAGGCGCCGCGGCGCTCGCGCAGCGGCTGCTCGAGGTGCTCGCGCGCCCGTTCGTGGTCGAGGGACGCACGCTGAACGTCGCGGCCTCGATCGGCATCAGCATCTACCCGAACGACGGGCGCGATTTCGTCGAGCTGCTGAAGAACGCCGACGCCGCGCTCTACCACGCGAAGGAAAGCGGCAAGGGCACCTGGCGCCTGTTCGCGCCGGCGCTCAACGAGCGCGCGGCCGAGCGCCTGCGCCTGGAGAACGAGCTGCGGGGCGCCTTGGCGCGCGGCGAGCTGGTGCTGTACTGGCAGCCGGTGGTCCGCGGCTGGCCGCCCGACCGGCGCGTGAGCCCGCTGCACTGGCGGGGGCGCGTGGTCGGCGCCGAGGCGCTGGTGCGCTGGCAGCATCCCACGCGCGGCCTGCTCGCGCCCGAGCACTTCGTGCCGCTCGCCGAGGAGTGCGGGCTGATCCGCGCGATCGACGACTGGACGCTCGAGCGCGCGCTGTCGCAGGCCGGCGCCTGGGAGCGGCGCTACGGACAGAAGCTCTGGTACGCGGTCAACGTTTCCGCGCCCGAGATTTCACAGGGCAGCGCCTATGTTGAAAAGCTCGCCGCCACGCTGCGTGCCCATCAGCTTGACGGCCGCCAGGTGGAGCTCGAGGTCACCGAGCGCGTGCTGATGAGCGGCCTGGCCGAGACCGTGGCGACGCTGAAGGCGATCGGCGAGCTCGGCGTGCGCTTCGCGATCGACGACTTCGGCACCGGCTACTCGAGCCTCGCCTACCTGCGCAGCCTGCCGATCGACAAGCTGAAGATCGACCGCTCGTTCCTGAGCGCGATCGATTCGCAGGCGGCCGACGAGGCCATCGTGCGCGCGATTACCGCGCTCGCCACCACGCTCGGCATCTCGGTCGCGGCCGAGGGCGTGGAGAGCGCGGCCCAGCTCGAGCGGCTGCTCGGCCTGGGCTGCGAGGAGTGGCAGGGGCACTACTTCCGCGCGCCGCTCGACGCCGCCGGGTTCGAGGAGCTCCTTTCCGAGTCCTTCTCGGCGCGCACCGCGCGCAGCTCGGAAGCCTGAATCAGGCCTTCGGCGGCGGCGTGCGCCGCCGCCGGCTCGCTGTCCGGCGCCAGCACGAGCTGGCATCCGGTCTTTGCCACCTCCGAGGCCAGCTTCTCGATCTCGGTAATTCGTTTCGGGCTCACGGAGCGGATGTAGACCGCGCGAATGCGCTGCGGAAAGCGCGCCACGATCGCGCTGTAGATCTCCGGGTCCTCCTCGCCGCTGTCGCCGATCAGGATGAACTTGAGCTTCGGGTAGGTGGCGAGGATCTCCTCGATGCGCCGGCGCTTGTGCTCCTTCTCGCGCCGCAGGCCGAAATCGCGCAGCATCAGCGGGCCGAGCGGCAGGCCCTGCACCTCGAGATACTCGATCAGCGGGGCGTACAGGTTCCACGGGCTCTTCGAGACGTAGAAGAAGGGATTCACGCCGGCGTGCAGCGCGCGGTAGAAGGCGGCGACGCCGGCGAAGGGCTTGCGCGTGCGCGCGTTCGACAGCGCCACGCTCAGGATCATGCGCACCTTCTTCGTGACCTGGCTCGACACGATGGTGTCGTCGATGTCACTGATCACGCCGAAGCGCGCTCTTCTGGGGGGCACCAGTACCCTCCCGATGGCCGCGACTCCTGCATTCGACGGCTCCAGCAGCTCGATCTCGACCTCCTGCCACATGCCCGGGCCGATACGGCCGCGCGTGGCGATCTCCAGCCGGAAGTAGCCCTCGCGGTCGGTGAGCGCCTCGGTTTCGCGTCCGAGGAACCGCGCGCGCAGCCGCGCGCCCGGCACCTCGTCGGACTCGAGGCGCTTCCAGAAGTGGACCAGGTTGCGCCAGCGGCTGTGCTCGTTGGAGGCGGGGAGGAAGCCCTCGTCCTCCAGCACGCGGCCGCAGACGGTGAGCTTCTCGCGCGTGCCGTACCCGAGGTACGGCAGGATGATGATCTGATCGGCTTGTCTTGGTCTCAGCGCAGGACCAGGGCCGACAGCAGCCACGACACGACGCTGAAGAGGATGGCGCCGACCACGGCCGACCAGAAGCCGCCGACCGTGAATCCCTCGAGCAGCTCGGCCACGCCCCAGAAGAGGAGCCCGTTCAGCACGAAGATGAAGAGACCCAGCGTGAGGATGGTGACCGGTAGCGTGAGCAGCACGAGCACCGGCCGCACCACGGCGTTGATCAGGCCGAGCACCAGGGCCGCGACCAGCGCGGCGTTGAAGCTCGATACGGTGACCGAAGGCATCAGGTAGGCAACCGCGAGCAAGGCGACCGTGTTGATCAGCCAGACGAGCACGAGGCGCAGGATCATGGCTGCGCCGAGTAGAACAGGTTGGTCAGGCTCTTGATATCGAGGCGGCGAAAGCGCGTGTAACCCGCCCGGCGCACCATCGCCTCGGTCGCCGCCGGGCCGAGGCAGGTGCCCAAGCCCGGGCCGCCGCGCGCGAGCGACTGCGTCATGCAGTGGAACAGGCTGAAGCCGTAGAAGGTCGCCGCCACCGGGTTGCGGTTGTCCTCGAGCCGGTCGGCGGCCTTCGGTTCGACGATGAACAGCATGCCGTCGGGCTTGAGCAAGGCGCGCGCCTGCTCGAGCGTCGTCAGCGGCTCCTTCAGGTCATGCAGCACGTCGCACAAGGTGATCAGGTCGAAGCCGCCGCGCTTTTCCACCGAGGACATATCGCCGACCACGAAGCGAGCCGAGCTGTTCAAAGCCTTGGCGCGCTCGATCGACCCCGCGTCCGGGTCGACGCCGACGATCTCCGCGTTCGGAAACGCCTTGGCGAGCGCAATGCATACCCGCCCCGAGCCGCAGCCGACGTCGAGCGCCCGGCCGCCGGCGGCGAGCCTCTCAGCGGCGCTGGGCAGCGACTTCAGCCAGTAATCGGTCAGCCGCGTCTCGTACTGGCCGCGATTCACGAGGTCCAGCGCGCTCACGCAGTCGGGGCCGAAGTCCTCGAAGCGCACGCCGCCGCCCTCGGCGAAGGCGCGCGCCACGTCGGGCGCGACGCGCATGAGCGGCGGCACCATGGCGAACAGGCCGCCGACGAAGTGATCGGTGTCGTCCGATGCAAGGAAGTACGCGTGCTCCTCGGACAGGGCGTAGGTCTGCGCGGCGGCGTCGTAGTCGAGGTAGCCAGCGGCGACCATTCCCTTCAGCCATTCCTCGACGTAACGGGGTTCCAGTCTTGAGAGTTGCACGACCTGGGGTGCCGAGAGCGGGCCTTTGCCATTCATAGCGCGCCACAACCCGGTCTTCACCCCGACATAAACCATTCCCGCGGCCATGGCGCCTGCCATATCGCGGAAAACCTGGTCCAGCGCCTGCCGGGCTTTTTCCTTGTCTATTCCCAGAGCCCCTTGGGCATGGGCAGGCCGGCGTAGTCGGCGGCGGCGAGCGGCGCGTCGGGCTTGACGCCCAGGCGCTCGAGCACCGAGATGATCTGGCGCGCGTGCTGCGCCGAGTGCCAGGTGCAGCGCTCGAGCAGCTCGTGCAGCGGGCGCACGCCGTAGTAGGTCTTGACCGTCTGGCGGCAGGATTTGTCGGCGAGGCGTTTCCACCAGGCCTCGAGCTTCTTTTCTACCCGCGAGCCGTATGCGCCGATGTCTTCGACTGTCTTTACCGAAGAAGGCGGGGGCGCGTTGTATACCGAAGTCAGATCCTCGACGCCTTCCTCGATTGCCTGCAGAAAAGCATCGGGTATCTGGTACACGTGATACGCCAGGTCCCGAATGCTGCGGTCGCGGCTCTGCACCGCGCGCTCGCCGAGCCTGGCGGCCGGAATCTGCCTCACGTGCCTTTGCGCGGCGCGCAGCACGTGGAGCCAGCGCGAGACCAGCACCTCGGGCTCCAGCCGGCGCGCGGAGAACTCCTTGCCGATAAAGCGCGAGACGTCTTCCAGCGCCTGCGCGAACACGTAGTCCTTTCCGCGGGCGACGACGGGGACCGTTTTTACGCCCAGCTTGAGAAGGTCATTCATCGCTTCGGGCCGCGCCGCGACGTCGATCGATTCGAATTCGACGCCCTGCTGGTTGAGGAACTCCTTCACCTTCACGCAGCTCGAGCAGCCGGGACGCCAGTAAACCTTCAGATCGGTATTCATGGGGCTACGGTGACTCCTCTCACGCCGTGCTTCTCGATCGTCTTCGCCACGAGGCCCGAGCGCTTCACGTCATCGACGAACTCGCTCAGGTACATCGCGCCCGTTGTGCGAGATTTCTTGGTGCCCACCGCCTGCTGCACGCCGGTGACCTGGCCGTCGAGCACGCGCGCGCCGGGAAGCTTTTCCGCATCGGACACCAGGCGCGGTTTCAGGCCTGCGAGCACGTCCAGCTTCTGCTTTAGGAAAAGCTCATAGGAGGCATCGATGCCTTCGGCCCGCTCGAGCTTGGCGTGCTTGAGCGTCCGGCTGAGATACAGGTCGTAGGCGCTGCGCGCGGACACCGAGATGCGCACGCCCTCGCGATCGACGTCGGCGACGCTGCGGATCTTCGAGCCGGCGGGGACGAGGAAGGTGACCGGGATCTCGAGGTAGGCCTTGGTGAACGCGATCTCATTCGCGCGCTGCGGCTCGGCGCCGAGGAAGCCGACCTCGCACTTGCCGTCGCGCACGCCGTCGGCGAGCTCGCCCGCCTGCTTGAACTTGACGAACTCGACCGGCACGCCCAGGCGCTTGCCGAGCTCGCGGCCGAGGTCGGGCGCGATGCCGCGCGGCGCGCCGTCGGGCGCGTCCTTCAAGACCAGGAGGAAGTTGCCGTAGTTGAGGCCGACGCGCAGCGTGCCGCTCGGCGCCAGGTCTTTCTTTGCGTCCATACTCGCTTTCAGTCTCCCGTGGGCACCACGCCCTTGCCCTCGATCATCAGGATCACCGAGCGCTCGGGCGCACGCGTGCGGTGCATGACGCCCTTCGGCACGGTAAAGCCCTGCTGCGGCTTGAGCTCGACCGTGCGCCCGTCGAGGTCGATGAGGAACCGGCCTTCCACGACGTAGAAGAACTCGTCCTCGTCGTCGTGCTTGTGCCAGTGGAACTCGCCCTGCAGCACGCCGAGGCGCACCACGCAGTCGTTTACCTGGCACAGCGTCTGGTTGACCCACTGCTCGCGGGTTTCCTTCTGGATGCGCTCGACGTCGATCAGCTCAAGCGGGTTGAAGCGCACGTCGGTACTGATCTTGTAGGGGGTCTTCATTTGGGTTTCACCAGGGGGACGAAATCGTACTCGCCGATGCCCTGGAGCACGAGGAAGGTAGCCGACTTCTCGCCGCCGTTGGTGACGAGGTGCGGCCGTTTCGCACGCGCGGTGAAGGTCTCGCCGGGGCTGAGCCGCACTTCCTCCTTCGGGTCCTGCAGAAAGATGCGCAGCTCGCCTTCGAGGACGTAGAAGGTGTCCTGCACGTTGTTGTGATAGTGCCAGGGGACCTTCTGCGTCCTGGAGAGCTGGAGCTCCTGGATGCGAAAGCCCGGGCGCGCGGCATGCTGCTCGCGCCGCTCGACTTCGTAGAGATGGCTGCCGTCTTTCATGGCGTTCATCATAATGGCTTCGGGGTCGCGGCATCGAGCCCGAGCTTTGCGCGCTCGGCGTCTCCCGCGGCCGGCGCCTTGCGCTCCACGCGCGTGGGTGAAACCGAAAGCGTCTTTTCCAGGTGCTCGGCGACCGCGGCGCCGCGCGCGAAGGCGAGCTGGTCGAGCGCGTCGCCGGGCAGCGGCGCGGTCGTGTTCAGCCGCTCGAGCAGCGCATCGTAGAAGGCGCCGTCCTCACTCGCGCGGCCGGCGAGGGCCGAGAGCGCGCCGACGCGCTCCACCGGCTTGCCGCGTGCCTTCTCGGTCTGGGCGATGAACTCGGCGAACGCCTGGTCCGAGGCGCGTTTGACGAACAGCGCCTCCATCGCCCGCTGCGTCTTGCCATCGCGTGCGTCGACCGGCGGCGGCTCGTCGCCCGCGGCGTCGCTCTCGAGCTCGAGCGAGATCGCCCGGGCGACGTCGCGCCGGCGCAGCGCGGCGCGGTCGGCTTCGCTATGCTGGCCTTCCACCAGGAGCTTGAGCTGCGGGCGCTGCTCCAGCGCGTCGGCCACGCGCTTCAGCTTCTCTCGCTCCGGCGGCAGCAGCGCCGCGCGGCCGGCATCGAAAGCGATGTTCTCCACCGCGTCGCCGCCGCTGCCCAGCAGCGCGCGGAACGGCGCGGTCGCAATGTTGGTCAGCGCCGTGGTGATCGCCTGCCAGACGAGGTGGCCGTAGCTGAACTGCGGATCGTTCACGTTGCCTTTTACCGGCACGGCGAGCGCGATCCGTCCCTGCGCATCGGTGAGGAGCGCCACCGCGAGGTCGAGCGGCAGGTTGATCGCTCCCGGCGTCTCCACGCGCTCGCCGAGCGTCAGCTTGTTCAGCTCCAGCTTGTTGTCGCCCGCGAGCGTCCCCTTGTCGATCTTGTACTGCAGGTCGAGCCCGAGCCGGCCGGCGGCGATGCGCCGCCCGGCGAAGGTCACGCTATAGGCCGAGAACGGCGACATCTCGATGTTGCGGAACGCCACGTGCAGATCGAGGAACGCGGTCGGATCGAAAGTCGCGAGGCTGCCGTCGATCCGCGCCAGGCCGAATTCGTCGACGCGGCCTTCGAGCTTCGCGACCGCGCGGCTTGCGCGATCGCTGGACAGTCCCAGCACGTTGCCGCCCAGCTCCTGGATCTTGGCCGCGAACGGCAGCACCAGGCTCAGGTCGCTGAAATCCACCGCCGCGTTGTCCACGCTGACGCGCTCGATGCTCACCGGAAAGCCACTCTTTGCGGTCTCAGCCGTCGGCGGCGGTGCTGCGGCGGCAGGCTGCGCTCCGCCCGGCGGGCTCAGCGCCAGCGCGAGGTTTACGCTGCGATCCTTGTTCACCAGGACCTTCGCGCCCAGCGCGCGCACCGCGACCTCGGCGATGGCGAGCCGGTCGGGCGCGAGGCTGAAATTGATCCCGCTCGCCGACACGGACTTCCATTCCAGGAAGCGCTCGCCGCTGCCGGCCTCGGCGAGCTGCAGGTTATCGACGCTCGCGCTCCCGCCGGCGCGCAGCTCGGTGCGGTCCTTGATCGCGCGGTACTGCGCCTGGATCGTGGCCGACACTTCGCCCGAGTTGAGCACGAGCGCGGTGCGGCTCGACACCGCTGGCTGTAGGGGCCGCAGGCTCAGGCCCTGCAAGGTCGTGCGCAGCGTGGCGCGGTTCCCCGCGGGGTTCGTGTCGCCGCTCACGCGCAGGCTTCCTCCCTGCGCAACCCGCAGCGTGGCATCCAGGGTAATCGGCGTGCGTCCCTCGCTGCGGATGTTCTTCACCGCGAGGGTGAGGGGATCGATGTCGTAGCCGACCGGCTGGCCGAAGCCATGCGCCGCGAGCGCGATCTTGAGTCCTTCGATGTCGAACGCGTCCAGCGCGAAGCGCCAGGGCTTGCCGGCGCTGCGCGCCTCGCGCAGCGCGGCCTTGAGCTCCTTGCGGCTCCTGGTGCGTTCGCCTTCCTTCACGATCTCGAGCAGGCGCACGGTTCCGTCTTCGTCGCGCGTAACCTGCACCAGGCCGCCCTTGACCGAGACGCGACGCGCCGCGACGCTCTCCTGATGGAGCTCGAATGCTCCGCCCTCGAGCCCGACCGTATCGAGGCTCACCAGCGGCTCGCCCGCTGCTGCCGGCCCCAGCGTCACGCGCGAGAGGGTGACCGCGAGGTTGTCGACCGTTACGCGCGGATCGCCGGCGCCGACTTCGAGCGCGGCGGCGAAACCGAGCTCGAGCGCGCCGACGCCGAGCGCGATCGGCGTAGCGCGGCTGAAATCGCGGTAGCGCAGCGCGATCTCGCCGACCCGAAGCGAATCCAGCTTGACGCGCCAGGGTTGCGCCGGCGCTGTCGGGGACACAGAAACCGGGGCCACGGGCTCGGGCGCGAGCTGCTGGAGATTAATTACCCCGTCTTCATCGACATCGGCGCCCACCACGCCGCCGCGGAGCTCGACGGACGGCAGGCGCAGCTCGCGTTGCGCGAGGTCGAACCGTCCGCCCGTGACGGCTGCGGTCTTGAGCGCGAAGAACGGCTCCTTCGCGCCCTTCAGCGCGAGCGCGAGGTCCGTCGCGGTCAGCCGCAGATCGTCGACCGCGAGCTCGGGCGTCCCGTCGGTATACGCGGCGCGGTAACGCAGATCGACCGCGACTTCGCCCGCCGGCTCGTCGAACTTCACCCGATCCTGGATGAACCGCCAGACCGACGCCGGCCTTGCGCCCTTCAGCGAGACTTCGCCGAAGGAGAAGATCGGCTGCAGCGACATCTCGCCGCGCCAGGAGAGCGTGCCGCCGCCGGGCAGACGCGCGGTCACGTTGTACGGGCCGCGGCGGTCGGGGAGCGTGGTCAGGTCGCGCAGCTCGAGCGCGAGCGGCCGCAGCGTATCGAACCGCGGGCGCGAGCCCGAGCGGTCGCTGAACGTAACTGCGGCGTCGGTGAGCTCGAAGTGCTGCAGCACCACGCGCGGCGGCGCGGTCGCTTCGCGCGGGCCCTCGCTCTTCGGCAGGCTGTCGGCCAGCGCGGCGAAATTGAAGCGGCCGTCGGGCGCGACGTCGGGTCGCAGCTCCAGCCCGTCGAGCACGATGCTCGAGAAAGTCCACGCCCAACGCAGCAGGCTCGACAGCTCGAAGTCGACCAGCAGGTGCCGGAAGCCGGCAATCGGCCGGTCGTCGGCTTCGGCAAGCTCGAAGTCCCTCAGCTCGAGCTTGAACAGCAGCGGATTGAAGCGGACCTCGCCGACGCTTGCCTTGCGCTTCAGGTGCGTCGCGACGTATTCCGGAATCGCGCCCTGGATGTAGCGCGGCAGGGCGAAGGCGCCGAGCAGGAGATAGGCCGCGAGGAGCGCGCCGACCGAGACCAGCAGCCACGGGCGCGCGAGCCGCCTGAGAGGCCCGGGCCATTTCACGCTGGCCGCTTTTCTCCGTACGCCTTGAAGAACGTGTAGCAAAAGACGCCGTCTTCCTGGGCCGTTCTGTACAGCGCCCGGATCCCTTCGTCGAACCGCTCCGGTGAAATCATACGCGCCTTGAGCGCGGCTTCGCGCACGCCCTCGATCATCGCGGTGAAGGTCTTGCGCGTGAAGCCGTCGACCAGCCGCGGGCGGCTCGAGTCCACGTACACCATGCGCGGGGAGACCCGCACGGCGTCGAAGTCCGCCTGGCACAGCAGCGGATAGAGCTCGCGCCCGATGTTGGCGTTGCCGCCCGCGGCGCGCTGCAGCTCCACCTGGCAGCGGATCGCGTCGTAGGCCGCCGCGCTGTCCGGGTGGAAATACGTTGAGCCGTGGTCGCCCTCGAACACCGTGATGCTGCCGCCGGGCTTGAGGACATGCTTCAGGCGCGCGAGCACCTCGAGCGGCCGCGACACGTGTTCGAGCAGAAAGCAGACGAACACATGGTCGAAAGTCTCCGGCGCGAAGGGCAGGGCGAAGACGTCGGCCTGCTGGAAGCGCACGTTCTTCACGCCGGCGGCCTCGACCTTGGCCCGCGCCGCGGCGACCGAGGCCGCCGCGATGTCGATCGAGACGATGCGCGCGGCCGGGCTGTTGCGCGCGAGCGAGACGGTCTGCGAGCCGACGCCGCAACCCGCCTCGAGCACCAGCGCTCCGGCGGGATAGGCGGTGTCCGAGTGCAGCAGGTCGGCCACCGCGTCGGCCTGGTCCTGCAGCCGGACGTTCGCGGCCTGGTCGTAGCCGTGGACGTATTCGCGCTTCATGCCTAGACGATCTGCACGTCCAGCGAGCACGGCGGCGAATCCTTCACCGTGCAGCCGACCGGCGAGTGCGCATCGGCCCATGCCACGAGCTGGCGTAGCTCCTCGGGCTTCGCGTTGCCGCGGATCTTGACTATCGTGCGGACTGCTGACTGGCCGGCGGAGATGCTTTCGTCCAAGCCGAGCAGTCCGCGATGGTCGGCGTCGGTTTCGACCGTGACTTCCAGCATTTCCAGAGCGATGCCGAGCTTGGCGGCGCGCATCGCGATGCAAGTGGCGGTGCACGAGGCCATCGCGCCGCGCAGGTACCAGCCCGGGTTCGGCGCCGACGCGGCCCCGCCCATCGCCGGCGGCATGTCGCTCAGTACGCGCTGCCCGTGCGGGCTCGTAATCTCGCACTGCAGTCCTTCGGTGAGGCGTGCGGTGGCCGGGACCGGCTTCGCCTTTGCCTTCGCCGGATCGGCAGTGATCGCGGCGCTCAGGTTTTCGATGGCTTCACGAATGCTCATGTGAGTCCCTCCAAGGGCGCGGACAACTTTATCATCGTGCGAGCGCTTTCCGGCTCAAGCAGGCCAGCACGATGAGTCCCACATCGATCGCGAGCGCCGTGTAAAGCGCCGCCGACAGCCCCAGTCTGAACACGAACCCCCACAGGAAGCCGAGGAGCAACGCGCAGCCAACGCCGAGCAGGGCGGCCCACGCGCGCCGCAATCTTGCGCGGGCTTCCAGATAACCTGCCGCCAGCCACGCGATGAGGAACGTGAGTATCAAAGGCGGTACTCCGACGATGCCCGCCGCCTCGAGCCGGCTGGAGCCGAAGACAACCGCTGCGCCGAAATAGGCTGCTGCGGCAATCAGCGCCGCCGATGCAAAGCTGCCCCTGACCGCCCAGGCGATCGCGCCCGCGAATGCTCCGAGCATCACCGCGAGCACCGCATTCGCGGCGATGGCGACGTAGCCGGCTACCGCGATCGGCTCCATGGTTACCGCTTGCGCTGCTGGATCGCGTCCGGATTCACCGCGCCGGTGTAGTTGCCATCGAGATACAACTCGACGATCGCCACCGCCGCCTGCGCCATGGTGGCGTAGGTCAGGTCCGCCGGCCAGCCGAGGTGCGGCGTCAACACGACATTGTCGAGGCGCCGCAGCGGGGAGTCGCGGGAAAGCGGTTCTTCCGCGAAGACGTCCAGCCCGGCGGCGCCGAGCGCGCCTTCGGCCAGCACCTTCGCCAGCGCTTTTTCGTCAACTATGGCGCCGCGCGCCGTATTGATCAGCACGCCCTGCGGCCCGATGCGGCGGAGCCGCTCCTCGTTCAGCAGCCCGCGGCTTTGCTCCGAAAGCTTGAGCTGCACGGTCACGATGTCGGCTTCCTCGAGGAGGGCGTCGAGCTCCAGGAAGGTAGCGCGCGAGCGCGCGGCGCGCTCCGCGGTCAGCGTCGGGCCCCACGCAAGCACCTGCATGCCGAACGCCTGCGCCAGCGCCGCCACTTCGCGTCCGATCCGGCCGAGGCCGAGAATGCCCAGCTTCTTTCCCGCGAGCGTTCGCCCCGCGAGCGATGGCCATTCGCCGCGGCGCATCGCCGCGTCGCTGTGCGGTATCCGGCGAAACACCGAGATCATGAGGCCGAAGGTCAATTCGATGGTCGAGCGTGCGATGGCGCCCATCGTCGCGACGTCCGACGACGCCATGCCGACGAGCACGCCCGCATTCGTGGCTGCCGCCATGTCGATGTGATACGCGTGGTTGCCGGTCTGCGAGATCAGCTCCAGGTGCGGCAATGCCTCGAAGAACGCCGCGTCGAAGCGGGTGCGCTCGCGCAGCGCAATCAGGATCGGGTAGGGGCGCAGGCGCTCGAGCGCCTGGCGTTCGGTGTACACATCGACCGGAACGCGCCGGCGAAGGCGCTGAATGGCCGGGTCGGCTTCGAAGACGCGATGGTAGTCGTCCAGGACCGCGATCCGCTTGGCTTCCATTACTTCGCTTTCTTCGGTGTTTTGGACTTGCCAGCGCTGTTGAGGGCGACCGCCTGGCGAACGAGCGCCTTGAAGGCGGACGCATCCACTTGCTCTCCCTCGCGGATGTCGATCGCGCGGCGCACGTTCCCGTCGAGACTCGAGTTGAAGAGGCGCGCCGGATCCTTCAGCGACGCGCCCTTCGCGAACGTAAGCTTCACGACGCTTTTGTACGATTCGCCGGTGCAGATGATGCCGTCGTGCGACCACACTGGAGTGCCCATCCACTTCCACTCCTCGACCACGTCCGGGTCTGCTTCCTTGATGAGCTTACGCATCCGGCCGAGGGTCTCGCCGCGCCAGTCGCCGAGCTCGGCGATTCTTTTCGAGATGAGCTCCGATGGTTTCACGCTCTCACCCTGGGGGCCGGAAGCTTGCGCATGTTGGACCTGGCGTAGGGTACAGGTAACACTCTCAGGTCGCAGCGGGAAGGATCTGTCGCTGCTCCGCGATGTTCCAGATTTTTCGCGCGGCCACGGCCGCGGTGCGCATGATGGCGGCCTCGTCGGCCTTGAGGTGGCGGCCGTCGCGCACGACGGACTCGCCGTGGACCATGACGAGCGCGAGGTCGCCCGCGTTGCCTTTCCAGACCAGGTTCTTGATGGGATCGCGCACCGGCTGCAGGTGCGGTTTCCACAGGTCGTAGACCAGCAGGTCGGCCCGGGCGCCCGGCGTGAGGCGACCCAGGTCCGGGCGGCCGAGCGCATCGGCGCCGGCCCTGGTACCCGCGCGAAGGAGTTCGCGCGCGGTCCCAACGGACGCCTTACCGAAATGCTGCTTGGAGAGCAGGCCGGTGATGCGCGCCTCGCTGATGAAGTCCATGCCGTGCGAGTCGGTCCCGATGCCGGTGTTGATGCCGGCGCGCGCGAAGCGCGCGTACGGGAAGCTGATACCTTCGCGCGCGAAGCTGAACGCGCAATTGGCGACGCTGGTGCCGGTATCGGCGAGGACCTTCAGCTCCGGGTCGGTCGCGCAACCCGCGTGGGCTAGGACCACGTTGCGGCCGAGGAGGCCGGCGTGGCGCGCGTACTCGGCGGCGCCCATGCCATACTTTGTCTGCAGAAGAGAAATCTCCTGCGGGGTTTGCGCGAAGTGCGTCGTGAGGATGCAGCCCAGGTCGTCCGCCGCCTTGCGGCAGTCGCGCAGGAGCTCGGGCAGGCAGGTGTCGGTCGCGTGCGGGCCGATCGCCACCTGGGCGAGGCCATCGTTGCCTTCGTCGCGCGCCTTGAACAGCGCGATCGATTTCTGCAGCTGCGCGTGGCCGTCGTTGCCGAAGTCCCACACCGGATAGCCGTTCGCGCCGAGGCGCGAGTTCGACGCCGACAGGATGAACGGCGCGCCGATGGTGCGCAGGCCCATCTCGCGCGCGACGTCGAAGAAGACCTCCTGCCCGTGGTGCCACATGTCGAGCAGGGTGGTCGTGCCGCCCCTCATCAGGTCGCACATGCCGAGCGCGGTGACGGCGCGCAGCTCCTCCGCGGTGAGCTCCTTCGCCGCGAGCGCGGTGAGCGGCAGGATGATGTTGTAGACGAGCTTCGGGACGAAGGGCTCCATCTCGAGGTCGTCCGGGATGCCGCGGAACAGGCCGCCGCGGATGCAGTGGGCGTGCAGGTTGACGAAACCCGGCATGACCAGGCCGTGCTCATAACGGATGACCTGCTGGCCCGGGGCGGGCGCGTCGCGCGTCACGGACTCGATGCGCGAGCCGTCGACGTAGACGTAGTGGTCCTCCAGCAGGACTTGCGCGCCGTCCCGCTCGCCGAGGACGTACTTGCCGCTGACGACCCGCGTGGTCACTCGGGGGTGTAGCCGGCCTCTTTCGTGACGTGCCGCCACACCTCGGTCTGCTCCTTCGCGAGGGCGCCGATGGCTTCCGCAGAAAGCGGATTGATGTCCATCCCCTGGCGCTCGACCCGCTCGCGTACCTCGGAATTCTTGAGTACGGCGAGCAGCTCGCGCGACAGACGCTCGACGATCTCGCGGGGCAGCTTCGCCGGCCCGAAGAGGCCCATCCACGGCACCGCGGGGAAGGGCGCGACGCCCGACTCCGCCATGGTCGGCAGCTCGGGCAGCGTCTTGCTGCGCTGGTTGCCCAGCGTGGCGATCCCGCGCGCGCGGCCGTCGCGCAGATGCTGCGCCAGCGTTCCGCTCGCGAGCATGAGCTGGATGCGGCCGGTGACCAGGTCGTTGAGCGCCGTGGTCTCGCTCTTGTAGGCAACCACCTGCAGGTCGAACTTCTCGGCCCGGGCGAACGCCGTCGGCGCCATGGTCGCCGCGGCGCCCGAGCTGCCGGCGTTCAGCTTGCCGGGATTGGCGCGACCATAGGCCGCGAGCTCCTTCAGGTTCTTGATCGGCAGCTCGGGATTCACCGCCCAGAAGAAGCTGAAGTTGCCGATGCTGCCGATGGGCGTGAAGTCCACCAACGGGTCGAACGGCACGTTCTTGCGCAGCGAGGGCAGCGCGGAGATCTGCGTATACGTGGCGAACCAGATGGTGTAGCCGTCCGGCGCGCTCTTGACCACTTCCGATCCGGCGATGATTCCGTCCGCGCCGGGCTTGTTGTCGATCACGACCGGCTGGCCGAGCGACTGCGACAGGGCGGCCGCGATGATACGCGCCGTCACGTCGGTGGTGCCGCCAGTGCCGAAGGCGACGACCGCGCGCAGGGGCTTGGTCGGGTATTGGGCTTCGGCGAGAAGCGGAAAGGCGAGCAGGATGGCAAGAAGAAGTTTTGTCATGACAGGCTCTTTTACGCTTTCAGTCAGACTCACTCATGCTGCAGGATGTTAATCAACTTTCCGAATGGATCGCGGACGTAGAATCTGCGCACTCCCCACGGCTCGGTCGCCGGGCCGTATTCGATGGCGATACCCGCTTGTCGAGCTTTCGCCAGAGCCTCTTCGACATTGTCGACTTCAATCGACATGTCCGGGACGGCCGTGCCCGAGCCCCCTTCGGACATCACGCTGACCTGAATCGTCATCTTTGAGTTTGAGCCGTATGTTCGTATCCAGCCAAGGTCCATGAGGACCTTGAGGCCGAGAATCTCTTTATAGAAGGCGTTCGCCTTGTCCACGTCGGACGTAGCCACATTTGAGACGATGCGCTTGACCTTCACCGATGCTCCTTGGCGCCTGTCAGGCGCTCGCTTTGCCAATTAGCCAGCGACACGTTGGCACCAGCACGCCGATCCCGATCGCCTGGTAGACGGGCGTAAGAAGAACCGCAATGCCGCCCTGTGGGTCGGGATGGAGAAAAATGACATAAGTGAGGAACAGCAATCCGCCCGCCGTGACGATAGTGATCACCACAAGGCAGGTCATCGCCGACGCGCGTTCCTTCGCCAGGAACATCAGCCCGGCCGCAAGCGCTGCATAGGGAAGTACAAGCCACCCTGCAATGAATACCGCTGCGCCGAGGCTGTTGGGCTTCAATGCATTCACGAACACGAGGCTCACCAAGGCCGCGACCGCGAGAATCGCGTAACCGAGCCCTTTCATAGCAGCGCCGCTTAGTTCAACGTTAAAGCGAAGGCAACGTACTGTCCACTGCTCACCCTTTCGGCGCGCTCCCATGAGTGGCTCGATGGATGCGGGGCAAGACCTCGTGCGCCGCGAGCTCCATTGAGCGCCGGGCGAGCGCTGGATCGGCCCAGTCGTGACCGGTATACAGCAGCGTGCCGAACGCGCCGACCTCCTCCCGGAATTCGAGAATCCGGTCGGCGACACTCGTGGGAGTCCCCGCGATGACCAGACGCTCGAGGCAGCGCCTGGTCGAAAGCTCTGATTCGGGCTGGCCGGGATAGTCGCGCATCACGTCGAGCGCGCGGGCCTTCGCCAGCTTGGTCCGCATCACGTGGAAGTAGAAGGCGTGCGCGCCGTCCTCGCGATGCGCATAGCGGTGCGCCGTGGCCTCGTCGTCAGCAACGAAGATGCTGCGCGCTACGCGCCATCCGATGGGATCGGCGGAGTGGCCCGCCGAGCGCCGGCCTTCGACGTAACTCTGTATATGAGCCTGCACGACGTACGCTCCCACGTAGGTCGCCGAGATTCCTGTCCAGCCGCGAGCGCCCGCCGCGTGCGGTCCACTGGCGTCCGGCCGGATCGAGGTGATGGCGATTGGCGGATGGGGCCGTTGCAGCGGGCGGATTGCGACGCCCACCCCGATGCCCGGATCGAGCGAGCGCTCCGTAGTGGTGCGGTAGAACTCGCCCTCTATCCGGTACGGCGGCGGTTCGCGCCAGATCCTGCACATATGATCGAGCGCCTCCTCGGTCTTGCGCTTGCGGTCCGAGCCAAGGTCTCCAATGGCCTCTGCGTCGCCCGCCACCCCGGGCCCCACCCCCAGCACGAGCCGGCCTTGCACCAGGTGGTCGACCATCGCGACCTGCGCGGCCGCCATCGCCGGGTGGTAGTTTGCAAGCGGAAGCACGCCGGTACCGAAGGTGATCGAGGGGCAGGCATCGGCCATGTTCGCGATGAAGGCGAGGCTCGAGGTGATGGTCTCGGCAGAGTCGACCAGATGTTCACCAATGAACGCTTCGCGATAGCCCAGCCGATCGGCGAGCACGACCGCCTCGCGGTCCTCGCGGAGAACATCCGCATAGGGACGGGACGGCGGGTGGACGGGCTGGATGAAGAATCCGAGCTTCAGAGGTTTCTGCATGGCGGGTCTCTCGTTCTTGGCCGGCATCGCCGGAGGAGGCCCAGAAACAGGAAGCCCCCGCCGGCTCGCCGACAGGGGCTTGGTGGAAGAGCTGTTCCAAGCGTTAGTCGGCGCGGTCCTCCCGGACGACGACTACTACGACAACGCTACGTTGAACAGCTCCGCTTCTCACGCAGGGCACGCTATCACACGCGTTCTCTGCACACAAGGCGAACAGACTAGAGCGATGGCACTTCGCATCCCTGGTTAGGCTCCGCAAGAATCCGGGCCTCAGCTCACCTTGTGATTGCATAGAGCAGCGAATCCCGCGGCTCCGGCGAGATGTTGGGATGGATGATGTTTCTCCGCAGCAATCCCTCCCGCGAAAGCCCCGCCTTTTCCAATACGCGGGCCGAGGCGCTGTTTTCGACATCGCACGTCGCCGCGACTCGGAAGATGGATGGCTGCGCGAGAGCGATCGAAACTAGAGCGGAGGCGGCTTCTGGCATCAGACCCCGCCCCCAATACGGCCGTGCGAGAACAAAGCCAAAATTCGCGCGATGACCATTCGGACGAATTTCAATCATCCCAAGTAATTCCCCATTGTCTTTCTTGGTGATGACGTACGGAAAGGCCTTCGCGCTGGCCCACTGGCTCTGGCAGTTCGCGATGAACGCTCTCGTCGTCCCCACCGATGCATGCGGTCGCCATTCAAGGTAGCGGGTTACTTCGCGATCCTGCGCATACGCCTGGAAGATGCTGTCTGCATCTTTCGGCAGAGGCTTTCTGAGAAGAAGCCTCTGTGTCTCGATCGACTCCGGAAACATGGCCGCCTCGCTTGCGGAATGTGCGCGGAAGCCCTAAAGCTGTATACGGCGGGCATCTGCATCGGGGTAGGGGTACTCCATGTGGCGCGCAGTTGCACGGGCGATGGTCTCGCCGAAGTACTGCTCTACGACCTTGAGCGACATGTCGATTCCCGCAGAAATGCCGGCCGAGGTAAACACGCGCCCATCTTGGACGAAATGCTTGTCGTACTTGACCCTTACCTCAGGGAAGGAGTCGCGCATCGTATCGAGAAAGCGCCAATGAGTGGTTGCCCGCAGGCCATCCAAGAGCCCAGCAGAACTCAGTAGAAGCGAGCCCGTGCAAACGGCGGTCACTGTTTCCGCCTGAGCGGCACGCGCGCAGAGCCACTGATGGAGCGCGAGGTTCTTCATGTGGTGGCGGAAGCCCCAGCCACCCGGAACGACGACGATTTCCAAAGGTGGACAGTCGGACATTGAATGATGCGGAAGCACTTGCATGCCGCCGGTGGCGGTGACCACACCCGTGCTCTCTGCGACCAGAAGAGGGAGGAATGGCGACGGTTCGTCGCGACGTTTCTCCTCGTTCACACGGGTGACGGAGAACACCTCGAATGGGCCACAGAAGTCGAGAACCTCGACGTCCTCGTAGACAACGATGCCGACGCGCTTTCTCTGCATGAAAGCCTCCATAGCTGGTTGGCGGATTGCGAGGTCTAACGTTCGCGTTGAGCGGCGGCCGGCGAATGTAGCGAGGAGGGCACCGCAAGCAAGCGAAGCGCACTTGCGGCCGTCCGCTCGCACGTGGGCCTAGGCATGCTGCTGAGAAAAGACTAGCTGCGGCATTGGGTGAATCTCAAACCCAAAACCAGCATCCGCGAGGATGACGGGATCATTTGCACCGAGAGCATTAGCATCCTCGCCATGTTCCAGCTGGATGATCCCGATGCCGTAAGACCCCTTGGGATCGGCGACCGGACCAAAAGCAATCACTCGGCCCTCTTTCATCAACCGAGACCAATAGGCGACGTGCTGGCGCATGAGGTCACGCTCGGCGGGGGTCATGTCCCCCGGGAAGGTGGGCCGTGGTGGATTCAGTCTGTACAGAAAGTAGTTCATCGTGTCTCGCCTTGTCTACGGATCACAAGCCGAATGCCTAACGCGAGTTTGGTCATGACGGGCGTCGCGACAAACAGAAGCCTGGACCATGTAACCAACAACCTCGATTGCGCTCGTGCTCGTCTAACCGCAATGAGCGAACTTCTTCGGCACCACCTTTGGCAAAAGCTTCCCTTAGGCGGTTTTCGGCAGACCTGTTCCTTGCCCCAACACAGTGATAGATCCCCACATGCGAAATAAATCGCGCGTGCCAGTTCGGTTTGTTCTGTGTTGCTTTGAGGATCCTGCCCCTCCCCTCTTTTGTTGTCAGCGGCACAACAAGGCGGCCTTTAGCCCTCAATTCCCTAAGCCACACCTGAGACAGGTGAGTAACGCCAGCATTGACAAGAATCGCATCAACGTGTCCAGGATCGTGCGCAAACCCATCGGCGTTCACCACTTCGACGTTCCGGTAGGCTTCGAGATTGCGCCGCGCACGTCGCGCCAGCTTCTTGTCGAGCTCCACCGCGATGACGCGACCGCCTTTACCGACCATCTCGGCCATGATGGCCGAGTAGTATCCCGTGCCGCAGCCCACGTGGCAGACAGTCTCGCCGTCCTTGATATCCAGTTGCTCGATGAGCCAAGCCAAGAAAGAGGGAGATCCATTGTTAAGGCCGCGTCGGGGGTCTATTGCGACCAAGACGTTGTGACTCAAATGCCGGGGATCAGCATCGCTGGTCTTCGTGTAGCCTCGCGTGAATAGGTTGTCGCTGAGAATGTGCCAGGGCCCGGGTCCCAGAAATGCTTCGCGGGGCACGGTCGCGAATGCCTTCACGAGCCGTTCCGATCGCAGCTTGGCGTCCCAACGTAGTTCATCGGCATACCAGCGCCGCTGAAGGCTCAGATCCGCGTATCGTTTATTGTCAACTGCTGGCGCCATAGTCCAAGGAGTTTCACTGGCACGTAACGGCATGTTGAGCGGCGCAGGCCGGCACCACGCGTCAATTGCTCGTGTTCCACCATCCCCAGGTTGCCGCTTGGCTGACGCTCGGAATCCGATCAATCACGGTATTCACGAAACGTCCCGCGACTTTCTCCGTTCTAGTGATGTAAATAGGAGTGATTGCCTGGCCGTAGGCATCGAATTGCATTGGACCACGCGGTGGCTTGATCTTCGGCAGCGCGTCTTTCAGCTCACTGCGGACCCTGCTGGCGTCGCTCAGGTCTCCCCTTAGCGTGTCGAGGGCCTCAGCGATGAGGGCGGCGGCGTCCCACCCGCATTCGCTGTAGCGGCTGGGCCATGTCTTGTGCGCGCCGGCGTAGCCCTCGACGAACTGCTCGTTTTCCGTCGTCTTGAGCGCGGCGCTGTACGCCCCGACGGTCACGATACCGAGGGCGGCATCGCCGATCGCCGGCAAGATCGTGTCGGCCGTGAGCGCGGAATGCCCTGTGAGAGGCAGGTGCTTGTCGCGCCGATACTGCTGATATTGCCTCACGAAATGAACCGCATCGGCTCCCGCAAACCAAGCGTACACGGCGTCGGCCCGGATCGAACTGACCTCGCGTAGGTAAGGCGTGAAATCTGTCGTGCCGAATGGCGGATAGGTCGCGGCAACGATTTCGCCGCCCGCGGCCCGAAAGCCGGCCATGAATGCCTCGACCGAATGTCGGCCGCCGGCGAAGTCCGCCGCGGCTACGATCACTTTGCGATACTCCGTGTGCTTCATCAGCCAACCGCCCATGGGGTAGTTCGCTTGGTCGCTGGTCTCGCTCAAGCGAAGGATGTTGGGTGAAGCGTGCTGCGGCGATGTGAGCACCCGGGTAAAAGCTGCCGGCACAAGGAGCGGCGTTCCGCGCTCGTGCACATAGTCGCGGATTGCCAAAGCCACGGCGCTGCTGATCGGTCCAACCAAGAAGTCGACGCCGTTTTCTTCAACGAGCTTCTTGATCCTGGTCAGCGCAACGTCGGGCTTGGCCTCGTCGTTTTCTTTGAGCACCCGTATCCTGCGTCCGCCGGCGCGGAAGCCGAGCTTGTCGAGATAGAGCTCGAAACCTTTTGCGGTATCGGTGCCTTGCGCGGAGTCCACACCCGTGGTCGGCAGCAGCAGGCCGATTGCTACGTCGCCCGACGAGTTACCCACGGGCTCCACTTGACCACCGGCTTTCCCGTCATTTACGCTCCAAGCAATGCCTGGCGCAGTTCCTGGCCGTAGCGTGCTCTCGTCTCTGCACCGGGATCAGGCTCACGGTGCCAGTCGATAACTACCGCGTCATTTCGGTATCGCGGAATCACATGCATCTTCCAGTGGGCCACCAAATTGAAACCCGAACCTGTGAGATCGTCATCGGATAGATGTGAAACGGCATCAGGACGAGCGACGGTCCCGACGGCGACACTCACGCGCTGCACCACGCGCATAACGGACATGAGGAGATCGTGTGGGACGTCAGCTAAGCGTTCGTAATGGACTCGCGGCACAACCAGCACGTGATAGCGGTTGATGGGTGACAGACTAATAAACGCCTGCACGTGGCCGTCTGCAAATACCGTAACTTCGGGTTGGTTGAAATCGCAGAAAGGGCAGGCGCGGCTAGTCATTGCATCGTGTCATGACCGCTTCAGATGCCACAGTGGCTTGCTACGGAACTTGATTCGCTCCGTCGAGAATCTAGGCGTTCGAACCTGCTTCGAAACCCACATCCACTTCTCGCTCAACGGGCTTTGCCTTACGTATGCGCGCATAGTCTCGGCGGCTGCGCATGACACCTAAACGTTCACAGTGAGGGGCGCGCGCCGCTCTTGCGCGCGTCCCTCTCGGCTGCGTTGTCAGCTGACTCCCTGATCCGCGACACACGATTCATATGCTTGCCGATTCTCATGAAGACTATGAATACTGCGCCAGCGGAAGCAAACATTCGAATGATGTCGTATGCGCTCGAGGATGTAAGCCGCGGAAACGTTCCGCTTACGAGCGCAAAGACCGGCTCCGTAAGAATGTAGAAGCCGCCCCATACGATGGTGAGCGTAGTAAGCGAGATGGGTGCGTTGAGACAGGAGAAATCCACTAGAAAATGCCTCGTTGGGTCGACACGGCACTTGCCAAGGCAGTATCCGATTCCCACCACGCAAAACAGGGTCAGAAAAGCTAGCTCGATAAGCCATACCAACCAAAAGAACTGGGGATCGTTGGTTCGTGGGGTTGGAAAGAGAAACAAATAAGCTGGAACTATCCAAATAAGAAAGCTGGCGATGAGGTACAGCGATTGTTCCCTCGCTGTAATCTGACCGGCTGCTAGATCGTCGCCCACGCCTTTTGCGCTGATTAACCGGATGGCCATTTGGGATCAGGTAACGTATGAGTTCAGACTGCACGATTGTTAGGCCGCAAGAACTTTGAGCAACCACTGCCTGTACTCATCTTGCTCCTTGCGCTCCAGTTTTGCGTACTTTTCCGGATCCTTTTCTTTAAGCCTATCCTTGTTAAACGTATGGCGGTACTCGGCTTCTACCAGTAGTTCTCGAAAGTCACTGCATGCGACAGCCGTCCAGCGTTCGATTTTTGTCAGGTCCGTACCCGAAAGCCTGAGGATCCCAAGATGAACGCGGTCCATTTCCAAGTGGAAGTCTTCGCGGCCATACCTTCCCAAAATTCCCCTGACTTGTTCGCGCGTTGCACCTTCCGGAAATAGCTTGGCCAAGACTTGTGGAACGAATGAGGAGTGGTCAATGTCCACACGATCCCTCGCTAGCGGCCCAGCTTGTTAGCCGTCATCTTCGCACCGCTACCGTTTGTGGGGCGGTAAGGTCTTGATTGCGGCCGAGAAGCGTGCATGAGCTGCCGGATCGACCGGCCTGTGCTTGACTTTGGTGCCTGCGGGGTCCTTGCCGAGGAAATTGTCGCCTTTCCAGTTTTTCGACGGGCGGATTGGTCTCGGAACAAATCCACCACCGCAATTCGGGCAGACGTTCTCTAGGACGTTGTCGACACAAGCGGCGCAGAACGTACACTCGTAGGTGCAGATGCGCGCCTCAAGCGAATCGGGAGGCAAGGCCTTGTTGCAGTTCTCGCAGGTCGGTCTGAGTTCAAGCATGCCGGCCCTCCCTGTTCAGTGACGACTAACGTTCGCGACTAGTGCGTCCAGTCCGAGACCTACCGCGATCAGGAGATGGGGCGTAGTCGCTCATTGTGGTGTCGCCTAACGTCCGCGTTGTGCCGCGCGGGGCGCGCGGCGTCGCTGCAAGCGTAACGCATCGGTCACAACGCGCTGTTAGGAGTCACGCTTCCCCTTCATTCTGTTGCCCACCGGGCTACCGGTCGCCGTCCCCGCTGGCTGCCGTGAGGGCCTTCACGGCGATCGCGGCGAGCATTGCGGTGAGCAGCACGCCGCATATCCCGATGAGGATTGCGAGCGTGCGTGCCAGCAGCGTCTTCGGGGCGAGGTCGCCATAACCGATCGTGAGACCGGATACAAAGGCAAAGTAGATCGACTCCTGGATCGACCAACCTTCCCTCAGCCCGACGACGAGGCCCAGAGCGATCATCAGCCCGATCAGGAGGGAAAGGACTGGCCATACCACGCGCAGTCCGGCGAGGAGACCGGCGGCGAAGTTGCGTCTAATCATGCGTGAATCCATGCGACCTCCGGGATAGTCATCATCGCGTACCCTCCGACATGCGGGCTTCGCTCATTCGGGACGATACCCCCGGATCGCGAAAAGAAAACGCCACCGATACACCGGCGTTCGACGTAGGAAATGATGTCGTCACCGATTCACGGACCCGTTACTCCCAACGTCCGCGTTGTGGCGCGCTGTAGAAGGCGCAGAGCGCCGAAGCGCGAGCGGCGCTCACCAACGCGCTGTTAGGTGTCATTGTTTGGTTCCCAGCCGCTCTCTTTTGCACGTTGTACTAACTCTACATATCGAGCCTGCGCCCTGCGTAGTACCAAAGCTGCATCGTTGGACCACCCGATCTCGCGGTTCCACCATTCGTCTAGCTCACGACTACTGCATAGGGCGCTAATCTTTCGGATCAACTCATCGGCTTCTGGACCGTAGACTTGGTGCTTATGGACCAAGATGTCCGTCAGAGGATGGTCTCCTGGTTTCCCGTTCACGGTGTGTCTTCCATGACACTAACGTTCACACTCATCGGCGCGCGTTGCCCTCCGCGCGTCCGATGCATTGGGTTGTTAGATGGCGGCGAGTGACGTGCGCGATTAGTCAGCTGGCACACTGCCGCTCTCATACGATCATGTCGGCGAGGCTCTTCATGTCCTGCACGACGATGTCCGGTTGGTGCGGAGTGCCGCCGAAGGGCCGCTTGCGTCGGTCGATGAACGCCGAATGCATGCCTGCGGACTTCGCCCCGATGCAGTCGAAGGCGTGGTTGGCGACGAACAGGACTTCCTCCACTCTCACGCTCATGAGCTCCGCGGCTTTGGTGTAGGTTGCCACGTGAGGCTTGAACGAGTTGGCGACGGCGACCGAGATCACGGCGTCGAAAGGAATCCTGTGGAAGGCCTTCGCTGTCTCCAGCATGTCTGGATCGCCGTTCGAGAGCACGACTATCTTGTAACGAGTCTTCAGGCGTGCCAGCGCCTCGGGCACGTCTGGGAAGGGTCTGAGCCGCTCGATCTGCGCAACCAGGTAGCGGACCTCATCCATCGTGTAGGGAATCCGGGCGCGCTCCAGGGTGTAGGCGACCGCTCGGTGCCCGATCTCGCGGTACGGCGTGTGCTCCCGGTGTAGCAGCGCATCGATCATCGAGTTCTCGAAGTGCGTGCGCCGCCACCAGGTTACGAACGCGTCTGGCCGGCCGTTCCACCCTTTCTCCTTTAAGTAGGGGGTAACCACCCCGGTCAAGCCCTTCTGCATGTCCACGACCGTGCCGTACTGGTCGAACATGCAGACCTTGATCTTCCCTTTGAGTGCCTCTGCCAGCATCCTTGTCATCCCTCGACATCCACTCGAATTCCGGCCATGCCGTAAGCAATTGCCGTTCGGTCTGGATACATACGTAACAGTTTAGTCGGGGACATGGGTGGCAGATTGATCACACTACCGGCACCAACCATACGGTGCGGCGCGCACTGACACCGCCACCACTCAACCCCGGGCGGATGGTCTGATGTTCTGGTTGTTGTGGAAGACGTTGTCAGGGTCATACGTGGTCTTCACGTCCACCAGGCGGTCGTAGACGGAGTCGCCGTACGCCTCGCGGACCCGGTCGGGGTCGTCGTCGCCGCCGAGAAAGTTGACGTAGACGCCTTCGCGGAACCGGCCGAGGGCGGCGAAGAACCGCCTCGTCCAGGAGGTGTCCCGGTCGCCGAAGTCCTCGCCGGGTCGCCAGACACTATCGAGGGTGATCGCGTGCGACGCCTGCCGGTTGCCGAACGCCGTCGTGCCCTCGGCCACTCGGCCCACCGCTCCCTTCAGATGGAACAGGGCCACGTACGACCGTGGCGACGAGCAGGAGAATGCGTGCCCGGCGATCGCCTCGATGAGGTCGTCGCGCAGCTCGGGGAGGTGGGTGGACTTCCAGTAGTAGTTCCAACCGTGTACGACGGTCGAGTCGAGCGCGTGCTGGAATTCCGCGTACGGCGCGGGCCCGACTAGGTCGAGGAGGGGAGTCCGGGATGCGCGCAGCGGGCGGAGCACCCGCTCACCGTCCTTGATCGGTCCGGCATAGCAGGTACCCACCATTACCACCGGTCGCCAGTGCAGATCCGCGGGGATGACCGGTAGCGGAGGCGCGCTGCCGAACCTCACGACCGTGCCGAGCTCGTCGGGAGCGTCGCGGACGAAGTCGCGGTAGAAGCGCAGGACCTCCCTGGCGTCGCTCGCGTCCCAGAGGATGGGCCCCGCCAGGACGGTGGGCCCGACGGAGTGGAGGCGGAACTCGAACGAGGCGACCACGCCGAAGTTACCGCCGCCGCCTCGCAGTGCCCAGAACAGGTCGGGGTGCTCGTCCTCGGACGCGCGCAGCAGCTCGCCGTCGGCCGTCACGACGTCGATGGCGAGGAGGTTGTCGACCGTAAGGCCGTGCTTGCGCATCAGCCAGCCGACGCCACCGCCGAGGGTAAGCCCGGCGACGCCGGTGTGGCTCACGATTCCGCCGGTGGTGGCCAGACCGTGCGCCTGCGTCTCGTGGTCGACGTCCCCCCACAGCGCACCACCCTGCACCCAGGCCCTGTGGTTGGCGGGATCGACCCGCACGGCCCGCATCGCCGAGAGGTCGATAACGATCCCACCGTTGCAAACGGCGGTGCCTGCCACGTTGTGGCCCCCGCCCCGTATGGCGATCTCCAGATCGTGGTCGCGGGCGAAACGCACGGCCGCGACCACGTCGGCCGTCCCGATGCATCGCGCGATCAGG
>DASRIR010000241.1:0-11058 GCA_035649875.1 Burkholderiales bacterium | reverse complement strand
CGGGGGCGACCTGGTTTCGACGTGGGCATCGAAGCAGCGCAGGGCATGCCGAGGACCAGATCACCTCGTAAATCCATTCTGGAAACACTACAAACGCCAACGACGAGCGTTTCGCTCTAGCCGCCTAACACCGGCTGGACGCTGCACTAGATTGCTGATGGTCTAGGCCCCGCAAGGGGTGCAGCGTCATTTACATCAGCCTCTCTGTCGGGTGTGGTCGCTTCGCCCGGCGGATCCGTCGAAGCGGCTAGCCGAACGTCAGCCTGCCGGTTGGCGGACGCGAGGCGAAGGCATTAAAGAACCAGGCTAAGCATGTAGTCCTGACTGTGGAAGGTCTACGGACGCGGGTTCGATTCCCGCCGCCTCCACCGATTCCTAGCCGAGTAACACCGGCTCGTACAGCGCGGCCATCGGCAGTTCGCGTATGTCAGGGCTTCAGATGGCTGACGAAGAACTTCACGATCTCCTGGCGCGCTTCCGCAGCATCCTTCGGGCTCGGCGTCACGATGATCGTCGCACCGCGACCCGCCTGCGCGCCGGCTTCGTAGAACTGCCGAGCGGTCGGTGAATCGAAGGCGTGCGTGGCGTTCGCGACGTAGCGTACCGTCGTGCCGCTGCGGGCAGCCTCCGGCCACATCGCGACCAAAGGGTCGCACGGGCGCTCGCCCAGCTCGTAATCGTCCCGCGTCCCCATGTGGATCAGCATCGGCGCCGCGCTCATCCGCGTGTGCGCGTCGTAGAAGGGATTCTCCGAGCTCTTCAGGAAGCGGGTCATGATGGTGCAAACCGGATAAAACGGCGCAAACGCCACTGGCCGGGGCGCCCCGGCTCCGAGTTTCTCCTGCACCAGCTCGCTCGACATCAGCACCGTCATCACGCCGCCCCAGGAAAATCCCATCACGCCCAGCCGCTCGGCGTCGACGCCGGGCTGCGCGGCAAGCCACTTAAGCCCCGCCGCGGCGTACGGCATCGACGCCGCGTGGGTCCGTGGCCGGCCACCGCGCTGAAACATCGTAATCTGGAGCGTCGCGATGCCCGCCTCCTCCAGCACCCTCGCGTAGAAGGCGCCGCGGCCGTCCACCCCGTTGCTGCCGTGCAGGATCAGCACCGCCGGCGCCTTGGGCGCTGTGCCGGACGGGCGTCCAAACCAGCCCTGCACTTCCGCCACCTTGCCCCAGCCCGCGATCTCGGTGCCGGGAATGGCGACAACGGCCTGGGCAACAGCGAAGCTCGAGAGGGATAGAGCGGCTGCTGCAACCGGGAATAGATAGCTCTTCACAGGCACTCGCATCTCATCGGATTATTACACCGGCAGGCGCGGATGACGCGAGCGGCCACGCAGCACGCTGGGGTCTGAGGGGGTGTTCGATTGACGCCGCCTCCACCACTTTCCCTCAGAACGCGAAAAAACCGCCTGGATACCAGGCTGTTTCATAGTGCATTCGCGTCCGACCCCGTCCGAAGACGTCTGCGGTGTTTGGGGGTATCGGCGGGGGTATCCAATCGCGAAAAGTCGCCGAATTTGGGGTATCGCTAACTCACTCGCGCCCACTCGAGTGAGCGCCGCGCCATCGAACCGCGGGCATTCCTCCTATGAAAAGGCGCTCCAGTAGCGCGGTGAAGAGCTCCTAATATCCCCAGAAATACCCCGGTGGCAGCGTGATGGTTGCTGGGGTTCCAGGAATGGCGGCTGTGGCGACGATCTTCCGGCACGAAGGACGCTCAGAGCGGGTAGAGAAGAATCGGCGCCACCTTCGTGTCCGCCGGCGGCGGGGTGTGAGCCAAGTTCATGATGGCGCACACGGTGACGAAATAGCCGTAGAGGGTCGCGATGTCAATCAGACCAACCTCACCGAATTTCTCAACCGCGCGGCGGTACGTGGTGTCGCAAACGCTCCTTGTACGGCTGAGCTCTGCGCAGATCTCGTAGGCGATCTCTTCGTCTTCCGCCATCGCTTTCGGATGACGGCCATCGGCAAGAGCATCGATGATCTCCTGCCGGATACCGTTCTTGAGCGCAAGGGGCACGTGCACGGCCCATTCGAACTGGTTGGTCCATTCACGCGAGACGATCAGCATGACGAATTCGCTGATCTTCGCCTGGAGCGAGCTGCCGAAGCGGAGGTACTCGCCGACTTTGCCGAGGCGATCTACGAGATCCGGGCTGCGCAGCATCGGGATAAACGGGCCCTTTACCCCACCGCGGGGACCATTGATGAGCTCCTCGGCGACTTTGCGCTGCTTCTCGTTCAACGAGCCGATAGGAAGAGGGGGCATGCGATCCACATAGCTCACTTGCCCGACGATCCACCGAGGATTGTCCATTGTTTTCTCCTTTCGTTACTGGGTCGCAGAAATAGGATGCATGCCGCCAGGAGGAGCGGTATAGCCGCGGCAACGAGGGCGAGCGAAAAGCCGCCCTTCATCTCGATGAGCGAGCTCACAAGGAGCGGACCGACGATCTGACCGAGCGCGAACGCGGAGGTCATGGCGGCCATCAGCACTCGGGCGTGCGCGCCTGCGACGCGCCGCGCTTCCTGCAGGCCGGCCATGGTGTTGACCATGAAGGTGCCGCCGACGCACAACGCTGCGATGGCGATCCCGGCAAGCCCAGGGAGGACAGGAGGAATCAGTACTCCGAGTGCCATCACGAAACTGCCCACTATCCACACCCCGCGCTGGCCCATCACCAGTGAAAGCCGCGCCGCGATCAGCGTAGACACGACTGCCGCCGCCCCGAATACCGGCCACGCCCATCCGAACCAGATCGGATCCGAGATCACCTGCTTCGCCATGACCGGGAGGAAGGTCGCCGGAATGATGTAGCCGAGGCCGAACGCGCCGTAGCAAAATACAAGCCGCCAGAATTCCGGAATCTCGCGCGGCGAGGCCAGCGCCGCGGGTGCGGCAGCCGCAGCCTTGACATCACTAGCGATCGGACGCCAGAGGATCACGGTGACGCCAAGCGCCGCAATACCCAACGCGGCCCACGCGTCGGAAGAAGAGAAGCGGGCGTCAAACAGCAGCAAGCAGACTCCACCTGCGAATACGATCCCGGCGCCGACGCCCGCGTATACGGTTCCACCGAGATCGGGCCGCTCGGCCCGGCTCAAGTGTTCCAACGCCCAGGACGAGACATAGACGAGCACCCAAGCGCTCGCAAACCCAGGCAGCGCGCGCAATGCGATCCAGGCGGCGAAGCTGTCCGTGAAACCCATGGCGAGAGTCGTCAGCGCAATCGTGAGCAGTCCGAGGCGTATCGCGAAGCTTTGACGTACGTCGCTCCGCGTTGCGCATAGGGCGCCGAGCAAATAGCCGAGATAGTTAGCTGAGGCGAGCCAGCCGCCCTCGGCGAGCGTCACGCCGGATTCTTCCTGCATCGCGGGGAGGATAGGGGTGAACGCGAACCGGCCGATCCCCATCGCCACCGCAAGGGCGGCCAGACCGCAACACGCCACGGTTCGGGGGCCGCGCCTTATGGGTTCGTCCATTGCCGCTGCAGTGTAGGTTGACGATTCCTCCCCGAAAAGTGAATAATTAAGAACAAGTTATTCTTCCATAAAGAATGATCATGGACCTGGTGGCACTCGAGATTTTCAAGACGGTGGTCGAGCAAGGGGGCATCAACAAGGCGGCCGTGCGCCTGCATCGCGTGCCCTCCAATGTCACCACGCGGGTGAAGCAACTCGAGGAGGAGCTCGGCGCTAAGCTCTTTGCGCGCGAGCGCCGCAAGCTCACGCTATCCGCGGAAGGTAAGGTCCTGCTGACCTACGCCGACCAGCTGCTTCGACTGTCGGCCGAAGCCACGGCCGCGCTGCGAAATGGAAAGCCCCGCGGGACGCTGCGCATCGGGGCGCTCGAGAGCACCTCTGCGGCGCGTCTTCCGCCGGTCCTGTCGAGGTACCACCGGCTCTATCCGGACGTGAGCATCGAGTTGACGACGGGCACTTCCGGAGCGCTCGTCAAGCGTGTCCACGATCAGGAGATCGAGGCAGCGTTCGTTGCCGAGCCGTTCAATGCCATGGCTCTCGATGCGCAGCTTGCGTTCGTCGAGGAGATCGTCCTCATCACACCGAAAAGCTCGCCGTGCGTGCGTACGCCCAAGGACATCGGGAACCTTACGGTTATCGCCTTTGCCAACGGCTGCTCGTACCGGCGCCGCCTCGAGGCATGGCTCGGGACCGCTAGGATCCATCCCGAGCGAGTGATGGAATTCCAGTCGTACCACGCGATCATCGCCTGCGTCGCCGCCGGAAGCGGGATCGCCGTCGTGCCGCGCTCGGTGATCCGCATGACGAGTGCCGGCAAAGAGGTGAATATCTGCCCGCTGCCTGCCGACGTGTCGAAGGCCAAGACGCAGCTCGTGTGGCGGCCGGGCCATCATTCGAACGCGCTGGAGACGCTGAAACGGCTTGTCGCGAGACTGTCGAGTGTGAAGGCCACCTAAAGCAAGCCCCTGGCCGAGGCAGATCTAGCGGGCGACCTCAAACTGAATTGTCGCTTTATCCGCTAGTTTGTGAAGGGCGTTCATGTTGACGCCGTGTGCTTCCGCCGCCGGACGATTGTCCAACGTTCCGGGGCACGGCCCTTGCTAGGCTCCGGTTTCAAATTTACATACCCAAGACTGATTGCTGCGCGGCGGATCATGGTACTAGCATCGCTGCATGGAAACTCAATTCCTCAAGGGCAAAGTCGCCGTCGTGACGGGCTCAACGAGCGGCATCGGTCTCGGCGTCGCGCACGCTCTGGCGTCACGGGGTGCCGACATCCTTTTGAACGGCTTCGGCGACAAGGCCCAAATTGACAAGCTGGTCGCGGACTTAAGGACCCAGCATAAGGTGAAGGTCGGCTATAGCGCGGCGGACATGTCCAAGCCGGGCGATGTCGCCGCGATGGTCGCGCAGGCGACGCGCGAGCTCGGCCGGGTCGATATCCTGGTCAACAACGCCGGTATTCAGTACACCGCGCCGGTCGAGGAATTCCCGGTGGAGAAGTGGGACGCGGTGATCGCGATCAACCTTTCCGCGGCCTTCCATGCCATCCGCGCCGCACTGCCGCAGATGAAGTCGCGAAACTGGGGCCGCATCATCAACATCGCCTCGGCGCACGGGCTGGTCGCCTCGACGCTGAAGGTGGCCTACGTCGCCGCCAAGCACGGGTTGCTCGGCATGACGAAGGTGGTCGCGCTGGAGACGGCGACGACCGGCATTACGTGCAACGCGATTTGTCCGGGCTGGGTGCTGACGCCGCTCGTGCAGAAGCAGATCGACGAGCGCTCGGCGAAGGAGAAGATCCCCGTCGGCCGCGCCAAAATGGACCTGCTGTCCGAGAAGCAGCCTTCGCTCGAGTTCGCGACGCCGGAGCAGCTTGGCGCGGCGACGGTCTTCCTGTGCTCGGAAGGTGCGGCGCAAATCCGCGGGATTGCGCTGCCGGTCGACGGCGCGTGGACCGCCCAGTGAAGACGATCTCCCTGAAGGATGCGGGCGCGCTGATCCCGGACGGGGCGAGCGTGATGGTCGGCGGTTTCATGGGCGTGGGCACGCCCGAGCGGCTGGTCGACGAGCTCGTGCGCCAGAAGAAGCGCGATCTGACCGTGATCGCCAACGACAACGCGCTACCCGGAATCGGGATCGGCAAGCTCATCAGCGCCGGCGCGGTGCGCAAGACGATCGTAAGCCACATCGGCTTGAATCCCGAAACGCAAAAGAAGATGATCGCGGGTGAGCTCGAAGTGGATCTGGTGCCGCAAGGCACGCTCATCGAGCGCATTCGCGCCGGCGGGTTCGGTCTGGGCGGCGTGCTCACGCCTACGGGCGTCGGTACGGTGGTGGAGAAGGGAAAGCGGCGCATCGAAGTCGATGGCAAGGCTTTCCTTCTCGAGACGGCGCTGCGCGCGGACTTCGCGCTGGTACAGGCGTTCCTTGCCGACTACCTCGGCAACCTCTACTACGCCCTGACCGCGCGCAATTTCAACCCGGTCATCGCCATGGCGGCTGACACGGTCATCGTGGAGGCCGAGAACATCGTGCCGGTCGGTCTGCTCTCGCCCGATCACGTGGTGACACCGGCGCCGATCGTCGACTATGTGATCACCCAGGGATAACGTCATGGACGCCCAAACGATCATTGCCAAGCGCATTGCACGCGAGCTTCGCGACGGCATGCTGGTCAACCTCGGCATCGGCATCCCGACCATGGTCGCCAACTTCGTGCCGGAGGACGTCCATGTGTTCTTCCAGTCCGAAAACGGACTGATCGGCACCGGGGCGCCGCCTGAAGAAGGCATGCACCACCGACTGCTCACCGACGCCGGCGGCAAGCCGGTGACCGCGCTGCCGGGCGCCGCCACGTTCGATAGCGCGATGTCGTTCGGCCTCATCCGCGGCGGGCATCTCGACATGACGGTGCTTGGCGCGCTGCAGGTGGACGAGAAGGGCCTGCTCGCCAATTGGATGATCCCGGGCAAGATGGTGCCCGGGATGGGCGGCGCGATGGATCTCGTGTCCGGCGCGAAGCGGGTGATCGTCGCCATGCAGCACACCACCAAGGGCAAGCCGAAGATCATGAAGCAGTGCACGCTGCCCCTCACTTCGGTGCGCCCGGTGGACCTCGTCGTGACCGAGCTCGCGGTGATCGGCTTTCCCGGCGGCCGCGCCACGCTGATGGAGACCGCGCCCGGCGTCAGCGTGAAGCAGGTACAGGATGCGACCGAAGCCCGGCTCGCCGTGCCGGAGCGGGTCCCTGCGATGGCGCTCTAGTGGAGCTTCCATTCCGCTCGCTCGACCAGCTCATGCCGTTCGGCCACGGGCGCCGGCCGAGGTCATCCCCTTGGAGTCGCCCCGGACGGGGTATCCGCTTATAAATACCGCATCGAACATGCGAATTGGATCAGGCATCCGAATCCAATCGTGTGGACTTGGCGGTACTGGAGTTCGAATTTCCCGATTGGGTTGAGACTGGAGTCATCTCTGAACGCTCGTTCTTGACGGACTTCAAGCGCGTGGTCTCGGTGTCCGCCATGTCGATCCGGAGTCGCCTCGCTCTCAACCAGTGAGGGGGACGACGATGCGACGACTCACGTTCACGTGCATTCTCACAATCGCCCTCTTCGCCGTGCTGCGCCCGGTAGCGGCGCAACAGTCCCGCGACTATCGTATCGGCGTCATCCATCAGGGAGGCTCGTATGCCGCCGCTATCGACGGGTTACGCGACGGTCTCAGCGAGCTGGGGTTCGAGGAGGGCAAGCAGTTCCGCTTCCACGTGCGCGACGTCAGGGGCGATCACAAAGCGATAGCAGCGGCGGCGCGGAGTCTGGAAGGCGACAAGGTCGACCTCATCTGGGCGCTGGCCACTTCAACCACTCTCGCGGTGACGAGCGCCACTAAGAACGTGCCGATCGTGTTCTATGTCGGGACCGATCCGGTGGCTATCGGCCTCGTCACGAGCTTTCGGAGACCCGGAGGTCGATTCACAGGCGTCCACAACCAGGTCTCTGACCTCACGGAGAAGGGTCTCGAGCTTCTGAAGGAGATGGTTCCGAGAACGCGCCGCGTCTTGGCGCTTTACAACCCCGATAATCCGGCGGCTCAGCGCTCCGCGAAGATTGCACGGGAGGCTGCCCGCAAGCTCAAGGTGGAGCTTGTCGAGCGGCCGGTCGGCTCGGTCGAGGAGCTGCGAGCTGCGCTACATGCGCTGCGACCCGGGGAGGTCGACGCGATCGCCTACGTGGCCGACGCGATGGTGGCCAGCCAGGCAGAGCTGGTCATCGAAACCGCGAGGGCGCAAAGGCTGCCGACCATGTTTCAGGATAAGGAGAGCGTCGACAAGGGCGCGCTCGCCAGTTACGGAGAGAGCCGCTACTCGATCGGGCGACGTTCCGCCAAGCACGTCCGGCAGGTGCTGCTAGGCGCCAACCCCGGAGATCTGCCCGTTGAGCAAGTCGACCGAGTGAACCTTGTCATCAATCTGAAGACCGCCAAGGCCCTGGGTATCACGATCCCCCAATCGGTGCTGGCCCGTGCGGACCAGGTCATTGAGTGAACGAATCCTGTCCGACCCGCCCACGTGGCGAGCCGTTCATGCGGTCTACACCCTCGTGAAGGGCTTCGCGCGGTTCCTGAGCGAAAGGCTGCGACGCATCTCGTTGGGATCGCCCTCGTCAAGGACTTGGAAGCCGCTGAACTCGCTGTAATAGATCGCGAAGGCCCGTCCGGCTTCCTTGATCTTGCGGACGCGCTCCAGCGCAGCGTCGGCCCCCGGAGACGTTCCCTGCCCGATTAATCGCCAAAGCTGCTCTTCAGTGAGCGAGTACCACTCTTGCGATTGTTTCGTCATGCCGCCCCGGAGTGTAACGGCGCGCCTGCGCTTCCGCTCCTGTCGATAACGGCGGACCTGCTCGAGACGTTGTTGCCGTAGCGCGACGGTCTGAATCCCACGGACTACGCGAGGCCACAACCTCTCTACCTCAAGGCAACTAATATTGGTTCCATGTTCAGGAAGAGCGTCCTGCTGCTCGCCCTGTTCGCGCTGCCCTTCGTCGCGCTCGGGCAGGCACAGGAATGGCTGATCGAGCGCTACACCGAGCTCGCCGGGTCCCGCCAGAACGCAACCTCGCTGCTCACCGGCCTGCGCGACGGCAAGCAGGTGACGCTCACCAGCGCGACGAGCTCGGAAAGCTTCACGCCGCCCACCGGCAAGATGAGCTATGGCAACGTCGACAACGCGCTCACGCTCGCGGCGACCTCGCTGCAGGAACAGGGCATCACGCAGCCGACGCCGGCACAACTCGAAGCCGCTACGATGGAGATTCTCAGGATGCGCGCCGACGGCAAAGGCTGGGCCGAGATCGCCCAGGCGAAGGGCTTCAAACTCGGCGACCTGAAGCGCCCCGGACCTGCCGTCAGGCCCGAGCGCTTGCACAGAGTGGAGCAGGCAGAGCGGCCGGAAAGGCCTGAGCGGCTAGAGAAGCCCGAACGGCCCGAACGGCCTGAGAGGCCCCAACGGCCCGAGAAGCCCGAGCGGCCTGAGAAGCCAGAACGATCCGGCAAGGGCCGCTGAGCTATCGCCGTCGCCCCTTCGATCAGGAGGCGGGCGAAGAGGCCGGCGCGTGCTATTGGACCGGGGCATCAAATCACTCCCCCCAGACACGCCGCAGCGCGAACGCGCCTTGACGTGTTGCTGCTCGAGCCGACAGCCAAGCGCCGTCAATCTTGACGAGCAGTTCTCCGGTGCTCGGGTCTGTCTGCACTTCATAGCCACCACCATATACCCCGAAGGCCGCGGCTGTTCTTTTGTGAGGCGGTGGGCCGCCCTCCGCCGTATCATTTCTGCATGAACACCGAACAGTTGAAGGAACTGCAGGCGCCGCTGAAGGCGAAGTACCGCGAGACGCCGGACGCGGCCGTCATCACGCTGAAGGCGGACGGCACGCTCGGCGACGGCATTACATGCAGCGTGCAGACCGGCAAGGCGCTCACCGCGGCCGGATTGCATCCCGCCACCGGCGGCAACGGCCTGAGCGCGTGCTCGGGCGACATGCTGCTCGAGGCGCTCGTTGCGTGCGCCGGGGTCACGCTCGGCGCCGTCGCCACCGCCATTGGCGTCAACGTGAAGAAGGGCAGCGTCCATGCCGAAGGCGACCTCGACTTCCGCGGCACGCTCGGCGTGGCGAAGGACGCGCCGGTCGGCTTCAAGGCCATCCGACTGCGCTTCGATCTCGACACCGACTCGACCGAAGACCAGATCGCCACGCTGCTCAAGCTGACTGAGCGCTACTGCGTCGTCGCGCAGTCGTTGCGCCAGCCGCCCACCTTCTCGGTCTCGCGACGCGCCTGAATCTCGGAACGCTGCTCGCTGAGGCTGCGCGGCGCTTTTCCGCGCGCGAGGCCTTTCCAGGGATCGGCTTTGGTGATTTCCTCGCCGCAGCCTGCTCGGTGCGCGATGCGTTGTGTCGCGCCGGCCTCGCCGCCAACGAGCCGGTGCACGTGCGCATCTCCAACCAGCCGCTTGACCTCGCGGCGTATGCGGGCGTGTGGCTCGGCGGCGGCGTGGTCGTTCCCGTACACCGCTCCTCTCCTCCAGGCTCGGTCGCGCACGTCGTTTCCAAGACACGCGCTCGATTCGAATGGGATAGGTCCCTCAAGATCCTTTCGGACGCGCCGCCACCGGCGCGTCCCATCCTCGACGGCGCCGCGCTCATCGTCTTCACCTCAGGCTCGTCCGGCATGCCGAAGGGCGCGGTGCTCTCGCATCGCGCATTCGCCGGCAAGCTCGAGGCAATCCAGAGCCTGCTCGGCTTCGCCGAGCGCGACCGGACGCTCCTCGTCCTCAACATCACCTTTAGCTTCGGCATCTGGGTAGCGCTGCTCACCCTCCTGCACGGCGGCTGCCTGCTGCCGCGCGAGAAATTCGCGGCGGGCGCGTTCCTGAAGGATCTCGAGGAGCAGCGCGCCACGCGCGTCGCCGTCGTGCCGACGATGATGCGCAGCCTCATCCTCGACGTGCCGGCGGCCGAGCTCGAGGCGCAGGGCCGGCGCCTCGCCGCGGCCGGCGCGCTGGATAAGGTGCTCATCGGCGGCGAGACGCTCGGCGCCGGTCTCGGCGCAACGCTGCGCGCGCTTTTCCGCCCAGCGGCGCTCATCGACATCTACGGCCTGACTGAAACGTCGACCTGCGACTTCTTCCTCCTGGCGCACGAGGCCGAGCGCTATGCCGGCTGCATCGGACGCCCTTCCCCCGGTGTGCGCTTCCGCATCCTCGACAACGACGGCAGGGCCGTGCCGCAAGGCGAGATCGGCGAGCTGCACATCGCAAGCCCGTTCCTCATGAGCGGCTACCTCGACGAGCCCGCGCTCGCGCCGATCCGGGACGGGTGGCTCGCGACCGGCGACCTCGCGCGCGAGCGCGAGCCCGGTGTGGTCGAGATCGGCGGTCGCAAGAAGGAGCTCATCTACCGCGGCGGCAACAAGGTGTCGCCGCTCGAGATCGAGTTCGCGTGCAGCGCGCATCCGAAGGTCGCCGCGACGCTCGCCGTCGGCCGCCCCGACGAGCGCTTGGGCC
>DASRIR010000240.1:0-2688 GCA_035649875.1 Burkholderiales bacterium | reverse complement strand
TTCCACGGCGTCGACCCGGTCGCCGGGCCGCTGGTGAAGTACACGATGGTGGAGCCGAAAGAGGTGGACGCCCTTGCAACTGCGCATTGAGTCGCTCGCGATCCCGGTCAACGGCCAGGACATCGAAGGCACGCTGATCGCACCCGCGGTCCTGGAGCCGGGCACGCCCGGCGCGCTGCTGGTGCACGGCTGGGGCGGCTGCCAGGACCAATACCTCGCCAGCGCGCGCGCCATCGCCGCGCTCGGCTGCGCCTGCCTGATCTTCGACCTGCGCGGGCACGCCGAGACCCGCGGCCAGTACGAAACCGTGACGCGCGAAGACAACCTGCACGACGTGGTCGCCGCCTACGACCTGCTCGCGCGCACGCCGGGCGTCGACAAGCAGGCGATCGCGGTCATCGGCGCGAGCTACGGCGCCTATCTGGGCGCGCTGCTCCTCTATATGCGGCCGGTCTGCACGCTCGCGCTGCGCGCCCCCGCGCTCTACAAGGACGACGACTGGGAGGCGCCCAAGCGCAAGCTGCACGTGGATCCGGACTTCGCCGCCTACCGCCGCCTGTCGCTGCGCGCCGAGGAAAACCGCGCCCTCGGCGCCTGCGCGCAGTTCCTCGGCGACGCGCTCCTGGTCGAGTCGGAGCATGACGAGATCATTCCGCACCCGGCGGTGGCCAATTACATCGCCGCGCTCGCCAATGCCCACTCGCTCACCTACCGCGTGATCGAAGGCGCCGACCACGCGCTCTCGCAGCCGGCATGGGAGGACGCCTATACTGAGCTACTCGTCGACTGGATGTCCGAGATGATCAAGGAGCGCACATGCATCGGTACTTCCTCTTAGCGCTGTTGATTGCTTCGCCGGTTCTCGCGCAGCAGGAGGCGCCGGCGCCTACGCCGGACGAACAGGCGTTCGCCAGGCTGCCCACGGACTTGCAGGCGCTGCTGGGCAGTTTCCCGCCGCGCGTCGCGCTGCAGAAACTGGATTACGCGCGACAGAACCTGATCGCCACCGGAAACGCCGGCTATTCGCACGACCAGCTGCGCAGCTCGGTGGAGAACGTGCTGGAGCCGCGTTATGCCGCGGTGCGCGGCGTGAGCGCGGGCGCGATGAGCTTCCCGCCGCTCAGCCCGCTGGTGCCGGCGAACGCTTTCGACTACCGGTAATCAGCGAAGAACGGGGCTGGGGTTCTGAGGCGGCGTGGTCACCGGGGGTGACGGCGGAGTGTCGCGCGTCCCCGACTCGGTGGTGCCGCCGACGCCGGCTTCGCGTTCCTGCTTCAGGCAATCCTCGCGCAGGCTGCCGGCGAGCTCCTCGCACTTCGCCTTGGCCGGAACGCCGCTGCGCTCGCCCGGAAGGATCGAGCCGCCCTTGATGGCGCCGTCCGCGGGGCGGCTGCCGTCCTGGCTGGTGCCGGGCGTCACCGACCCGCGCTCGCCGGCCTGGGGGAGAACAGGCCCGGCGAGCGCCCACGCAGCAATGATGAGAACGATTCGAAACAATTTCATCCGTTTCCTCTGTCCGCGGTCCGAAGCAAATTCGATGCCTTCCCGCTGATGGCCGCGGCGGCGGTGAGCAGGCCGGGCGCGCTCCTCAGAAAAGCCTCCGGAAACCGCGGTTGCATGGCGATCCGCGCGAAAACGCGCGAAGCCTGCAGGCGCAGGCCGAAGGCGCGCCACCACGCCAGCGTGTAAGCGAGGGCAACCGCGCGGGGAGATGCGGCAGACTTGAGCGCGGCGCTCAGCGGGGCGCAAAGCAGCGCGGCGGAGCGCATCGCCATCGCGATGCCTTCGCCGACGATCGGGTGCGCTTCGCCGGCGGCGTTGCCGATGGCGAACGCACCGTCGCGGTAGAGCGACCGCGTGCCGGGCCGCAACGGGCCGGCGCCGAGCCACGGCCCTTCGCGCTGCGCGGCACGCAGCGCGAGAGTGAGCGCTGCCGAGCGCCCGGTCATGTGCCGAAGGAGACTGTCGCCGGCCGGCGAGCCGCGCGCGCGCAGCGCATCAAGGCTGGAGCGGCGCACGCAGCACGCCAGGGTGGCGCGTCCGCCGCCGCTTTCCACCAGCCCGGCATAGCCGCCGGAAAAAGGAATCAGGGCGATCGTGCCGGCGGGCATGTCGACGCCGCGCAGGCGCGCCTGGAAGCCGAGCAGGTCGCTCGCCCCGGGGCCCTTGTGCCACGAGCCGCGCGCGTCGATGCGCACGCGCGCCTCGATCGCCGGGTCGGCTTCCCGGATCACCTGCGCGCCGTGGCGCCGCGCCTGCTCCAGGAGCAGCGTATCGAGCAGCTCGCGCGCGAGCGCGCGCGGGTAGGGCGCGGCCGCGCGCCACGCCGGCATGCGCGCTTCGAACGTGCTTTCGCCCGCCCACAGCGCGATGGTGCGCACCTCGGGCCCGGCCGCGGCGTCGAGCTCGGCGCCCAGGCCGAGCGTGCGCAGCAGCTCCACGCCGGAGGCGGCGATGAACTCGCCGCACACCTTGCGCCGCGGAAAGCGCATCTTCTCGTGTACCACCACCGAATGTCCGGCGCGGGCGAGCAGCAGCGCGGCGGTGGCGCCCGCCGGGCCGCCGCCGGCGATGAAAACGTCAACCTTCACGCGCCGAGAAGAAATGCGTGAACGGCCACGCCACCCGCTCCTCGAGCCGCCAGTGGCCCGGCGGCCAGACGGCGGAAAGCTCCTCGCCGGTGAATCC
>DASRIR010000239.1:0-2260 GCA_035649875.1 Burkholderiales bacterium | reverse complement strand
GGGCTCTGCTTGCCCTGCACCAGCGCGAAGATCACTTCCGGGCTGACCGGGCCGCCGAGGAACACCGGGTCGACGACCTTCTTGGACGGCTCGTGTCCGGGAAACAGCTTCGACAGCGTCACCTGCGTCGGCTTGTTGATGATGAAGCCGACGTGGCGGTCGGCGCCGATGGGCCGCGAGAGCACGATGGTCGAGCCGTAGAGCTTGTCCTGCAGCTGGCGCTTGGCGACCAGGATGATCGAGTCGTCGTCCGGATCCGCGGCGCGCGCCGGCGCGGCCCACGCAATGGCCAGGATGGCGCATGCCGCGAGAAAAAGGGCCGGGAGGGACAAGCGTTCGTTCATGGCGCCATCTCCAAGGTGGTGTGCAGCCATCATGGCCCTGTGACTATTTCCGTCTGACACAGGGGCGCGTAGTCCCTGTGGGCGTCATTGCCGGACTACCTGCGTAATGCGCGAGCGGCAAGGCATTCAAGGTAGGCCGCGGCGTCGGGAGCCGCCTGACTTCGCTGCGCCCGCCACACGGTTTCGGCGAGGCATTCCAGCGCCTGGTGCAGCGCGTCGTGGCGGTTTTCCCAGCGCTCCAGCAGCGCGTCCCAAGCCGCGCGGATTCCCGGCGGCTGGTCGATCGACAGCTGCTCCTCCAGCGCCAGGTGCAGGCTCATGTGCAAAAAGGGATTCGACTCGTCGACGTAATCGCGGTCGCGATAGCGGTCCGGGTGACGGAGCGTGTCGTGGTATTCGGGGTGCTGCAGGATCACGTCGATCGCCAGCGCCTCGATCCCGGCCAGGGGCTGGCCGCCGCAGTACTTGCGCCATGCCGCAAAGAACATTTCCCGCACTTCTTCGCGGCTGGGGTTGAACATCTATTCCCTGGTCTTCGGCCGGAACTCGCACAGGTCGCGGATCAGGCATTGCGGGCAGCCGGGCTTGCGCGCGAGGCAGACGTAGCGCCCGTGCAGGATCAGCCAGTGGTGCGCGTTCTGCAGGTATTCGGGCGGCGTGAACTTGAGCAGCTTTTCTTCGACCGCCACGACATCTTTTCCCGGCGCGATACCGGTGCGGTTGGCCACCCGGAAGATGTGCGTATCCACCGCCACCGTGGGCTGGCCGAAGGCGGTGTTCAGCACCACGTTCGCGGTCTTGCGGCCCACGCCCGGCAGCGCTTCGAGCGCCTCGCGGTTCTGCGGCACCGCGCCGCAATGCTTGTCGAGCAGTGCCTGCGACAGCCCGATCACGTTCTTCGCCTTGGTGCGGAACAGGCCGATGCGCTTGATGTAGTTCTCGAGCCCCGCAACGCCGAGCTTCACCATCGCCTGCGGCGTGTTCGCCTTCGGAAACAGCTCGGCGGTGGCGAGGTTGACCGACTTGTCGGTGGCCTGCGCCGAGAGCACGACCGCGACCAGCAGCTCGTAGGGCGTGCCATACCTGAGCTCCGTGGTCGGGTTCGGATTGGCCTCCCGGAACCGCCGGAAAATCTCGCGCCGCTTCTGCGGGTTCATCGCGCTTTCTTGCGTTGCAGGGCGGCCGCCAGAACCGCTTTGCGGTCCGCCGGGGCGGGGATCGCGACGGGTTTCAGGCGTCGCGCCCGTGCGCGTCCGCGTTCCCCGGAAGCGCGCTTCAGCTCGAGCGTCCATTCGCCGCGCGCGGGGACCTGCTCGATGCAGTCGACCGGGCAGGGCGGGATGCAGAGCATGCAGCCGATGCACCAGGGCTCGACCACCGTGTGCATGAGTTGCGCGGCGCCGATGATGGCGTCCACCGGGCAGGCGTCGATGCATAGCGTGCAGCCGATGCAGCGGCTTTCGTCGATCACGGCGACCGCGGCGCGCTTCATAGGCGGGAGTATGCACGCCCGGTATCCCGCGCGAGATGCTCGTGGGTGACTTTGCCGTCTTTCACCTGGATGCCGCTGGCCAGTTCTCCACCGAAGTCTCCCTGAAGAATCCTTTTTACGTACGGCAGCACCGCGCGCTCCAGTGCCAGGCTCGCGGTGCGTGCCGCGGCGGCCGGCATGTTCGGCACGCAGTAGTGGACGACGCCTTCCTCGATGTACACCGGCTGGCTGTGCGAGGTCGGGCGCGAGGTCTCGGCGATGCCGCCCTGGTCGATGCCGACGTCGACGAACGCCGAGCCGGGCCGCATGCCGCGCAGCATGGCGCGCGTGATCAGCCTGGGCGACATCTGCCCGGGCGTCAGCACGCCGGCGATGACCAGATCCGCGGCTGCGACGGAAATCGGGCCGGTGCGGAACTCGGCGC
>DASRIR010000238.1:0-2067 GCA_035649875.1 Burkholderiales bacterium | reverse complement strand
CTTCCACTGGACGAATCGATCCAGCGTCAGGCGGATTCGGGCAAGCCCACCGTGGTGTCCGAGCCGGACGGCCCGATCGCCGAGATCTACCGGAAAATTGCGCGCCGCTGCGCGGTCAAGATCGCCGAGCTGCAGCGCGACATGACGTCCAAGTTCCCGAACATCGTCGTTCAGAACACCTGAGCGCCCTTGACAGCGCCGTCGACCTCGAAGCGCGCTTCTCGCGCGACTACGCCGATGCGCGCGCCAGGTTCCTGGCGGCGTGCGCCTTCCTTCGCGGGCGGCACCGCGCCTACCTGAATCCGCACCGCGGGCCGCGCGGCGAGGAGCTCGCTACGGACGTCGCCTGGTTCGGGCGAAAGGAGGCAGCCAAGGTCCTGGTACTCGTCTCCGCCACCCATGGCGTCGAGGGCTTTTGCGGCTCGGGCGCGCAGCTCGACTGGCTGCTCGGCCCCGGCTGCAGCGAACTCGCGGCCGATACGGCGTTGCTCGTGGTGCACGCGATCAACCCGCACGGCTTTGCCTGGCTGCGCCGCGTGACCGAGGAAGGCTGCGACCTCAACCGCAATTTCGTCGACTTCGCAAAGCCGCTGCCCACGAATGCCGGCTACGACGAGCTTGCCGCGGAGTGGCTGCCGCCCCGATTGCAGGGGCCGGAGTACGAGGCGGCCGAGTCGAAAATTCGCGAGTACCGCTCGAAACACGGTGAGAAGGCCTACATGGAGGCGCGCTCGGGCGGCCAGTGGAAGCATCCGCACGGGTTTTTCTACGGCGGCGCGGCGCCGACATGGTCGCGCCGCACGCTGGAAGCGATCATCGCGGACGAAAAGCTCGCCGGGAGGCGCTACGTCGCGGTGATCGATTACCACACCGGCCTCGGCCCCCACGGCTACGGCGAGCCGATCTGCGGACACGAGCCCGGGACCCGCAGCCTCGAGGTGGGGAGCCGCTGGTACGGCGATTCCCTGACCATACCCTCGCTCGGCACTTCGTCCTCGGTGGTCAAGCAGGGCCTCGCCGAGCACGGCTGGCGGCGGCTGCTCGGCGATCGCTTCGTCTACGTGGCGCTCGAGTACGGCACCTATCCGCCTGAGGCCGTGCGGCGTGCGATGCAGGAAGACCACTGGTACCACCGCCGTGGCGCGGTCGACTGGGATTCGGCCGAAGTACAGCGCACCAAGCAGGCGCTCAAGCGTCATTACTACCCGGGCACGCGAGACTGGCAGGAGATGGTCCTCTTCCGCAGTCGCCAGATCATCCGCCAGGCGCTAGCGGGATTGACCGGGGAAGGCTAGGCCGGCACCTCACCGAGCACCGTGCAGCGCCGGATCACCCGGCCCTGCGTGGCGGCGTCGTAAGCCGTCGCGCGGTGCATCACGCAGCGGTTGTCCCACACCAGGAGCTGCCCGGTTTTCCAGCGGTGCTCGTAGCTCAGGTCGGGATGTACCGCGAGCGCGTTCAATTCCTCGATCAGCGCGCGGCCTTCGTCGTAAGGCATCCCCTGGATGTATTCGGCATGGTCGCCGAGGTACAGGCATTTGCGCCCGGTTTCCGGATGCGTACGCACCACTGGGTGGTCGACCGGGGGCTTCGCGAGGCGCTGCGCCTCGGTGAGCGGGTCCTCGCCGTGGCGCCGCGTGCGCGAGAAGTCCAGGTTGTGCACGGCGCGCAGGCCGGCGATGCGCGCTTTCCATGACGCGTCCAGGCGTTCGTACGCGCCATACATGTCGCAGAAGTGGGTCTCGCCACCGCGGTCCGGCATCACTTCGCCGTAGATGATCGTTGCCTGCCCGGTGACGCGCTGCCACGAGCCGTCGGTGTGCCAGGCGAGCGTACCCTTGTCGGGGTGGTGGCCGGTCGGCTTGCCGTCGGCGCCGAGGTTCGAGAGCCGGTAGAGCTCCGGGAAACCGTCGGCATGGTACTGGGTCATCACGTGGATCTGCACCTCGCCGAAGCGCCGGGCGAACTCCACCTGGCGCGCCGGCGGCACCTCCTGCGGCGGGAACAGCAGCACCTGGTAGCGCAGAAACGCCTGGTACAGGGCGCGGAACACGTCGTCGTCCATCC
>DASRIR010000237.1:0-2827 GCA_035649875.1 Burkholderiales bacterium | reverse complement strand
CCAGCATAGCAAGCGTGAATTTCGTTCGATGCGGCGGTGCCGCAAACCTGCTATAAGCGCTTGAATGCTCTACAGCCTTTACGAGGCCCAGCACCTCGCCCTGGCGCCTTGGCGCTACTGGGCGGAGCTCGCGCGCGGCTGGTTCGGCCACCCGTTCAGCCCGCTCGTGCACCTGCCGCTCGCGCGGCGCCTGGCCGCGTCGAGCGACCTTTTCCTGCGGGTCACCGAACGCTACGAAAAGCCGGTGTGGAACATCCCCGAGGCGCAGCCCGAGGTCGCGCAGGCCAGGCCTTTCTGCAACCTGGTGCACTTCAGGCAATCGCAGCGGAAAAAGGCCAAGGTGCTCGTGGTCGCGCCGCTCTCCGGCCACCACGCGACGCTGCTGCGCGACACGGTTCGCTCGCTGCTTCCCCAGCACGACGTCTGGATCACCGACTGGGTGAACGCGCGCCTGGTGCCGCTCACCGCGGGGCCGTTCCACCTCGACGACTACGTCGACTACGTGCGCGGCTGGATCCGGCTGCTATCACCGGAATTGCACGTGATCTCCGTCTGCCAGCCCACCGTGCCGGTTCTCGCGGCCGTTTCACTGCTTTCTTCTAACAAAGAAACAACCCCCAGAAGCATGGTGATGATGGGCGGGCCGATCGACGCGCGGCGCAGCCCGACCGCGGTGAACAACCTCGCGCGCAAGAAGCCGCACTCGTGGTTCGAGCAGAACGTGATCGAGCGCGTGCCGTCGAAGTATCCCGGCTACATGCGCCGCGTCTATCCCGGGTTCCTGCAGCACCTCGGCTTCGTCGCGATGAATCCGGACCGTCACCTGATCGCGCACTGGGACTACTACCACAAGCTCGTGCTGGGCGACGGCGAGTCCGCCGCCGCGCACCGGCGCTTCTACGACGAGTACAACGCGGTGCTCGACATGCCGGCCGAGTACTACCTCGACACGGTGAAGACCGTGTTCCACGACTACGCGCTGCCGAAGGGGCGGATGTTCGTGCGCGGCGAGCTGGTGCGGCCGCAGGCGATCCGCGACACCGCGCTCCTCACGATCGAGGGCGAGCTCGACGACATCTCGGGCAACGGCCAGACCGAGGCCGCGCATGCGCTCTGCCTCAACATCCCGCGCGAGCGGCGCAGCCACTACGTCGCCCCCGGCGTCGGGCACTACGGCATCTTCTCCGGCCGGCGCTGGCGCGAAATGATTTTCCCCAGAGTCCGGGACTTCATCCGCAATTCGGGGTCAGGGTCGTAATTCGTGTTGCACTTAGTGCCAACTGAATTACGACCCTGACCCCGAATTCAGACGTCGTAACGTAGTCCTTCTTCGCCGCGCACCGCGCGCTCGACGGTGGCGCGCGCGAGCTGCGGCGCGAACATCTCGATGAAGTCGTAGGCGTAGCGCCGCAGGTACGCGCCGCGCTTGATGCCGAGGCGCGTGGTGCTGGACTCGAACAGGTGGCTCGCATCGATCGCGCGCAGGGTGACGTCGCGCTTCGCGTCGAAGGCCATCTTCGCGAGGATGCCGACGCCCAGGCCGAGCTCGACATAGGTCTTGATGACGTCGGAGTCCTGCGCGCTCAGCACCACGTGCGGCTTGAGGCCGCGGCTCTCGAACGCCTTCTGCACCAGCGAGCGGTTGGCGAAGGCAAAGTCGTAGGTGACGATCGGGTACTCGGCGAGCTTTTCCAGCGTGAGCGGGGTCTCCTTGAGGAGCGGGTGCTTCGGCGGCACCACCACGCAGCGGTTCCACTGGTACACCGGCAGCGAAACCATCTCCGGGTAGAGCGAGATCATCTCGGTCGCCACCCCCATGTCGGCCTCGCCGGCGAGCACCTGCTCGCAGATCTGGGTGGGGTTGCCCTGGTGGATGTTGAGCTCGACCTTGGGGTAGCGGCGCTTGAACGCGGCCACGGCCTTGGGGAGCGCGTAGCGCGCCTGGGTATGGGTGGCGGCGATGGTCAGCGAGCCGAGCTTGTCGTTCGCGTACTCCTCGCCCGCGCGGCGCAGGTTCTGCGCCTCGGCCAGGATGCGCTCGGCGATCGCAACCACGGCCTTGCCTGGCTCGGTGACCGACACCAGGCGCTTGCCGTGCCGGACGAACACCTGGACCCCGAGCTCGTCCTCGAGGGCGCGGATCTGCTTGGACACCCCCGGCTGGGAGGTGTGGAGGGCTTCGGCGGCCTCCGACACGTTGAGCCCCCGGCGGGCCACCTCGGTGAGGCAACGCAGTTGCTGGAGCTTCATATGCTATGGATTCATAAGATGCTAACACATTAGTCTTTGAGGGAATAACAGCCGGGCCGAGAATTCGCTCGTGTACCTCTACGACGAGATCGACCAGCGCCTGGTTGACGAGCGGGTGGCGCAGTTCCGCGGCCAGACCCGCCGCTTTCTCGACGGCCAGCTGTCCGAGGACGAGTTCAAGGCGCTGCGGCTGCGCAACGGGCTCTACATCCAGCGCTATGCGCCGATGCTGCGCATCGCCATCCCCTACGGTCTGCTGTCTTCCAGACAGCTGCGGAAACTGGCTTCGATCGCGCGCCGTTACGACCGCGGCTACGGCCACTTCTCCACGCGCCAGAACCTGCAGCTGAACTGGCCGCAGCTCGCTGACGTCCCCGACATCCTGGCCGAGCTCGCGACCGTGCAGATGCACGCGATCCAGACCTCGGGCAACTCCTTCCGCAACGTCACCACCGACCACTTCGCCGGGGTGGCGCGCGACGAGATCGTCGATTCCTTCGTCTGGTGCGAGATCCTGCGCCAGTGGTCGACCTTCCATCCCGAGTTTTCCTACCTGCCGCGCAAGTTCAAGATCGCG
>DASRIR010000236.1:0-3566 GCA_035649875.1 Burkholderiales bacterium | reverse complement strand
CCTATTGCTGGGCGCAAACATCGTGTTTGAACCGGTATTGTCCGCCGCGCAGGGGCAGGACCGAGAGGAAATCCTGGAAGAGATCATCGTCGTGGCGCCCTACGGCGCACGCCTGTCGCGCGAGCGCGTGGCGGCCAACGTACAGAGTATGACGGCCGAGGAGATCGAGCGCTCGCAGTCGCTCGACCCGAGTCGTTCACCGTCGTAGCGACGGCGCCTGAGCGCACCCTTATCGCTCGAAGACGGCGAACTCGCTTCCCTTGGCGCTCTCGAGCCCGCGCACGGAGGCGAGGCCTTCGACCCCGGTGAAGTTTGCGTGGTGAATCTCCGCGCCGCCAAGCATCGCCCGATCAAGCTTTGCGCCCGTGAGATCCGCGCCGACGAGCTTGGCCAGCTCCAGATTCGCGTCGCTCAGGTCGGCCTCGCGCAGATCCGCATAGCTTAGGTCGGCGCGCGAGAGTTCGGCACGATTGAGCTTTGCGCCCTTGAGGCGCGCGTGTGTGAGCACAAGACGGACCAGCCCCATTGGTTGGTTGGCCATTTCGGAGCTACCCTTCACCTCGGACAAATCGGCTCCCTCAAGATTCGCGCGCTCCATGTTGCCCATCAGCCGCGCGCCACGCAGATTCGCGCCGTTCAATTTCGCGTTCGCCAGGACGCTCGCGAACAGGCTCGCCTCCTGCAGGTCAGCCTCGACGAGAATGGCGTCGCGCAGAACCGCAAGATCGAGATTGCAACCACGGAGCTTTGCCCTGGTGAGATTCGCGCCCTTGAGACTCGCGCCGAAGAGCCTTGCCCCCCTGAAATCGAGACCGGAAAGGTCCGCGCCTGGAGCTTCAAGATTGGTGAGGTCCGCCCCTTCAGACGCGACGCGCGCAGCAACGTCCTGGCGCGTCAGCGGCACCGCGGACGCCTGGGTCATGAGCAGCGCCGCAGCAACACCGAAAAAAGCCGCTCTGCCTTTTGACCAGATCATGACGCTGGGCGCATTATCAGGCGAATGTGAATCCGTCTGCATCGCAGGAATTGTACAGGACATATCGATGCAGCTAACAAACGAGTGAACCGCCAGCCCTACGATCTATCGATGTTGAAGAGTAAGGAGGGCGTGTTGATTTGTCGCGCATTCATGCGTTGCGCTACAAACCCGCTAACACCACTGCGGGCGGTCCTGCTCGTGCTGGCCTCCGTTGCATCGAGCGTCTCGGCGTCGTCAGGCGACGGTGCCCGACACAAGGTGCGAATCGAGGGTCGTGGGCCGCTCACGGTCGTCCTCGAGGCAGGCCTCGGTGACACGCTGGACATCTGGACCAGCGTTCAGCCACTGATCGCCGCCAGCTGCACGCGCACGATCGCCTATACCCGCGCCGGTTATCCGGGGAGCGATCCGGCGAGCGGCCCGCGTGATGCGGCGACCATCGTCTCCGAGCTGCGTTGGGAGCTGAAGCGAAGAGGCATCCAGCCACCTTACGTACTCGTAGGGCATTCGCTCGGCGGTCTCCACATGCAGTACTTCGCGCGGCAGTATCCCGACGAGATCGAAGGGCTCTTACTCGTCGACTCCACCCATTGGAATCAACACCTGGATCTGGGTCCTGATGCATCGGATGCTTTTGGAAGGGGCAGGACGGTGCTATTCCTGCCGTGGATCATGCAGCGCGAGTTGATCGACAGCGCCAGCGCGGGCAAACAGGTCAACGTGAGTCCGCATGCGAGCGGCGTTCCGACGATCGTGCTCTCACGGACGCGCGCCTTACATGGCGAGACACCCGCATCTCAGGCATTGGCCGAGAAACTGCAGGAAGAAATTGCGGCCGCCTTCCCGGCGGCGCGGCATGTGCGTGTCGATGACAGTGGCCACTATATCCAGCGCGACCGTCCGGACGTGGTCGTCGCTGCGGCGCGTGAACTGGCGGGCTGTGCCGCTATGGCGCCGAAGATCCAGCGCTGATGATGGCGCCCTACCGCACCAGCACCAACGTTTTTTCGACCGTGTTCCAGACGCCCCACGCAAGGGGGATGCCAACGAGCAGCCAGAACAGCGCGGCCTTGGCGTCTAGCCCGCCCTTGCCGATGCCGAAGGAGCCAGTCTGTGCTGTCGCCGCCACCGACCTGAGCGTTGCCTGCGCTGCCGTCACTTCGGCATCGCTCATGTACCATTTTGGATTGACGGGCCGGACCAGAAGATTGGCGATCCAGCCCAGAACCAGCATTCCGGCCAGGATATAGAAGATCGGACCATAGATCTGGTCGGCAGGAACCTGCTCGGCGAGCCGCTTGTCGTGAAGGTAGTTGACGACAAAGGGGCCAAGGATGCCGGCGGTCGACCACGCGGTTAAGAGCCGTCCGTGGATGGCGGCGACGAATTGCGTTCCGAACATATCGGCGAGATAGGCCGGAATAGTGGCGAAACCGCCGCCGTACATGGAGGCGATGATGCAGAAAGCGACAACGAAAAGCGCCACCGCCTGCCAGGCTGCGGCGAACGACGCCGCTGCATACAGGGCCGCGCCAAGGGTGAAGAAGATGAAATACGTGAGCTTGCGCCCGAGCTTGTCCGAGGACGAGGCCCATACGATGCGGCCGAAGATGTTGAAGAGCGAGATGAGACCTACGAAGCCTGCTCCGACCGCCGCCGCCAGCTTTTTCTGCTCACCGCCGAACTGATCGAATCCGATCTGCGGCTCACCGAAGAGCGCGCCGCCGAATGTCTCCTGCAGCATGGGCGAGGCCGCGCCAATGATGCCGATCCCGGCCGACACGTTGAGGCAAAGCACGAGCCACAAGCACCAGAACTGTGGTGTCTTGTGCGCATTTCCCAAGTGCACATTCCTCGCCGTGATCATGGCATTCTCGTTGGACGGAGGAGTCCAGCCGTCCGGACGCCAGCCCGGGGGTGGCAGGCGGTAGCCGAACGCTCCGATCAGCATGAACACGAAGTAGATCGCCGCCATCGCGATGAACGTCTGCCAGACGCCGGGATCCGTCGGCGTCTTGAAAGAATTCATGAGCAGGGTCGCGAGCGGCGAGCCGATCATGGCGCCGCCGCCGAAGCCCATGATGGCCATGCCGGTCGCCATGCCGCGGCGGTCCGGGAACCACTTGATGAGGGTCGAGACGGGCGAGATGTAGCCCAGTCCGAGCCCGATGCCGCCGATGATCCCCGAGCCGACCCACATCAGCCAAAGCTGGTGGGCATGTGCGCCGAGCGCCGAGATCAAGAGGCCGCCGCACCAGCATATCGCGGAAACGACGCCCGCCTTGCGCGGACCCGCGCGCTCGAGCCAGCCACCCCACGTCGCAGCCGAAAGACCGAGCATCACGAAGAAGAACGTGTACATCCAGCCGAGACCGAACTGGCTCCAGTTGCAGTCCGTCGCAAAGAGCGCGCGCAGAGTTGCCGCTCCCTTCTCGACAAACGTCATCGCGCCAGCCGAGCAGCTAGGGAGGACCTGCGATCCATCCGCGCTCGTCAATGCCCCCTCGAGCGGCTTCCAGAATACGGAGAATCCGTAGGCCATGCCGATGCAGAGGTGTATGCACAGCGCGGCGGGCGGAACCAGCCA
>DASRIR010000235.1:0-2463 GCA_035649875.1 Burkholderiales bacterium | reverse complement strand
TTGGCGCGGAACACGGCCTTGGCGTCGCCCGCCTCCACCGCGGCATCGTGGCGTTTCTGCGCGCCCTCGATGACTTGATAATGCTTCTGGTCGAAAGCGATCTGCGCGGCCGCCGCGCGCTCGAGGATCTCGCGCACGGCGAAGATCTGGTTCACATCCTCGAGCGTGAGCTGGCGCACCGACGCGCCACGGTTCGGCCGGCGCTCGATCAGCCCGAAGCGCTCGAGCTCGATGAAGGCCTCGCGCAGCACATGCCGCTTGGTGTGAAACCGTTCGGTGAGCTCTTCCTCGACCAGCCGCGCCCCCGGCGCGAGGCGGCCGAGAACGATGTCCTCCTGCAGCGCGGCGACGAGGTTTTCTTTCATCAGAACGCCCGGTTGGCGAGCGGCTCGCCGCGATAGAACCGCTGCACGTTGGAGAAGATCGCCTTCATCTTGGTGGCGAGCGCATCGCGGGTGCCGGCCGAGATATGCGGTGTGAGCACGACGTTAGGCAAGGCCGCGAGCGGATGCCCGGCGCGCACCGGCTCCTCCTCGAAAACGTCGAGCGCCGCGCCGGCGAGCCGGCCGCTTTGCAGCGCTTCCAGCAATGCCCGCTCATCCACAAGGCCGCCGCGCGCCGTATTAATGAGATACGAGCCGGCCTTCATCCGCGCGAGATTCTCGCGGTTCATCAGGTGGCGAGTCTCCGGCGTGAGCGGCAGATGAAGCGTGAGCACGTCGGCCTCGGCGATCACGCCGTGCAGCGTGCGAGGCTCGAGTCTGGGATGAGAAGTGACCTGCGGGTCGCAGAAAATCCCGCGCGTGCCAAACGGCGCCAGGCGCTCGGCGACCGCCTGCCCGATCCTGCCCATGCCCAGATAGCCGACGGTCAGGCCGATCAGCTCGCGCGACACAGGCCGCAGCGCATTGATGTGGAAGCGGCCCTGGCGGAGCTCCGAATCCGCATACGGGAGCCGCTTGAGCGCAGCGAGGATGAGCAGCACGGTGTGCTCGGCGACCCCGATCGTCGTGCCTTCCGGCGTGAAGGCAAGTGGAATGCCGCGGCTCTTCAAGAGCGCGTGGTCCGTGGTGTCTTGCCAGCCTACGCCTTGGTGGTGCACCAGTTCGAGCTTGGCTGCAGCCTCGATGAGCGGCCTGCGGAACGGCGTGGCCGCGACAATGACGATCGGCGTATCCGCGAGCTTCTGCCTGCGCTCCTCGTCGCTGTCGCGCTCCAGGGTGAGCAGCTCGAATCCCGGCGGCACCGCCTCGCGGATGATCGCGTAGACCTCTCGAGTAGCGTGCGAGAGGTAGAGAACCTTGCGCATGTCAGTCAACGTAGCGCACGCCCTTATCGGCGATCACCTGCTCCAGACCGGGCGGCAGCTTCGCGCCTGCGGCCACCAGCTTCTCCATCTTTTCTTCCTTCGCCTTGATCTCGGCCAGCGCGGCGACGACGCCTTCCAGCGCGTCACGCTTGACGATCACCACGCCGTCCTGGTCGCCGACCACGACGTCGCCCGCGTCAACCGCTGCGCCGCCGAGCGTGATGGGCAGGCCGATGGTGCCGGGGCCGTCCTTGGACGGGGAGTTCGGCGACAGGCCGCGCGCGAAAATCGGGATGCCGACCGCGTTCAGCCCATCGATATCGCGCACCATGCCGTCGGTGACGAACGCGCGCACGCCCTGGTTTTTCGCCATGCCGACCAGGATGTCGCCCACCACGCTCGCTTCCTCGTAGGCGTCGGCGGCGATCACCATCACATCGCCCGGTCTTGCGAACTGGATCGCGGCGTACGGCGTGAGGTTGTCGCGCGCGCGGCTCCAAACGGTGAGCGCCACGCCGCAGAAGCGCTGCGCGCGAGTGAGTGGCCGGATGCGGTAATCAAGCGCGCCGCGCCGGCCATTGGCGTCGACCACCCAGCCCGTCGGCGCCTCGGCGAGGCGCTTCACCAGCGCCTCCGGCGGTCGGGGAAAGTTGCGGCGTACGGTGAGTGCTGACATGTCAGATCCGTTTCCGGGTTGCAGGGTCGAAGAGGTGCGCAGCCGCAAGGTCATAGGCAAGCGGCACGCGCTCGCCCACCTTCGCGTTCACGCTGCGCGGCCCGCGCACCAGCACGTCGGCGGCGATGCCGGTCAGGCGCACGCGCAGAATCGTCTCGGCGCCGAGTGGCTCGACCGCGAGGATTTCTCCTTCGGTGTGTGGCGCCGCGCCATCGATGCGGATGTCTTCGGGGCGGATGCCGAAGATCGGCTCCTGTACGGAACTGCGTGGCAGCCGCAGCGTTGCCTCGCCGACGTGCAGGGCTTCGCCGTTGAAGCGCGAAGGGATGAGATTGGTCGGCGGGCTGCCGAGAAACGAAGCGACGAAAAGGTCGGCCGGGTTGCGGTAGACCTCGAGCGGCGCGCCGATCTGCGCCACCTTGCCGCCGTGCATGATGCAGATGCGATCGCCCATGGTCATCGCCTCCACCTGGTCGTG
>DASRIR010000234.1:0-2694 GCA_035649875.1 Burkholderiales bacterium | reverse complement strand
TACATCATGATGTTGTGGCCGTCGGGCTCCTGCGTCGCGACCCATTTGGCGCCGACCAGGCCGCCCGCGCCGAGGCGGTTCTCGACGATCACCGGCTGGCCGAGCCGCTCGGAAAGCTTCTCCGCCAGAATGCGCGCCATCGTGTCGGATGCGCTGCCCGGGGTCACGCCGGAAATGAAGCGCACCGTCTTGCTCGGATAGGTTTGCGCCTGGACCGCGCCAACCGCCAGCGCCAGGGCGGTGACAAGTACTCTCATCGGTTCTTCCTCCTCAAACTCTCGGTAACCCGAACTGCGCCGCCAGCCAGTCCGCGGTGCGGCTGCGGTAGCGGTACGGGCGGTTGTTCGCATTGTGCCCGCCGTCCTCGACCACCAGCAGCTCGACCGGGCCGGAGACCGCCTTGGCGAGCTGTTCCGCGTGCGACGCCGGTACCAGCCGGTCCTGCCGGCCGGTGACGATGAAGATCGGGCAGGTGATCTTCGGCGCGGCGGCTTTCATCGTAAGGGTTTTTGCCACCGATCGAGCCTGCGTTTCATCTTTAGAGTGACTGCGAGCCCGGAAAGTCTCGCGCGTCAGCTCCGGAAGGCCGTCCCAGATGCGGTCCCACTCGAACGGCCCCGAAAGCGCGATGCAGGCCTTGACGCGCTTTTCGTATGCTGCAGCGCGAGGCGCATAGTAGCCGCCCAGGCTCACGCCCCAGATCGCGACCTGTGTTGCATTCAAGTCGCTTCTCGTCTCGATCCAGTCGACCACCGCTTTCGCTGCGCGCTCGTAGTCGCCGCAGATCGGGATCTCGTACTCCGCCTCCCCCTGCCCCGGTCCGTCGATCGCGAGCACCGCGATGCCGCGCGCGAGGAACGGCTCCTCGTAGGCGTGGATCTCCTCCTTCGTCGAGTCGAGCCCCGGCGCCATGATCAGCACCGGCGGCTTGGCGCCCGCAGGCTTGCGCAGCACGCCGTAGATCGTCTTGCCCTCGAAAGGCATCGCCACCCGATCACCGGGCGGCCGCGCGTGGACCACGCCTTCGCGATAGCACTCGACCGCCTTCATGTGCGCCGCGCGCATCTGCTTCTGGTCCTGCACGAAGACGAACTTGGCGAAGTGGTAATAGATCGCCGCGCGAATGAGGTGTTCTCCGGCGGTGAGGTTGTGACCCCGCTCGAGCTCATCGCGTCCCAGATCCTCGTGCACCTTGGCGCGTGCGCTCCATGCCGCGCACCAGTCTTCCCAGCCCTCGAGCGAGCCGGTAACGTCCTCGAAGTCGGCGAGCAGCACGCCGTTCGAAACGAAGCGCGGCGCCCAGTGGGCAATGGCGGATGAAACCCGGCTGTCCTTCACACCCTGCCCAGCGCCTGAAGGATCCGTTCCGGAGTGAAAGGCATGCGCGTGACGCGCGCGTTGAGCGGCGCGAGCGCATCGTTGATGGCGTTCATGACCGCGGCGGGCGCGCCGGCGGTGCCGGCCTCGCCCACACCCTTGGCGCCGAGCTGGGACTGCAGCGTGGGCGTCTCGATGTGCGCGCAAACGATGTCCGGCATTTCGCCCGACATCGGTACGAGGTAGTCGGCCATGTTGCCGTTCAGGAGCTGGCCGTCGGGCCCGTAGAGGCACTCTTCGTAGAGCGCCGCGCCAATGCCCTGCACCACGCCGCCGCGGATCTGCTCGTCGACCAGCATCGGATTGATCACCGTGCCCGAGTCCTCGACGCACCAGTGCTTGAGCAGCTTCACGAAGCCAGTGTCTGGATCCACCTCGACGAGCGAGGCCTGGATGCCGTTGGTGAAGGTGAAGCCGTACTGCCGCGGCGTGTAGTGCCGCGTCACGGTGAGCTCGGACTGGAAATCCGTCGGCAGCGTGTCGGGGCGGAAGTACGCGATGCGGCCGAGCTCGGCGAGCGGCAGCTTCGGCTCGCGCGTAAGCCGGTTGATGACGTGGTCCTTCTCGATGTCGAGCTCGGCCTTCTCCAGCTTGAGCACGTGCGCGGCGACATCGAGCATGTTGGCGCGCAGGGCGCGCCCGGCCTGCAACACCGCTTCGCCGCCGATGCCGGCGCCGCGCGAAGCCCAGGTGCCGCCACCGTAAGGCGTGACACCCGTGTCGCCCGTAATAACCCTGACTTTGTTCATCGAGACGCCGACCGCGCTCGCCGCGATCTGCGCGAAGATGGCTTCGGTGCCCTGCCCCTGCTCGGTCACGCTGCACATCACGCTCACCATGCCGGTCGGCTCGAAGCGCAGCGTCGCGCCATCCTGCGCCGAGATACGCGCGCCGCCGACGCCGTAGAACGCGGGCGACGGATTGGTCACCTCGATCATCGCCGCGAGGCCGATCCCCCTGTACACCTTTTGCTTCCGTAACCGGGACTGCTCCGCACGCAAATCGGTGTACTTCATCGTTTTCAAAAGCAGATCGAGAGCCTTGTGGTGCGAAAGCTTCTCCATCTTGAGGCCCACGGGCGACGTGTACGGATACGCGTCGTCGGGGATGAGGTTCTTGCGGCGGAACTCGGCCGGATCCATGCCGAGCTTCTGCGCGGCGAGATCGACGATGCCTTCGGTGAGCGCGACCGCGATCGGATGGCCGACCGCGCGGTACTGGCAGGTGACGTTCTTGTTCGTGAACACCACGTGCATGCGCGCCTTGTACTTCTGGTGCTGGTACGGCCCGCCGGTGAGGTTCACCACCTGGTTCCCC
>DASRIR010000233.1:0-21751 GCA_035649875.1 Burkholderiales bacterium | reverse complement strand
GACCATGATGGTGGTGACGCACGAGATGGGGTTCGCGCGCAAGGTCGCGCACCGCGTGATCTTCATGGACACGGGCCGCATCGTCGAGGACGCGAAGAAGGACGATTTCTTCGGCACCCCGCGCTCCGAGCGCGCGCAACTGTTCCTCTCCAAGATCCTGCACCACTGATGCGCGGGCCGGTGACGCGCTTCGCGCTCGTTGCCGCCCTGTGGATGTGTGCTGCGGCCGCCTGTGCGCAGGGCAAGCTCGTGACAGTCGGCGTACTCACCGCAGTTTCCTCGGGCGCGTACGCCGCACGTCTTGAGCAGCTCCGCAAGGGCTTGCGCGACCTTGGGTATGTCGAGGGTCGCAACCTCAGGCTCGAGATGCGTTACGCCGACGCAAAGCTCGAGCGCCTGCCACAGCTCGCGGCCGAGCTCGCGGCGATTCCCGTGGATGTCCTAGTCACGGGCGGTTCGCATGTCACGCGGGTCGCCCGAAAGGCGACGCGAAACGTGCCCATCGTCATGGCGTGGGCAGGCGACCCCGTGGGTGGCGGCTTGGCAGACAGCCTGGCGCGTCCCGGGGGAAGAATCACCGGCCTGACCACCCTGTCCCCGCAACTGGGCGGAAAGCGCCTCGAGATCCTCAAAGAGATCCTGCCGAACATGAGCGATGTGGCGGTGCTATGGAATCCGGACGTCCCGGAACGCGTCATCCAATTCAAGGAGACGCAGGCGGCGGCGAAGCGCCTGCGCATTACGGTTCATTCTTTTGAGGCGCGGCGGGCGGAGGAAATCGAGCCCGCGCTCAAGGCGCTCGCGCAGAAGCGCCCGGACGCCATGATCGTCCTGAGCGACGCGCTGCTCGAAGCACACGTGCGCGCAATCGCCGAGTTCTCGGTGACGCACAAGCTTGTCGCCGCGCACCAGACGCGCAACGCCGCATACGGCATGCTCTTGACCTACGGCCCCAACCATGTGGCCATGCACTACCGCGCCGCCGCCTACGTCGACAAGATCCTCAAAGGCGCCAAGCCGGCGGAATTACCGATCGAGCAGCCGACGCAGTTCGAACTGGTGATCAATCTCAAGGTCGCGAAGGCGCTCGGAATCCCTATTCCGCAATCAGTGCTGGCGCGCGCCGACGAGGTGATCCAGTAGTTAGCGTTTCTCGAACTTCTCGAGAATCGCCTCGGGAATGCGGTAGTCCGGATAGCGCTTGCGGAATTCCGCGAGCTCGCGTTCGGCTTCGTCGTGCCGGCCCTGCCGTTTCAGGTCGTCGATGCCCTGCAGCCATTGCTCAGGAGACGCTGCCGCAAACGCCGAAGCTGCCCCAATTGTCGCCTGCTGGCGCATCGCGCTCCGCGCCTCCATGCGTGCCTGCGGCGCAGCCTCGTCGGCGCGCCGGGATTCGCGCATCCCGCTGACGGCATCCTGCGCCGGTGCAGGGGCGGATGCGGCAGGCGGGGGCGCGGCGGCGGGCGGTGCTGCCGGCGCCTGCTGCGACTTCTGCAGGTCCGCGAGGCGCTCGGCATCGCGCTTGGCGCCCAGCTCGCCCGCATCGGAAGCGGGCGGACGGGCGGGCGCCGGTGCGGGCGCGGGTTTCGGATCGGGGACATAAAGGTTGTCCTGTGCTTCCCGTGCCGGCGGCGGCGGGGAGGCAGGTGCCTCCGCGACCTCCAGGTCCGACCGCTGGCGTTCAACGTGAATCGTGACGGCAACGGCCAGGACGATGACTGCGGCCGCGGCGAGCGGGAAGTACCAGCGCAGCCGCCCGCTCGGCACGACGAGCGGCGCGGGACGCGTCTGCACCGCGCGGCGTGAAGCGGCGAGGATCGCATCGTCGAGGCGAGGCGGCGGCTCCTCGCGCGACAGCTCGCGATAGCGCTGCGAGATTTTTTGCTCGTCACTCATCGACGACGGCTTTCAGTTTGGCCATTGCGTACCGCAGGCGGCTCTTCGCCGCCTCCTCGTTGGTCCCGGTTGCCGCGGCAATCTCGGCGACCGTGAGGCCGGATTCCTCGTGCAGCAGGAAGGCTTCGCGCTGCGCCGGCGGCAGCGCTTCGATCGCCTGCAGCAGGCGGGCGAGCGCTTCGCGCCCCTCGGCCCGTCGCGCGGGGTTCGCGCTTTCCACGGCCACGTCCTCCGCATCCAGGGAAGCGAGGCTGAGCCCTTTCTTGCGCCAGTGGTCCACGAGCAGGTTGTGGGCGATGGTGTAGAGCCACGTGGTGAAGCGCGCCTGCGGCGCGTACCGGCTGCGCGACTCGATCACGCGGATCCAGACTTCCTGGAACAGCTCCTCCGCGGCGGACCGGTGCTTGAGCGCACGCACCATGAACCGATAAAGCGGCCCGCGGTGGCGCTTGTACAGCGTCTCGAAGGCCCCGGCGTCGCCCTGGCCATAGGCGAGCATGAGCTCTTCATCCGGCGCCTCCATTCATCCACAGTTTACCCCTGGGGGTCGGGAACGAATCCGGGGAAGGGCCGCGGCCGCGGCGCAACGTGCAGCGGCTCGCGGATCACGCCGCGCGCCACCAGATTGGCGCGGCTGTCGTAATAGAGCGTGATCACTTCCGCCGGCGCGCTCGTCGCGCGCTCGAAGTTCACATGGACGGCGGGAGAATGCTCATGGCGGCCATGCCCGGTTCCCAGTCCCGCGTCGCGCTCCTCCGCACCCCTTGACCGGGAGGCTTCCGGTGCGATCGGCGCCATGGGCCGCGGTTCCTGCTTCCTGCGGAAGAGCGCGATGCCGATCACCCCGACGTCATCCGGCCGACCGGTGCGGGCCGCGTAGGAGTCGGGCAGCGCAGTGAAGTAGAACGCGGCGGTCTGCGCGAGGCTCCTACGCCAGCCCTGGACATCGAGCGCGCCGCGCGGCGAGAGCACGTAGCCGCTTTGCGAAGGATGGGCGGTCTGGCCGGTAATCACGTTGACGCCATCGACGGACATGACGGCGAGCAGATCCTCCCGCAGACGGCTGGCGACCCGAATCTGGTACTCGTGGCCCGGCTTGCCCGCCACGTAGGCTCGGCCCTCATGACGGTAGACCTGCAGCCAGCGGCCTTCGCTGCGGTCATAAACCGAGATCTCGGCCAACCGGCCATACGCCAGCGCTTGCGTGGCGGCCGTGAATGTCGCTGCGGCAACTACGACTGCTCTTAGCGTTCCCATGCCTTCCCTTTCGTGAAGTGATCCAACGCATGAAACGAATCCGCTAGACGAAAGGGTTAAGGTGATTATTTCCGCGCCGCTCGCGTAGAATCCTTGCCTCGCTGAAGGAATCATGAAGAACGGCAAGGTCTTTCCAATCGCGGTACGCACGAAACCAAAGTACTCGTGCTCGAAGTGCCCCGCCTACTGCTGCAGCTATCCCGAGATCGAAGTCACGGCGCGCGATATCGAGCGCCTGGCGAAACACTTCGAGCTGTCCTACCGCGAGGCCGAGGAGCGGTTCACGAAGTACGACGCCAAGGAGAAGGTGCGCGAGCTACGCCACCGCCAGGACCGCATCTTCAAGTCGGTCTGCACCTTCCTCGACCAGAAGACGCGCAAGTGCACTGTGTACGCGGCGCGACCCGGCGTGTGCCGCGACTATCCGGACAGCCCGCGCTGCGGCTATTACGAGTTCCTCAAGTTCGAGCGCGCCCAGCAGGACGACGAGAAGTTCATTGCTTTGACTTAAGCGATTTCTCTCGGATTGCGCTCAGGGTCGTCGCGGGCGTGATCGCGTCCGGATCGATCTTCAGTTCGATGATCGCCGGCTTCCCGGAAGCCGCGGCGCGTTCGAAAGCGGGAGCGAAATCCGCGCTGCGCTCGACCGTTTCACCATGGCCGCCGAAAGCGCGCGCGTACGCGGCAAAATCCGGATTGCGCAGCTCGGTGCCGTAGACGCGACCCGGGTATTCGCGTTCCTGGTGCATGCGGATCGTGCCGTAGAGGCCGTTGTTGACCACCAGGGCGACAAAGTTCGCGCCGTACTGCGCCGCGGTCGCGATTTCCTGCCCGGTCATGAGAAAGTCACCGTCGCCGCAGAGCGCGAATACCGTGCGCTTCGGCTCGGCCAGCTTCGCCGCCACCGCGGCGGGATAGCCGTAGCCCATCGAGCCGTTGGTCGAGCCGAGCTGGGTGCGAAAACCCTTGTAGCGAAAATGCCGGTGCAGCCAGCCCGCGAAATTGCCCGCGCCGCCCGCGACGATCGTGTCTTCCGGCAGCCGTTCCGACAGCCAGCGGATGATCTCGCCGTACTGCACCGGGCCGGGCATCGGCCGCGGCTCGGTCCATTCAAGGAATTGCTTTCTCGCTTCTTCCGCCTGCGCTTTCCATGACGCGCTGTTGAACGTGACGTCTTTCAAAGCGTCGACGAACTGCTTCATCCCCGAATTGATCGCGAGCGCCGGGCGATAGACGCGGCCGAGCTCCTCCGCGCCGGCATGCACGTGAATCAGCGTCTGCTGCGGCACCGGCGCTTCGACCAGCGTGTACGCGCTCGTCGTCATCTCGCCCAGCCGCGCGCCGATCACCAGCAGCACATCGGCGCCCTTGACGCGCTCGGCGAGCTTCGGATTGATGCCAATGCCGACGTCGCCGGCGTAGTTCGGGCTGCGGTTGTCGAACAGGTCCTGGCAGCGGAAGGAGGTGCCGACCGGGAGCCCATTGCCCTCGATCCACCCCTGGAGCTTCTTCGCCGTGGCGCGGTCCCATCCGCCGCCGCCGAGCACGACAAAAGGCTTCTGAGCAGCCTTCAGCAATCGATCGAGCTCCTGGATCGCCTGCGGCGACGGCGCGGGGCGAACGACGTGGTGCTTGGGAACGTCGGCGACAGCCGCCTCGGTAAACAGCGTGTCTTCCGGCAGCGCGAGCACCACCGGCCCCGGCCGGCCGGCGACCGCGGTATGGAAGGCCCGGCTCACGTACTCGGGGATGCGCTCGACGCGGTCGATCTGTGCGACCCACTTCGCGATCTGCCCATACATGCGCCGGTAGTCGATCTCCTGGAACGCTTCGCGCTCGGCGAATTCGTTGGGCACCTGGCCGATGAAGACGACCATCGGCGTCGAATCCTGCAGGCCGGTGTGCACGCCGATCGCGCCGTTCGTGGCGCCGGGGCCGCGCGTCACGAACAGCACGCCGGGCTCGCCGGTGAGCTTGCCGAACGCTTCGGCCATGTAGGACGCGCCGCCTTCCTGGCGGCAGATGATGAAGCGCAGGCGATCCTGCAGATCGTGCAGGCCGTCGAGCACCGGCAGGTAGCTCTCGCCGGGGACGCCGAAGGCAAGCTTCACGCCCTGCGCGGCTAGCGCATCGGCCAGGATCTTGCCGCCGTGGCGGGTCTTCAGATCGGATTTCATGCCGTAACCTTGTCAAAAGCACGGCGCAGCTGCGCGCTGCACTCGGCCACCGCGGCGTTGGCGTTGTCGAGCACGCCGCCCATCAGGATGAAGCCGTGGACCATGTCGGGATAGTCGCGGTACGCCACCTCGACTTCCGCCCGCGCGAGCAGCTCCGCGTATTGCCGTCCCTCGTCGAGCAGCGGATCGAAGCCCGCGGTCAGCACGAAGGCCCGCGGCAGGCCTGCGTGGCTCTTCGCGAGAGCGGGCGAGGCACGCCAGTCGGCGTAGTCGGCCGGCCGCGGCAGGTAGTGCGCGCGAAAACGCTCCATCAGGGGCCGCGTCAGCAGGTAATCGCGGCCATTGCGGGCGAGCGATTCGGTCTCCAGGTTCTGATCCGTTGCGGGGTAGATGAGGAGCTGGAAGCAAAGCGCCGGCCCGCCGGCGTCCCGTGCGTGCAGCGCAACGACCGCGGCGAGATTGCCGCCGGCGCTGTCGCCGCCCACGGCGATCCGGTCTGATTTCGAATTCCTTGAAACGAAATCGGTCGCGGCGATGCAATCGTCGACCGCCGCCGGGAACGGCGCTTCCGGCGCGAGACGATATTCAACCGAGAACACCTCGCAGCGCGCACCGTTGGCGAGCTGCCGGCACAGCACGTCGTGCGTATCCAGGTCGCCGATCGTCCAGCCGCCGCCGTGGAAGTACACGAGCGCGGGCAGCACGTCGGTTTTCGCCGCCGCCGCCGGCCGATAGGAGCGGATCGGGATGCCCGGCGGCGCGAGCAACAGCCGCGTTTGCGCATCGGGGATGGTCTTCGGCCTTACCGCCTTGCAACGCTCGGCGTAGAGCCGCCGCGCCACGAACGGGGATACCTGGTCCAGCGTGGGCAGCGGCGAACGCGCGGCCGCTTCGAGCAATGCTGCGACCTGCGGATGAACGGGCATCCCTACTTCACTGCCGCAAGCATCTTCTTCAGACGTTCGACGAAGAACGGCGCGCATTTCATCATGCGCGTCTCCTGCGTCTCCATCAGCGGCCGGGTCTTGGCGAGATAGGCCTGCCAGGCCGGGTCGGCCTGCATCGCTGCGCGGCATTTGTCGCGCTGGTCGAGGCTGTCGTAGGCCCACAGGTGCACCACCATGTTCAGGCCGCCGACCTCGGTGAAGTAGTAGCCCACCATGTGCGGCAGGTGCTTCAGTTGAACCGCCATGCCCGACTCCTGGTAGTGCTTCAAGTACTCGGGCACGGCGCCGATTTTCAGCCGGTACATGCGCTCTTCGACGAACATGCTTTCGATTATAGTGGCCGCAAGATGGATGACATCAACACCCTGCGCCGCATCCTGAAGGAAAGCCGCGTCATCGCCGTGGTCGGGCTGTCGGCCGACTGGTACCGCCCGAGCTACTTCGCTGCCAAATACATGCAGGAGCACGGCTACCGGGTGATCCCGGTGAATCCGAAGTACGAGCAGGTCCTGGGCGAGAAGTGCTACCGCTCGCTGCGCGACATCCCCGAGAAGGTCGACCTCGTCGACATATTCCGAAAGAGCGCGGACGTTATGCCGATCGCGGAGGATGCGATCGCCATTGGCGCCAAGGTGCTGTGGCAGCAACTGGGCGTGCGCAATGAAAGCGCCGCAGCAAAGGCGCGCGCCGCAGGTCTAGAAACAGTTCTAGACCGCTGCGTGAAGATCGAGCATGGCCGCCTGTTCGGCGGCTTGAACTGGGTGGGCGTTAACACCAAGATAATTTCGGCAAAGCGCCCGCGCTGGCTGGCCTACTAAACCCCGGCTGAGGTATCCTCTGCGCTATGGGGGGGCTCGTGCGAATACTCGAGGGGCGGTTCGGCAGGCTGGTGCTGAGCGACCTCGCCGCCGGCGAGGCCAGCGGCGCGCAGGCCGATCCCGCGATCCTCATGCAGCCCGGGAACACCGATCTCGTGTTTCTCAATCCCACCGAAAGCTACAGCGCCCCCGCCGCCACGCGCGTGCTCGCCTTGCATGCCGCCAGCGACTGGCTGCGCACGAGCTTCCCGGCGGTCTTTGTGCAGGGCGAGCCGCCGTTCAGCCAGGCGCGCGAGCCGATCACGCCGCGCATCCGGCGCCTCGCCGACACGTTAGCGGTGGAAGTGCTGAACGACCGTTTTGTATCCGCGGAGCGCCTCGACTTCCTGCTGCAGGAGTTGCTGCTCTCGATCGTCGAGACCTACCTCGCGCGGCGCCGCGCTTCGGCCCCGGCGTGGCGCGGCTCGCGTTTCGAGGACAGCCGCATCCGGCGCGCGATCGCGCTGCTGCGCGCGCGGCCGAACAAGGAATTCAACATGGACCAGCTCGCGAGCCAGGTCGGGCTCTCGCGCTCGCGCTTCTACGACCTGTTCCAGCTCTGCACCGGCTTCTCGCCGCGCGCCTACCTCGACATGCTGTGCGTCGAGACCGCGATCTCGCGATTGTCCTCGGGGCAGGGCAAGATCGCCGAAGTGTCGGCCGAGCTCGGTTTCTCGGCGCAAAGCAACTTCACGCGCTTCTTCCTGAACCAGGTCGGCGTGCCGCCTTCCGAGTACCGCCGCGCCGCGACGAAAGACAGCGCCGAGGCCCCCTTGGGCACCTAAACGGTGCGGCTGCGCCGGGCTGGTGCGCCGTGTCCGGGCGGAGTAGGCTAAATCCCCTAGCAGAAGCCACATAGTTTTGGCATGGGCGTTGCTTTGCCTTTTGCCATCACGGGAGACTGTTTGGGACGCGGGCAATACGACGAGATGCGAGCCGCCGACGGCGAGGTGCGCGCGCATTTCCGCGCGCTCGCCGACTGGCTTGCCGAGACCCCCGCCGAGCGCGTCGCCGAAAAGCGGCGCGAAGCCGACCTCTTGTTCCATCGCGTCGGCATCACCTTCGCGGTGTACGGCGACAACGCCGGCGCCGAACGCCTCATTCCGTTCGACACCATTCCGCGCGTCATTCCGCACGCCGAGTGGAACGAGCTGGCGCGCGGGCTGCGCCAGCGCGTCGCGGCGCTCAACCGCTTCCTCCACGACGTCTACCACGGTCAGGAAATCCTCAAGGCGGGCGTGATTCCCGCCGCGCAGGTGCTGACCAACGAGGCCTATCAGGTGGCGATGCTCGGCCTCGAGCTGCCGAACCGCGTGTACTCGCACATCGCGGGCATCGACCTCGTGCGCCACGAGGACGGCAAGTACTACGTGCTCGAAGACAACCTGCGCACGCCCTCAGGGGTGTCGTACATGCTCGAGAACCGCAAGATGATGATGCGGCTCTTTCCGGAGCTCTTCGCGCGCCAGCACGTCCACCCGGTCGAGCATTACCCGGGCCTCCTGCTCGAGACGCTGCGCGCCGCGGCCCCGCCTGCGTCGCGCGATCCGGTGGTCGCCGTGCTGACGCCGGGCCAGCACAACAGCGCCTATTTCGAGCATGCCTTCCTCGCGCAGCAGATGGGCGTCGAGCTGGTCGAGGGCGGCGATCTGTTCGTGAAGGATGGCTTCCTTCACATGCGCACGACGAGCGGCCCGCAGCGCGTCGACGTTATCTACCGCCGCATCGACGACGCCTTCCTCGACCCGCTCGCCTTCCGCCAGGACTCGCTGCTCGGCGTGCCGGGGCTGCTCTCGGTGTACCGCGCCGGCAATGTCGCGCTCGCTAACGCGATCGGCACCGGCGTCGCGGACGACAAGTCGACCTATCCGTACGTGCCGGAGATGATCCGCTTCTATCTGCACGAGGAGCCGATCCTGCAGAACGTGCCGACCTGGCAATGCAAGCGGCCGCAGGACCTCGACTTTGTGCTGGAAAAAATCCCCGAGCTCGTGGTGAAGGAGGTCCAGGGCTCCGGCGGCTACGGCATGCTGATCGGCCCCGCGGCGAAGAAGTCGGAGATCGACGCCTTCCGCGCGCGCATCAAGGCGAATCCCGCCAACTACATCGCGCAGCCGACGCTTTCGCTTTCCACCTGTCCGACCTTCGTCGAGGACGGCATCGCGCCGCGCCACGTCGACCTGCGGCCCTATGTGCTTTCCGGCAAGGAGGCGAAGCTGGTGCCCGGCGGCCTCACGCGCGTGGCGCTGAAGGAAGGCTCGCTGGTGGTGAATTCGTCGCAGGGCGGCGGCACGAAGGACACATGGGTCGTCGACTGAAGAAACAGGGACAGACCACGTTTTCGTCTTGTCGCCTCCTTGACGAGGGGGGAAGCGACCCCCGAGGGGATCGGCAGAAAAACGCGGTTTGTCCCTGAATTCCGACCATGCTCTCGAGGGTCGCGGACCGCATTTACTGGATGAGCCGGCAGATGGAGCGTGCCGAAAACACGGCACGCATCCTCGGCGTCACCTCCAACCTGGTGCTGTTCGGCACCGAGGACGTGCAGGACGAGAATCTGCTCGCGCCGCTCTCGATTACCGGCACCGAGGAGCTGTACAAAGAGCGCCACGACAAGCTCAGCCTTCCCGCGCTGATCGAGTTCATGGCGCTCGACGAGAAGAATCCCTCCTCGATCTACAGCTGCCTCAAATGGGCGCGCGAGAACGCTCACGCGGTGCGCTGGCTGATCACTTCCGAGATGTGGGAAACGCTGAACGCGACCTGGATCGAGGTGCGCCACATTCCGCGCAGCCGCGTCACCGGCTCGGGCGCCACCGAGTTCTTCGACTGGGTGAAGGAGCGCTCGCACCTCTTCCGCGGCGTGACCTACGGCACCATCGTGCGCGGCGAGGCGTTCAATTTCTCGCGCCTGGGCACCTTCCTCGAGCGCGCCGACAACACCGCGCGCATCCTCGACGTCAAGTACCACATCCTGCTGCCCTCGGTGGAGGACGTTGGCGGCGCGCTTGACTATTACCAGTGGGCGGCACTGCTACGCTCGGTGTCGTCGTTCGAGACCTACCGCCAGCTTTACCGCGACCAGATCTTCCCCATCAAGGTGGCGCAGCTCCTGATTCTCGAGCGGCGCATGCCGCGCTCGCTTGCCGCGTGCTTCGACCAGGTGAAGGAGGCGCTCGACCGCACCCGCGGGCAGAAAGACGAGGCGGCCAAGCGCCTCGCGTACGAGCTGCACGCGCGCCTCTCCTACGTCGACGTCGAGGAAGTGTTCCAGAGCGGCCTGCACGAGTTCCTCACCGCGGTGCTGGACGACATCGGCGAGCTTGGCAGGCGCATCCAGCGCGCCTACCTCGGGGCGGTATGAAATATACCGATAGGAGAACTGCTCAAGTTCCAGAATGAGATACGTGATAACCCACCAGTTCAGCTATGCATACGACTCGCCGGTGCGCCTATCGACGCAGTACCTGCGCCTCACCCCACGCGACACGACGCGCCAGAAGGTGGTCGGCTGGAAGCTCGAGACGCCCGGGGCGGCGCTGCGCACGACCGACGGCTACGGCAACGTGCTCCACGTCTTGACCATAGACAAGCCGGTCACTGGGATCGCGATCCAGGCGCAAGGCTGCGTCGAGACCGCCGCGGTGCTCGACGAGCCCTCCGACTTCACGGGCGCGCCGCTCTCGCCACTGCTCTTCCTGCGGCCGACCGGCCTTACGCGCGCCGACGAGGCGCTTGCCGCCTTTGCCGAAAGATTCCGGCACGAGATCGGCACCCTTGCCGGCCTGCGCGAGCTTGCCGCGGGGATCCACGCCAAGAACGGCAGGGGCTCGGCGGCGGATGCCGCGCATGCCTTCATCGCTTGCTGCCGATATCTTGGCGTTCCCGCCCGGTATGTGTCCGGATACATGTATTTGAGGAACAACCACGGGGTTGCGATGCACGCCTGGTGCGAGGCCTGGGTCGGCGATCGCTGGCGCAGCTTCGACATCGCGCACGACTGCGCTGTCGGCGAAGCGCACATCAAGATCGCCGTCGGCGCGGACTACCTCGACGCCTGCCCGGTGCGTGGCGTGCGCGTCGGCGGCGGCAGCGAGACGCTGATGGCGCAGGCGCAAGTCATGGCGCAGCCGCAGCAATGACAATCCACGTCGCTCTCAATCACGTCACGCGCTATCGCTACGACCGCGCGGTCGCGCTCAGCCCCCAGGTCGTGCGCCTGAGGCCGGCGCCGCACGCGCGCACGCCGGTGCTCGCGTATTCGCTCAAGGTGGCGCCGCAGAAGCACTTCGTCAACTGGCAGCAGGACCCGCAGGCGAACTGGCTCGCGCGCTTCGTGTTCCCGGAGAAGACGCACGAGCTCTCGATCGAGGTCGACCTGGTGGCCGAGATGTCGGTCATCAATCCGTTCGACTACTTCCTCGAGCCCTATGCCGAGAGCATGCCGTTCAAGTACGACCCTGCGCAGCTTCCTGAACTGGAGCCTTACCTAAGAAAAATCCCCCTGACGCCGCTCTTTAAGGCCTACCTCGACGAGATCCCGCGCGCGCCGAAGAAGACCAACGACTTCCTGGTCGATCTCAACCGCCAGCTCGCGAAGGATGTGCGCTATCTCATCCGCATGGAAGCGGGCGTGCAGTCGCCGGAGGAGACGCTCGCTCTCGCCAGCGGCTCGTGCCGCGACTCGGGCTGGTTGCTGGTGCAGCTGCTGCGCCATCTCGGCATCGCGGCGCGCTTCGTGTCTGGGTATCTGATCCAATTGACCGCGGACGTGAAATCCCTCGACGGCCCCTCCGGTCCCGAGCGCGACTTCACCGATCTGCACGCCTGGTGCGAGGCCTACCTGCCCGGCGCGGGCTGGATCGGGCTAGACCCGACCTCGGGGCTGCTCGCCGGCGAGGGGCATATCCCGCTCGCCTGCACGCCCGAGCCGTCGAGCGCCTCTCCCATCACCGGACTCACCGACAAGTGCGAGGTCGAGTTCTCGCACGAGATGAGGATCGAGCGCGTGCGCGAGGCGCCGCGCGTCACCAAGCCCTACACCGAGGCGCAGTGGAGCTCGATCGAGGCGCTCGGCCGCCGCGTCGACGGCGACCTCGCGGCGCACGACGTGCGTCTCACCATGGGCGGCGAGCCCACCTTCGTCTCGATCGACGACCGCGACGGCGCCGAATGGAATACCGAGGCGATGGGGCCGAGAAAAAGGCTGATCGGTTCCAATCTTTTAAAGAAACTCAAAGAACGTTACGCCCCGAAAGGCCTTCTGCACTACGGCCAGGGCAAGTGGTACCCGGGCGAGCAGCTGCCGCGCTGGTCGCTCACCTGCTTCTGGCGCAAGGACGGCGAGCCGGTATGGCGCGACCCTTCGCTCTTCGCCGAAGAGGCGACGAACTACGGCGCGACGCCCGCGCAGGCGGCCACCTTCCTGAAAACGTTATCGGAAAAAATCGGCGTCGATCCGAAGCACGTCTTCGCCGCCTACGAGGACACGTGGTACTACCTCTGGCGCGAGCGCAAGCTGCCGGGGAACGTGGATCCGTTCGATGCGCGACTCGACGACCCGCTCGAGCGCGCGCGCCTGCGCAAGGTGTTCAGGCACGGTCTCGACAAAGCCGTCGGCCATGTGTTGCCTCTCAGGAGAAGTTCGATCCGTTGGGAAAGCGGCGCATGGTTTCTGCGCGCCGAGCGCTGCTATCTCATCCCCGGCGATTCGCCGATGGGCTATCGCCTGCCGCTCGATTCACTGCCCTGGGCCGCCGCCGGCGACCGTCCCACGCTGCACGCCCCCGATCCGATGCAGCGATTTCCCGCTCTACCGCCTCATCAGCAAATACATTTTCAAAGGGCCATTTCGGCTGCCGCCGGGGAAGCCAGGCCCGGACCTTTCGAATCGGCCGCCAGGATCACGCGCACGGCGCTCTGCGCTGAGCCGCGCAACGGCGTGCTCTACGTCTTCATGCCGCCGGTGGAAGCGCTCGAGGACTATCTCGAGCTGGTCGCCGCGATAGAGGCCACCGCCGCGGACCTCGGCTTCCCGCTGGTGCTGGAGGGCTACGAGCCGCCGAAGGACCCGCGGCTCGAATCGTTTCGCATCACACCCGACCCCGGCGTGCTCGAGGTCAACGTGCACCCGGCGGCGAGCTGGAGCGACCTGGTGGCGAACACGGAGTTCCTCTACGAGCAAGCGCGGCAGACGCGCCTCACCACCGAGAAGTTCATGCTCGACGGCCGGCACTCGGGCACCGGCGGCGGCAACCACTTCGCGCTCGGCGGGCCGAGCGCCGCCGATTCGCCGTTCCTGCGCCGCCCCGACCTGCTCGCGAGCCTGCTCGCCTACTGGCACAACCACCCCTCGCTCTCGTATCTCTTCTCGGGGATGTTCGTCGGCCCGACCAGCCAGGCGCCGCGCATCGACGAGGCGCGCAACGACTCGGTCTACGAGATCGAAATCGCCTTCCGGGAGCTGGAACGGCAGACCCGCTCGCACTGCCCGCCCTGGCTGGTCGATCGCCTGTTCCGGAATCTGCTGGTCGATGCGACCGGGAATACGCACCGCGCGGAATTCTGCATCGACAAGCTGTACTCGCCGGACGGCCCAGCCGGCCGCCTGGGATTGCTCGAGATGCGCGCCTTCGAGATGCCGCCGCATGCGCGCATGTCGCTCACCCAGCAGCTCCTCATGCGCGCGCTGCTCGCGCGCTTCTGGCAGAAGCCCTACCGCCCCGGCCGGCTCAAGCGCTGGGGCACCGAGCTGCACGACCGCTTCATGCTGCCCTGGTTCGTCTGGCAGGACTTCGAGGACGTGATCGCGGAAATGAACCAGCAAGGCACGCCGCTCGATGCGCAGTGGTTCTTACCGCATTTCGAGTTCAAGTTTCCGCGCTACGGCGAGTTTTCGGCTCGCGCAGTTCAGGTTGAACTGCGCGCAGCCTTGGAACCCTGGCACGTGATGGGCGAGGAAGGCGGGGCCGGCGGCACCGTGCGCTACGTCGACTCCTCGGTCGAGCGGCTGCAGGTGAAGGCCAGCGGCCTGGTCGACGAGCGTCACGTGCTCACCTGCAACGGCCGCGCGGTGCCGCTCGCCGCCACCGGCAACGTCGGCGAGTACGTCGCCGGCGTGCGCTACCGCGCGTGGCAGCCGCCCTCGGCGCTGCATCCGACGATTGCGGTTCACGCACCGCTGGTGTTCGATCTGGTCGACAGCTGGATGAACCGCTCGCTCGGCGGCTGCCAGTACCACGTCTCGCACCCCGGCGGCCGCGCGCACGAAACCTTCCCGGTGAACGCGTACGAGGCCGAAGGCCGGCGCCTCGCCCGCTTCTTCAGGACCGGCCATACTCCCGGGCGCGTCGAAACGCGCGCCGAGCCGCGCAACCCGAATTTCCCATTCACGCTGGACCTTCGGCGCTAATCTCGGCGTGCTAATCTCGCTCGCGCGATGTCCCGCGAGCTGCTTTCCGAATACCCGCTGACGCGCGAGCGCTACGACGAGCTGTTCGAGGCGGCGAACACGCCGCGCGCGCACTGGAAGGCGCTGATCGGCGAGCTCGCAGCCGCGCCCGCCGAGCGCATGCGCGACCGGCTGCACTCGGTGCTCTCCCAGGTGCGCGAGAACGGCGTCACCTACAACGTCTACGCCGATCCGCAGGGCGCGGACAGGCCGTGGGAGCTCGATCTGCTGCCGATGATCCTGCCGCAGGAGGAATGGAGCGCGATCGAGGCGGCGATCGTGCAGCGTGCCGCGCTCCTCAACCGCATCCTGGTCGACGTCTACGGCGAGCAGCGCCTGCTGAAGGAGGGCCTGTTGCCGCCGGCGCTGGTCTATGGGCACGGCGGCTTCCTGCGCCCCTGCCGCGGCGCGAGAGCGCCCGGCGACGTGATGCTGCACTTCTACGCCGCGGACCTCGCGCGCTCGCCCGACGGCCGCTGGTGGGTGCTCCACGACCGCACGCAGGCGCCTTCGGGCGCGGGCTACGCGCTCGAGAACCGCATCATCATCTCGCGTGCCTTCCCGGAGCTGTTCCGCGATCTCAAGGTGCAGCACCTCGCGCAGTTCTTCGCCACGCTGCGCGACAGCTTGGCGCACTGGGCCCCGCAGCCCGAAGGAGAAATGAGCGGGTCTCCGCTCACCGCGCTGCTGACCCCCGGGCCGCACAACGAGACCTACTTCGAGCACGCCTATCTCGCGCGCTACCTTGGCCTGCCGCTGGTCGAAGGCAACGATCTCACGGTGCGCGAGGGCTGCGTCTGGCTGAAGACGCTTTCCGGGCTGCGGCGCGTGCATGCCATCCTGCGCCGCCAGGACGACGACTACTGCGACCCGCTCGAGCTGCGCAGCGATTCCGCGCTCGGCATCCCGGGGCTGGTCGACGCGGTGCGCCGCGGCAACGTGCTGGTGGCGAACGCGCTCGGCTCGAACTTGCTCGAGTCGAGCACGCTTTTTGGTTTTCTTCCGAACCTCGCCAAGAAGATTCTGGGCCAGGATCTCTTGATGCCCTCGGTCGCCACCTGGTGGTGCGGCGAGCCGGCGGCGCTCGAGCAGGTGGTCGCCAACGTCCACCGCCTGGTGATCAAGGCCGCCTTTCCGCAGCTGCGCGTCGAGCCGATGTTCGGCGAAGACCTCGACGAGCGCGGCCGCAAGCGCGTGGTCGGCATGCTGCGCGCGCGCCCGAACGATTACGTCGCGCAGGAGCTGGTGCACCTGTCGCGCGCACCGGTGTGGGACCGCGCGCATCCGCGCCTGCTCGCGCGCGCGATCGGCCTGCGCGTGTTCGCCTGCGCCACGCCGAACGGCTATTTCGTCATGCCGGGCGGCCTGACGCGGGTGGCGAGCGCCGCAGACGCGCGCGTCATCTCGATGCAGCGCGGCGGCTCGAGCAAGGACACCTGGGTGCTCGCCTCCGGCCCGGTGAACACGTTCAGTCTGCTGCGCCGCTCGATCGGCGAGCAGGACCTGGTGCGCGCCGGCACCAATCTCTCGAGCCGCGTGGTCGAGAACCTGTTCTGGTTCGGCCGCTACTGCGAGCGCTGCGACGCCACCGCGCGCCTGCTGCGCGTCGCGCTCGGCCGCTTCGGCGACAACGTGCCGGGGGACGACGACGAGCGCGCTCGGCCGGTGCTGCTCGAGCTCCTGCACCGCGCCGGCGTGCTGCCCGCCGGCGGCGCCAATCCGGGCGACAAAGAGCTTTCGGCCGCGCTGCGCGCCGCGATCAGCGACGACACCCAGCCCGGCCTGGCGAGCGGCCTGCGCCAGCTGATGCGCGTCGCCTCCAACCTGCGCGAGCGCCTGTCGCTCGACAACTGGCGCACGCTGAACCGCCTGACGCACGCCCTGACGCAGCGCCGCGGGCGCAAAGCCGCCTTCTCCGACCTGCTCGGCGAGCTCGATCTCGCCATCGCCGGCTTCACCACGCTATCGGGCTATGCGCTCGACGGCATGACGCGCGACCCGGGCTGGCGTTTCCTCTCCATCGGCCGCCGCCTCGAGCGCCTGCAGGGCCTCTGCACCACGCTCAAGCAGACGGTCGCCGGCCCAGCCGAGATGGACCTCACCTGGCTGCTGCGCCTGGCCGATTCGATCATTACCTACCGCGCGCGCTATATGACGCGCCCGCAATGGATGCCGGTGCTCGACCTCCTGATCCGGGACGAGGCTAACCCGCGCTCGGTCGCGTTCCAGGTGCACGGGCTGCGCGATTACGCGCAGCGGCTGGTGGATCTGTTCGGCGACTTCGGGGACGAGCACTTCCACGGCGCGCTGAGGGGGCTGCTGCAGATCGATCCCGCGGCCGAGCTGCAGCCGGGCAGCGAGCGGCTCCTCGCCCGCCTGGACGACTGGCAGGCCGCCGCCTACCGCCACGGCGAGCAGCTCAGCCTGCGCTTCTTCAGCCATGTCGGCGAAGCGAGCACGCAAACCTTCGCCACGTAATGCGGCTGCACATCGTTCACGAAACGCACTACCGGTACTCCGCGCCCGTAGTGCTTTCGCAGCAGCTCCTGCACCTCACCCCGCGCACGCTCCCCTGGCAGACCTGCGAGCAGCACCACATCGTCGTCGAGCCGACTGCCGGAGAGTTCACCGAGCGCGAGGACTACTACGGAAATCGCACCGTGCACCTGCTGGTCGCGGCGCCGCACGAGGCGCTTGTGGTGCGCGCCGATTCCGAAGTCAACGTCCAGCCGCGGCCGCGCGAAAGGCGCAGCGCGCCGAAGCTGTCCTGGGAAGCGGTGCGCGCGCGCCTGCACTCGCTCGAGGCGCGGCCGCTCGCCGAGCCCGCCGAGTTCCTCTACGAGTCGCCGCACGTCGAGCGGCTGCGCGAACTCACCGACTATGCGTTGAAGAGCTTCGGCGCGCGGCGCGGCATCCTCGACGCGGCAGCCGACCTGGCGCGGCGCATCCACAAGGACTTCACCTTCGACCGCACCGCGACCAGCGTGTCGACGCCGCTCAGGCAGGTGCTCAAGGAACGGCGCGGCGTGTGCCAGGACTTCGCGCACCTGATGATCGGCTGCCTGCGCGCGATCGGGCTTGCGGCGCGCTACGTGAGCGGCTACATCCTCACCGCGCCGCCGCCCGGGCGGCCGCGCCTGGTCGGCGCCGACGCCTCCCATGCGTGGGCTTCGGTCTACTGCGGCGAGCGCGCCGGCTGGGTGGACATCGACCCGACCAACAACTGCTTCGCCGGCGACGCCCACGTGACGCTCGGGTGGGGACGCGATTTCGGCGACGTCACGCCGATGCGCGGCGTGATCCTCGGCGGCGGCACGCAGAGCCTTGCGGTCCGGGTTACGGTCAAGCCCGCCGTGGAGACAGCGATAGAATCCGAGCCAGCTTCCGGATGAGAAAGTAATGGCTGACCGCAAGTTCGGCATAGAGACCCTTTGTCTCCACGCAGGCCAGATCCCGGACCCGGCGACCGGCGCGCGCGCCGCGCCGATCTACCAGACCACCTCCTTCGTGTTCGATTCGGCGGAGCACGCGGCGAGCCTCTTCAACCTGCAGACGTTCGGCAACGTCTATTCGCGCATCTCCAACCCCACGGTGGCGGTGCTCGAGGAGCGCATGGCGGCGGTCGAGGGCGCGCGCTCGGCGCTCGCCTGCGCCACCGGGCAGGCCGCCGAGGCCACCGCGATCCTCACGCTGTGCAGCGGCGGCGACCACATCGTGTCGGCCTCCACGCTCTACGGTGGCACGCACACCCTGCTGCACGTCAACCTGAACAAGCTCGGCATCGAGACCACGTTTGTCGCGCCGGACGATCCCGAAAATTTCAGGCGTGCCATAAAACCCAACACCAAGCTGCTCTACGCCGAGACGCTGGGCAACCCGCTGATCAACATCGTCGACATCGAGGCGCTGGCGAAGATCGCGCACGAAGCCGAGATCCCGCTGGTGCTGGACAACACCGTGCCCTCGCCCTACCTCTGCCGCCCCATCGAGTGGGGCGCGGACATCGTGGTGCACTCGGCGACCAAGTACATCGGCGGCCACGGCACGACGATGGGCGGGGTGATCGTCGAGGCGGGCAGGTTCAACTGGGGCAACGGAAAATTTCCCGAGTTCACCACCCCCTCGCCGGGCTACCACGGCGTCATCTTCCACGAGACCTTCGGCGACTTCGGCTACACGATGAAGGCGCGCATGGAGATCATGCGCACCTTCGGCCCGGCGCTCTCGCCGATGAACGCCTGGCTGCTGCTGCAGGGGCTGGAGTCGCTGCACGTGCGCATGGAGCGCCATTGCGAGAACGCGCTCGCGGTCGCGAAGTTCCTCAAGGACCATCCGCGGGTCGCCTGGGTCAACTACCCGGGGCTGCCTGACAGCAGATATCATTCGCTCGCCAAGAAATACCTCCCGAAGGGCGCCTCCGGGCTGCTCAACTTCGGTGTCAAGGGAGGAGCGAAAGCCGGTGAGCGCTTCATCGACGCCGCGCAATTCATGAGCCACCTCGCCAACATCGGCGACGCGAAGACGCTGGTGATCCATCCGGCATCGACCACGCACCGGCAGATGGAAGAGGCCGACCAGATCAAGGCCGGCGTGATGCCCGACATGATCCGCATGTCGGTTGGGATCGAGACGCTCGACGATATCCTGTGGGATCTGGACCAGGCACTGACCGAAGCGGGGAAAGCGTGATCAGCTACCAAATCATCGAGCACGGCAAGCCGCTGCAGAGAGTGGCTCTCGAAACGCCCAAGCCGCAGGGCAGCGAGGTCCTGGTGCGCATCACGCGCGCCGGCGTCTGCCACTCCGACGTCCACATCTGGGACGGCTACTTCGATCTCGGCGGGGGCAAGCGCTTCTACGTCAAGGACCGCGGTTGCGTACCGCCTTTCACTCTTGGCCACGAGCCGTTCGGCGTCGTCGAAGCGCTCGGCCCGCGCGCCCGGGGCGTCAAGGTCGGGCAGAAAAGAATCGTCTACCCCTGGATCGGCTGCGGCAAGTGCGCGGTGTGCAAGGCCGGCCAGGACAACTACTGCGTATCGGGCATCCGTTTCCTGGGCGTCAGCCGCCCCGGCGCCTATTCCACGCATGTGCTGGTTCCCGATCCCAAATACCTGATCGACGCCGGCGGCATCGACGAGGGTTTTGCCGCAACCCTCGCTTGCTCGGGGCTGACGGTGTATAGCGCCGCCGCGAAGCTTCCGTCGCTCGGCGCCCAGGACAGGGTCGCGGTGCTGGGCTGCGGGGGTCTGGGCCTCATCGGCATCTCCGTGCTGCGTGCCAGGGGAATCAAGCAGATCGTGGCGTGCGACATCGACGACACGAAGCTCGCTGCCGCGGCCAGGCAAGGGGCGAAGCAAATGGTCAACACCCGCGCCGCGGATGCCGCGCAAAGCCTGCAGGGCATAGCGGCCGCGATCGACTTCGTCGGCAGCCCCGCGACCGCTGCGCTCGGTATCGGCGCCCTGCGAAAAGGCGGCCGCTACGTGATCTGCGGCCTCTACGGCGGCGAGCTCGTCCATCCGCTGCCGCCGATCGCGCAACGCGCGATCGGCATCGTCGGCTCCTACGTGGGCAACCTCCAGGAGCTGAAGGAGGTCGTCGCGCTCGCGAAGAAAGGCAAGATCAAGGCCGCGCCGGTCGAGACACGCCCGGCCGAGAGCGCCAACGCGGCGCTCGAGGACCTCAAGGCCGGGCGCGTTGTCGGGCGCGTGGTGCTCGATTTCGAGTCTGTCGCGGCTACACTCTAGCCATGGAGCAACGAGTCCCGGTTACCCCTTTTGCGTGGGCCAATCCCTATACCTGGCCGCGCAAGCCGCTGCTGGCGTCGAACGTGGTCTCGACCTCGCAGCCGCTCGCTGCGCAGGCCGGGCTGCAGGCGCTCGCCGCCGGCGGCAGCGCGATCGACGCGATCCTCACGACCGCGATCACCCTCACGCTGGTCGAGCCGGTGTCGAATGGCATCGGCTCCGATGCCTACGCCATCGTCTGGGACGGCAAAAAGCTGCACGGCATGAACGCATCGGGCCGCTCGCCGGCGGCGTGGACGCCGGACTTCTTCGCCGGCCACAAATCCATGCCGCAGCGCGGCTGGCACTCGGTCAGCGTGCCGGGCTGCGTCTCGGCCTGGATCGAGCTCCACAAGCGCTGGGGCAAGCTGCCGTTCGAGAAGCTGTTCGAACGCGCGATCCAGTATGGGCGCGACGGCTTCCTCGTCTCGCCGACCATCGCCGGGCAGTGGGAGAAGCAGGTGCCGGAGCTTCGCAACCAGCCGGGGTTCGCTGACGCGTTCCTGCCGGACGGTCGCCCTCCCCGTGCCGGCGAGCGTTTCGTTTTCAAGGACCATGCCCGGACTCTGGAGAGAATTGCTGCAACGAAAGGAGAAGCGTTCTATCGCGGCGAGCTCGCGGAGGCGATCGAGGCGCATGCGAAGAAGCACGGCGGCGCGATGCGCGCCTCCGACTTCGCCGCGCACAAGTCCGACTGGGTCGAGCCGCTGAAGATGGACTACCGCGGCTACACGCTGCACGAGATTCCGCCCAACGGCCAAGGGATCGTGGCGCTGATGGCGCTCGGCATGCTGGAGCACTTCGACCTGCGCTCGCACCCGGTCGACGGCGCCGACAGCGTGCACCTGCAGATCGAGGCGCAGAAGCTCGCGTTCGCCGACGCCTGGCGTTACGTCGCGGATCTCGACTACATGAAGGACGTTTCACCGGCCGCGCTGCTCGACAAGAGCTACCTGAAGGACCGGGCGAAGCTGATCGATCCTAGACGAGCGCAGAACTTCGGCCCGGGCAAGCCGCCCAAGGGCGGCACGGTCTACCTCACCGCGGCCGACGCGTCCGGCATGATGGTCTCCTTCATCCAATCGAACTTCATGGGCTTCGGCTCGGGCGTGGTGGCGAGCGGCGTCTCGCTGCAGAACCGCGCCGCCACTTTCGTGCTCGAGCCCGGCCACCCGAACGGCGTCGGCCCGAGCAAGCGCCCCTACCAGACGATTATCCCGGGCTTCGTCACGCGCGACGGCCAGCCGGTGATGAGCTTCGGCGTGATGGGCGGCTCGATGCAGGCGCAGGGACATACGCAGGTGGTCCTGCGCATGGTGGACCACCACCAGAATCCGCAGGCCGCGGCGGATGGGCCGCGCTGGCGTGTGGACAGCGGGCT
>DASRIR010000232.1:0-2376 GCA_035649875.1 Burkholderiales bacterium | reverse complement strand
AGCTGGACAAGGTGGCCGACGACGTGATGATCGTCCGGCTCAAGCTGCCGGCGAACGAGCGGCTGCAATTCCTCGCCGGCCAGTACATCGACTTCCTGCTCAAGGGCGGCGAGCGGCGCAGCTTCTCGATGGCGAACGCGCCGCACGCCGACGAGCTGGTCGAGCTGCACATCCGCCACGTGGCCGGCGGTAATTTCACCGACCACGTGTTCGGCAAGATGAAGGAGCGCGACATCCTGCGCCTGGAGGGCCCGCTCGGCAGCTTCTTCCTGCGCGAGGACAGCGCCAAGCCGGTCGTGTTCGTCGCGAGCGGCACCGGCTTCGCGCCGATCAAGTCGATCCTCGAGAGCGCGTTCTACAAGAAAGTCGAGCGCCCGATGGCGCTCTATTGGGGCGCGCGCCGCCCCAAGGACCTCTACCTGAACGCGCTGCCCGAGAAGTGGGCGCGCGAGCATGCGAACTTCCGCTACGTGCCGGTGATTTCCGAGGCGCGGCCGGAGGATGCGTGGAGCGGACGCGGCGGCTTCGTGCACCGCGCGGTGATGGAAGACATGCCGGATCTCTCCGGCCACCAGGTCTACGCCTGCGGCGTGCCGATCATGGTGGATTCGGCGCGCAAGGACTTCATCGGGAAATGCGCGTTGCCCGAGGACGAGTTCTACGCCGACAGCTTCACCACCCAGGCCGACCTGGCCGCCGACGAGATCAAGTAGTCAGGCAGCGCCTTCGCCGAGGTAGGCTTCACGCACCTTCGGGTTGTTGAGCAGGTCGGCCGCCTTCCCGGCGAGGCTGATCTCGCCCGTCTCCATTACATAGCCGCGATGCGCGAGCTCGAGCGCGAGCCGCGCGTTCTGTTCGACCAGCAGGATGGTGACGCCGCGCGCGGCAATCTCGCGCACCACCTCGAAGATGCGCGCCACCATCATCGGCGCGAGACCCATCGACGGCTCGTCGAGCAGCAGGAGCTTCGGGTCGCTCATCAGCGCCCGCGCGATGGCGAGCATCTGCTGCTCGCCGCCGGAAAGCGTGCCCGCGACCTGGAGCCGGCGCTCCTTCAGCCGCGGGAAGGTGGCGTACTGCTTCTCCACGTCGCCGCCGCCTCGCGCGTAGGCGCCCATGGCGAGGTTTTCCTCGACGGTGAGCTGTGGAAAGATGCCGCGGCCCTCGGGCACCATCACCAGCCCCTTGCGCGGCAGCTCGTGCACCTGCGCATGGGAGATGTCCTCGCCCGAGTAGGAAAGGGCTTTCGCTCGCGAGGCAATCAGGCGGCAAATCGCCTTGAGCGTGCTCGTCTTGCCCGCGCCGTTGGCGCCGATCAGCGTGACCAGCTCACCCTCGGCCACCTCGAGGTCGATGCCCTTGACGGCGCGGATGCCGCCGTAGTGCACCTCGAGCTCCTTGACCTCAAGCAGCTTTATGCGGCGCTCCCAGATAGGCCTCGATCACCTTCGGGTCCTTTTGCACTTCCGCCGGCGTGCCCTCGGCGATCTTCTCGCCGTAGTCGAGCACCATCACGCGGTCGCAGACGTTCATCACCAGGCGCACGTCGTGCTCGATCAGCAGCACCGTCACGCCGTCGTCGCGGATGCGGCGGATCAGCTTGCCGAGCGCGATGCGCTCCGCCGGATTCATGCCGGCCGCGGGCTCGTCGAGCGCGAGCAGCTTGGGCTCGGTGGCGAGCGCGCGCGCGATCTCCAGCCGGCGCTGGTCGCCGTAAGCGAGGCTGCCGGCGGGGTCGTTCGCCTTGCTGCGGATGCCCACGTAGTCGAGCAACTCCAGCGCCCGCCGCTCAATCTGCTTTTCTTCCGCCAAGGTGCGCTTGTTCCGGAGGATCGCGCCGAACACCCCGGCGCGCGTGCGCGCGTGGCGGCCGATCATCACGTTCTCGAGCGCGGAAAGGTTCACGAACAGGCGGATGTTCTGGAAGGTGCGGCCGATGCCGGCGGCCGCGACCTGGTGCGCCTTCAGGCCGGCGAGACTGCGCTCATCGAACTTGAAGTCACCGCCGTCCGGCGCGTAGATGCCGGTGAGAACGTTGAACAGCGTGGTCTTGCCGGCGCCGTTCGGGCCGATCAGGCCGTAGATCTCGCCCTTGCCGATGGTGAAGGCGACGTCGTTCAGTGCCTGCACGCCGCCGAAGCGCTTGGCGATCCGCTCCGCCGAGAGCAGAGATTCACGCTTCATGGGGCACGCTCCTCGAGCGCGCCGGTGAGCTCCCTTTTTCGCACCGCGGACGGCAGCAGCCCGGCCGGGCGGAACAGCATCACCAGCACCAGCGCCAGGCCGAACAGCAGCATGCGGATCACCTCCGGCTCGATCAGCATGCGGCCGAACAGCGCCTCCTGCACCGGCGTCACGGTCCAGCGCAGGATCTCG
>DASRIR010000231.1:0-2661 GCA_035649875.1 Burkholderiales bacterium | reverse complement strand
CGGCCCTCGCGGTACCACTCCGTACGCGCGATCTCCGAGCCGTTGAGGCGACCCGACACCCGCACCTTCACGCCCAGCGCGCCGCTGCGCATCGTGTTCATGACGGCTCGCTTCATCGCGCGGCGAAACATCACGCGGCGCTCGATCTGCTGCGCGATCCCCTCGGCGACGAGCTGCGCATCGATCTCGGGCTTGCGGATCTCCGAGATGTTGATACGCACGTCGGAGACGGGCATGCCCATCATCTTCGCGACCTCGAGACGCAGCCGTTCGATGTCCTCACCTTTCTTGCCGATCACGACACCCGGACGTGCGGTCTGGATCGTTATGTTTGCCTTGCGGGCGGCGCGCTCGATGTAAATGCGGCTCACCGAGGCCTCGGCCAGCTTCTTCTTCAGGAACTCGCGCACCTGCCAGTCCTGGAGCACGTAGCCCGGGAAGCTGCGCGTGTTGGCGTACCACTTCGAGTTCCAGTCGCGCGTGATACCGAGGCGGATGCCGATCGGATTGACCTTCTGACCCATGAATGTCCTCTCCTCAGCCCGTGCGGCCGTCGCCGACGAGGATGGTGATGTGGCTGTTGCGCTTCACGATCCGGTTGCCGCGCCCCTTGGCGCGTGCATGGAAGCGCTTCAGCCGCGGCGCCTCGTCGACGCGGATGCTGTCGACTTTCAGCACGTCGATGTCCGCGTTGTGGTTGTTCTCGGCGTTGGCGATCGCCGATTCGAGCACCTTGCGCACGAGCGCAGCACCCTTCTTCGGCGTAAAACGCAGCGTCGAGAGCGCCTGCCCGACAGACTGCCCGCGGACCATGTCCGCGACCAGCCGGCACTTCTGCGGCGAGATGCGCGCGTACTTGAGCTTGGCTGCAACCTGCATGACTTACTCCGGCGCGGCGGCCTTGCGGTCGCCCGAGTGGCCCTTGAAGGTGCGCGTCGGCGCAAACTCGCCCAGCTTGTGTCCGACCATGTTCTCCGACACCAGCACCGGAACGTGCTGCCTGCCGTTATGGATCGCGATCGTGAGACCCACCATGTCGGGCAGGATCATCGAGCGGCGCGACCAGGTCTTGATCGGACGCCGGTCGTTCTTCTCCGCGGCGACCTGGACCTTCTTCGCCAGGTGCAGATCGACAAACGGGCCTTTCTTCACTGAACGGGGCACGGTGCGCTCCTCTCGGGAATCAGTTGCGACGCCGGACGATCTGACCGGCGGTGCGCTTGTTTCTGCGGGTCTTCTTGCCCTTGGTCTGCCAGCCCCACGGCGACACCGGGTGCGGGTTGCCTTGGCCGGACTTGCCCTCCCCGCCGCCGTGCGGATGATCGACGGGGTTCATCACGACGCCGCGGACCGTCGGGCGGATCCCGCGCCAGCGCTTCGCGCCGGCCTTGCCGTAGACGATCAGGCTGTTCTCGTCGTTGCCAACCTCGCCGATCGTGGCGCGGCAGTCGATGTGCACCTTGCGCATCTCGGTGGAGCGCAGGCGGATCGTCGCGTACAACCCTTCGCGCGCGACGAGCTGCGCGGAACCTCCGGCGCTGCGCGCGAGCTGCCCGCCGCGGCCGGGCTTCAACTCCACGTTGTGCACCGTCGAGCCGAGCGGGATGCTGCGTAGCGGCAGCGCATTGCCGGTCTTGATCGGCGCCTCGGTGCCCGAAGCGATCGCGTCGCCCTCGGCCAGTCCCTTCGCAGCCAGGATGTAGCGGCGTTCGCCGTCTGCGTAAAGCACGAGCGCGAGGTGGGCGCTTCTGTTCGGGTCGTACTCGAGACGCTCGACCTTGCCCGGCACCCCGTCCTTGTTGCGGCGGAAGTCTACCGTGCGATAGCGGTGCCGGTGACCACCGCCCTTGTGACGCGTCGTCAGGCGACCCTGGTTGTTGCGCGCACCCGTGCGCTTCTGGCTCGAGGTCAGCGCGGCGACCGGCCCGCCCTTGTGCAGGTGCGAGCGGTCGGCCTTGACGACGAAGCGCCGCCCTGGGGAGGTCGGTTTGGTCTTGATGAGGGCCATGTGAGCTCTTCCTCAGTTCCGTTGCGACCGGCGCGTCAGGCGGCGCCCGTGAAGTCGATGGTCTGGCCCGCCGCCAGGCGCACGTACGCCTTCTTGAAATCGGAGCGGCGGCCCGCGCGGTTGCCGAAGCGCTTGGCCTTGCCCGGCGCGTTCACGACCTGCACCGAGTCGACCTTGACCTCGAACATCAGCTCGACGGCGGCCTTGATCTCGGGCTTAGTCGCGTCCGGGCGAACGCGGAACACGAACTGGTTCGCGCGCTCCGAGACGAACGCGGCTTTCTCCGACACGTGCGGCGCAAGCAGCACCGACATCAGACGCTCCTTGCCGCTCATGCCAGCTTCTCCTCGAGCATGCGCACAGCACCGACGGTCGCGAGCACCCGCTGGTGCCGGACCAGACTTACTGGATCGACGGCCGACACCGGCAGCACCGACACGCCCGGGAGATTGCGCGAGGCGAGATCGAGCTTCTCGTCGTAGGCCTCGATCAGCACCAGCACGTCGTTCATTTCGAGCTCGCGCAGCCGCGCCGCGAGCAACCGTGTCTTCGGCGCCTCGAGCGCGAGCGAGTCGATCACCACCAGCCGCTCGAGACGGGCGAGCTCGGAGAGCATCGCGCGCATCGCGCCCTGGTACATCTTGCGGTTGACC
>DASRIR010000230.1:0-4507 GCA_035649875.1 Burkholderiales bacterium | reverse complement strand
GGCCCGTTCATCGGCGCCGTCGTGTTCGTGCTGCTGCAGACCTTCGCCATCGACCTGATCGACCGCGAGCGTTTCAACCTCGTGATCGGCAGCGTGTTTCTCGCCATCGTGCTTTTTTCGCCGGACGGACTGCTCGGCTTGTGGGCGGCGCTGCAGGGGCGTTTCACGAGCAGGTCGGGATCATCAACCCCAAGAGGAGGCAACAAATGAACAAGAGAGCGTTGGTTCGCACACTCGTGGCCGCGGCGGTCCTGGCTGCGTTCTCGGGAACCGCGTCCGCGCAGCAGACGGTGAAGATCGGCCTGCTGGCGACGCTGGAGGGGCCGTTCGCCGCAGGTGGTGCGGATGGCATGCGCGGCGCCGAGCTCGCCGTGAAGCAGCACAACGGCATGGCCGGCGGCAAGAAGATCGAGATCATCAAGGCCTCCTCGGACGCCAAGCCCGACGTCGCGGTGAACGCGACGCGGAAACTCGTCGAGCAGGATAAGGTCGACATCATGGTCGGGCCGCTTTCGGGCGGCGAGGGCGTCGCGGTCAAGGACTACTCGAAGACCCAGCCCAACATTACCTTCATCAACGGCTCGTCCGGCGCGCAGGCGACCACGCTCGTCAATCCGTCGCCGAACTTCTTCCGCTTCAACACGGAAGGGGCGCAGTGGATGGTGGGCCTCGGCAAGGCGGCGCTCGACAAGGGCTACAAGCGCGTCATGATCATTGCCGAGGACTACGCGTTCCCGTACTCGCAGGTGCAGGGCTTCATGGCCGAGTACTGCCGTCTCGGCGGCAAGGTGCCGGTCAAGGCCTGGGTACCGCTCGGCGGCAAGGACTACTCGTCGGTGATCGCGCGCATCCCGAAGGATGTCGACGCGCTGGTCGTGGTGCTGGGTGGCGCGGACGCGGTGAACTTCCTCAACCAGTACGAGGCGGCGGGCGGGGACAAGCCGCTGATCGGCGGCTCGATCACCGTGAGCCAGGACATCCTGAATTACAAGGGCAAGCGCCGCGATTCGCTGGTGGGCACCATCGCCGGCTCGCCGATCGCGGATGCCTATGACGCGCCCGAATTCAGGAAGTTCGTCGCCGCGTACCAGAAGGAGTACCCCGTCTCCTCGGGTGCCTATCCGAGCCCGTCGCTCTTCGCTCTCGTGTACTACATCAACATGAAGGCCGCGCTCGACGGCCTGGAGGCGGTGAAGGGCGATCTCTCCGACGGCCAGAAAAAGTACCGCGAGGCCCTGTCCAAGATGACGCTCAAGACGCCGACGGGAGACGTCAAGCTCGACGCCAACCGGCAGGCGATCGGCTCCACATTCATCACCGAGGTGGTGAAGGACAGCAAGGGGAACCTCTACAACAAGGTGCTGCGCCGGGTCGACGGGATCGACCAGATGCTCGGCATGAAGAAGGAAGAGTTCCAGATGGGCACGCGCGACGTTCCGCATTGCCCTTGATCGCACAAGAACAAGCCCTCGTGCTCGAGGGCGTCTCCCGCAACTTCGGCGCCCTGCGCGCGATCGAGGACGTCTCACTCTCGGTCGCCGCGGGCGAGCGCCGCGCCGTCATCGGCGCCAACGGCGCCGGCAAGACCACCCTGTTCAACGTGATCACCGGAGACTTTCCGGCCACCGCCGGCAGGGTCCTATTCTTCGGCGAGGACGTCACCCGCCACCCGCCCTTCGAGCGCATCCGCTCGGGGATGCGGCGAACGTATCAGTCTTCGCTTCTGTTCCGCGACCTTACGGTGCGCGACAACCTGTTTCTGGCGGTGCGCGGCGTTACGCGAAACCGCTACAGCTTTTTCCGTTCGCGAAACGATGCGACCGTCGAGCATCTCCTGCAAAGAGTGCGTCTGGCGCCCGTCGCCGACCAGCTCGTGTCGTCGCTTTCGCACGGCCAGCAGCGCCAGCTCGAGATCGGCATGGCGCTCGCCGGCGCGCCGCGCCTCATCCTGTTCGACGAGCCCGCGGCCGGCCTGTCGCCCGCGGAGCGCGCCGAGCTGGTGGCGCTGCTCGGCTCGCTGCCGGCGCACATGGGCTTCATCCTGATCGAGCACGACCTCGAGATCGCGCTGCGCGTGGTGAGTTTCGTCACCGTCATGCACAACGGCCGGGTTCTCAAGCACGGCACGCCGTCCGAGATCGAAGCCGATCCGGAAGTGCAGGCCATCTACATGGGCGGTCAACACCATTGATCCTCGAAATTAGAAACCTCGACGTCCACTACGGGCGCGCCCACGCGCTGCAAGGCGTTTCGCTTTCTTTTGAGAAGGGAATCGTCGCGGTCGTCGGCCGCAACGGCATGGGCAAGACCACGCTGTGCAATGCCGTCACCGGCCTCGTCCCGGCGCGCGGCAGCGTGAAATTCCAGGGCGAGGAGATCCTCGGCCTTCCGGCGCACACCATTACGGACAAAGGCATCGGCTATGTGCCGCAAGGCAGGCGCGTGTGGCCTTCGCTATCGGTCGACGAGCATCTGCGGCTGGCCGGGAGGAAAGGCGCCTGGACGCTCGAGCGCATCTACGAGACGTTCCCGCGGCTCGCCGAGCGCAAGCGAAACGGCGGCGCCGAGCTCTCGGGCGGCGAGCAGCAGATGCTCGCGATCGCGCGCGCGCTGCTCTTCAATCCGAAGCTCCTCGTGATGGACGAGCCGACCGAGGGCCTCGCGCCGATCATCGTGCAGCAGGTGGCCGCGATGCTGAAGGCGCTCGCCGCCGAAGGCGAGATCTCGGTGCTCCTCATCGAGCAGAATCTCGGCGTGGCGATCGATGTGGCCGACACCGTCGACGTCATGGTGAACGGCCGCATCGCGCGCTCGATGCCTGCCGCCGAGCTCGCCGCCGATCTCGAGCTCCAGCAGCGCCTCCTCGGCGTGAAGGTGGCCGAGGAGGACGCGGTCGCGCCACCTCCGAAGGAGGCCGAGCCGCTGTCGGTCCAGGTGCTGACGGTGAAGCGCGCGAACGACGAGCTCGTGGCGCCGGATGACGGCGAACGCACGATCGGCGGCTTCAACCGCTGGGGCGTCGCTTCTTCCATCGAATCCATCGAAGAAGTAAAGCCGCAAGCGCGTGTCGTGGAATTTCCGGTAGCGCAGACCGCCGGGCGCGCCGCCTATATCGCGGGCACCTTCGATACCAAGGGGCGCGAGCTTTTCTACCTGAAAAGCTGCCTCGAGAAGCTCGGGCTGCGCACGGTCACCGTGGACCTGGCGACCTCGGGCAAGCCCTCGCCGGCCAACATCCATCCGCGCGAGGTCGCGCGCCATCATCCGAAAGGCGAGCGCGCCGTCTTCACCAACGACCGCGGCTCGGCGGTGAGCGAAATGGCGCTCGCCTTCGAGCACTTCGTGGTCCAGCGCCGCGACTTGGGCGGCCTCATCTCGGCCGGCGGCTCGGGCGGCACTGCGCTCGCAACGCAGGCGATGCGCCGGCTGCCGATCGGTACGCCGAAGCTGATGGTCTCCACCGTGGCCTCGGGCGACGTCAAGCCCTATGTCGGCCCGTCCGACATCTGCATGATGTATTCGGTTACCGACGTCTCCGGCATCAACCGCATATCGGAGAAGGTGTTGTCCAACGCGGCGCACGCGCTCGCCGGGATGATCGCGTACCGCAAGGACCGAACCGAGGAGACGAAGCCCGCGCTCGGCCTCACCATGTTCGGGCTTACCACGCCGTGCGTCCAGGCGGTGTGCAAGGCGCTCGAAGCGCGCTACGACTGCATCGTGTTCCATGCCACCGGCACCGGCGGCCAGTCGATGGAGAAGCTCGTGGAATCGGGGCTCCTTGCCGGGGTTCTCGATATCACCACGACGGAAGTCGCCGACGAGCTCGTCGGCGGCGTGCTCACCGCTGGCCCGACGCGTCTCGATGTATTTTCGAGAAAAAAGCTTCCTTATGTCGGTTCGTGCGGCGCGCTCGACATGGTGAATTTCTGGGCCATGGAAACCGTGCCGTCGCCGTTCCGCGAGCGCGTGCTGTACCGGCACAACTCCAACGTGACCCTGATGCGCACCACCGCAGAGGAAATGACGCGCATCGGACGCTTCATCGCCGAGAAGCTGAACCGCATGCAAGGGCCGGTGCGCTTCCTCGTCCCCGAGGGCGGGCTCTCGGGCATCGACGCGCCCGGCAAACCCTTCTGGGACCCCACGGCCGACAAGGCGCTCTTCGATTCGCTGAATGCGAACTTCCGTCCGGCAACGAATCGGAAGCTCGTGCGCCTTCCGCACCACGTCAACGACCCGGCGTTCGCCGAAGCGCTAGTCACCCACTTCAACGAGATCGCCCAAATCGCATGGCCCGCATCCCTCGCCAGGACATCCTGAAGAAGCTGCACGCGCAGGCGCGGCGCGGCGAGCCGATCGTCGGCGGCGGCGCCGGCACGGGGCTTTCCGCGAAATGCGAGGAGGCGGGCGGCATCGATCTCATCGTCATCTACAACTCGGGCCGCTACCGCATGGCCGGCCGCGGCTCCCTCGCCGGGCTCATGGCCTACGGCAACGCGAACGA
>DASRIR010000229.1:0-2252 GCA_035649875.1 Burkholderiales bacterium | reverse complement strand
TGGCACACGTCGCACGCCACGTAGATATCCGGCAGGAAGTGCATCTCGACCTTGGTGACGCCGTCGCCCTGGCACGCCTCGCAGCGCCCGCCCTTGACGTTGAAGGAGAAACGTCCGGCGTCGTAGCCGCGCTGGCGCGCTTCCGGCACGCCGGCGAACAAATCGCGAATCGGCGTGAACAGACCGGTGTAGGTCGCCGGGTTGGAGCGCGGCGTGCGCCCGATCGGGCTCTGGTCGACGCTGATCACCTTGTCGACCAGCTCGAGGCCTGAAATGCCGTCATGCGGCGCGGGCTCGGCGCTCGCGCCGTAGAGCGTCTTTGCAACCGCGGCGTAGAGCGTGTCATTGACCAGCGTCGACTTGCCGGAGCCCGACACGCCGGTGACGCACACCAGCAGGCCGAGCGGCAGCTCGAGGTCGACTTCCTTCAGGTTGTGGCCGCTCGCGCCGCGCACCACTAGGCGGTTCTTGCCCGGGCGGTTGCGCAGGCGCGGCACGTCGATCTGCAGCGTGCCGGCGAGATAGCGGCCGGTGAGCGACTGCGGGTCGGCGATCACTTCCTCGGGGCGGCCCTGCGCCACCACGTGGCCGCCGGCTTCGCCCGCGCCGGGGCCCATGTCGAGCACGTAGTCGGCGGCGCGGATCGCTTCCTCGTCGTGCTCGACCACGATCACCGAATTGCCGAGGTCGCGCAGGCGCTTGAGCGTGCTGATGAGGCGCGAGTTGTCGCGCTGGTGCAGGCCGATCGACGGCTCGTCGAGGACGTACATCACGCCGGTGAGGCCCGAGCCGATCTGGCTCGCGAGGCGGATGCGCTGTCCTTCGCCGCCGGAAAGCGTTTCCGCCGAGCGCTCGAGCGACAGGTACTCGAGGCCGACGTCGACCAGGAATTCCAGCCGGTTGGCGATCTCGCGCACGATGCGGGCCGCGATTTGCGCCTTTGCTCCTTCAAGACGCAATCCCTGGAAGAACTGCAGCGTCTGGCGCAGCGGCCAGGCCGAGACCTGGTAGATCGTCTTGTCGAGCACCTTGACGTGACGCGCTTCGCGCCGCAGCCGCGTGCCGCCGCAGTCCGGGCAGGCCTGCAGGCTGCGCAGCTTGGCGAGCTCCTCGCGCACCACGCCGGATTCGGTCTCGCGGTAGCGGCGCTCGTGGTTCGGGATCACGCCCTCGAAGGCGTGCTCCTTGACGGTGCCGCGGCCGCGGTCGTTCAGATAGTGGAAGGAGATCTTCTCCCGGCCCGAGCCGTGCAGGATCAGGTTCTGCACCCGGTCGGCAAGCATCTCCCACGGGCTTTCGATGTCGAAGCGGTAATGCTTCGCCAATGACTGCAGCATCGAATAGTAGAAGTGGTTGCGCCGGTCCCAGCCGCGGATCGCGCCGCTCGCGAGCGACAGGTTGGGGTGCGCGACGATGCGCTTCGGGTCGAAGAACTCGATCGTGCCCAAACCGTCGCAGCGCGGGCAGGCGCCCATGGGGTTATTGAACGAGAACAGGCGCGGCTCGAGCTCGGGCAGCGCGTAGTCGCACTTCGGGCACGAGAATTTCGAGGAGAACAGGTGCTCCCTGCGCTCGTCGGTCTCGACCACCATGGCCTTGCCGTCGGCATGGCGCAACGCGGTTTCCAGCGATTCCGCCAGGCGCTGGCGCGCGTCGGCGCGCATCCGCAGCCGGTCGATCACCACGTCGACCGAATGCTTCACGTTCTTCCTGAGATGCGGCGCCGAGTCGAGGTCATGCACCGTGCCGTCGATGCGTACCCGGGTAAAGCCTTGCGCGCGCAACTCTTCCAGCAGGTTGGCCTGCTCGCCCTTGCGCCCGGTAATGACCGGCGCGAGCACCATGATGCGCGTGTCTTCCGCAAGTTGCGCCAACTGGTCGATCATCTGCGCCACGGTCTGCGCCTCGAGCGCGAGGTTGTGCTCCGGGCAGTAGGGCGTGCCGGCGCGCGCATAAAGCAGGCGCAGGTAGTCGTGGATCTCGGTCACCGTGCCGACGGTCGAGCGCGGGTTGTGGCTCGCGCTCTTCTGCTCGATCGCGATCGCCGGCGACAGCCCTTCGATCAGGTCGACTTCCGGTTTCGCCATCAGCTCGAGGAACTGGCGCGCGTACGCCGACAGGCTCTCGACGTAGCGGCGCTGGCCTTCGGCGTAGAGCGTGTCGAAAGCGAACGAGCTCTTGCCCGAGCCCGAGAGGCCGGTGATCACCACCAGCCGGTTCCTCGGCAGCTCGACGCTCAGGTTCTTGAGATT
>DASRIR010000228.1:0-2337 GCA_035649875.1 Burkholderiales bacterium | reverse complement strand
CATGCGCGTCGTGGGCAACCTGCCGTACAACATATCCACGCCGCTGCTGTTCCACCTTGCGCGCTACGCAGGGCGCGTGCGCGACATGCATTTCATGCTGCAGCTCGAAGTGGTCGAGCGCATGGTGGCGAAACCGTCGACGCCCGCCTATGGGCGCCTTTCGGTTTCTTTACAAAGCAAATTTGAAATGAAGAAGCTGTTCAAGGTCGCGCGGGGCGCGTTCCGCCCGCCGCCGAAGGTCGAGTCGGCCGTGGTGCGCCTGCAGCCGCTCGATTGGCAGCTGCCGATCGACGAGGAGATGCTGCGCAAGGCGTTTTCCGCGCGGCGCAAGACCCTGCGCAACGCGCTTCCCGGCGTCGACTTCGCCGCCGCCGGCATCGACCCGGGACTGCGGCCCGAGAACCTCTCCCCGGAGGACTACGCGCGCCTTGCCATCAGCTCGGCGGTGTAAAATCGCGCAGGGGGGGAAGACCATGATTACAAGGATTGCCACCGGCTTTCTTGCGGCAGCGGCTGCGCTCGGCGTCAATGCCGCCGACATCAGGCCGATCCTGAAGGGGGGGCTCGATACCGGGGGCGACACCCTGGTGAGCGTGACTTTCGTGGGCGGCGAATCGGACAAGATCAAGGCCAACGAGGGTTTCTATCTCGGCGGCGGGATGGCCATCATCGACGAGCCGAGAAGCATGGAGTACCACCTGACGGTCGCGTACAAGATCGGAATGGTGTCCGCGGACAACGGCGACATCGACTGGACCCGGGTGCCGCTGGAGGCCCTCGCTTTCTACCGCTTCGCGAAGGTGCGTATCGGCGGCGGACTGACCTACCACCTTAATCCCGAACTCGAAGGCAGCGGCGTGGCGAGCTCGGTCAACGTGAAATTCAAGAATGCCCTGGGGTTCCTGGTGCAGGCCGATTGGCGCATTACCCAGGGCTTGGCGCTCGGATTGCGCTACACCTTCATCGAGTACGAGGCGAAGAGCCCCGCCAGCGGCACCGCCAAGGGCGATGGCGCGGGCCTGACGATCAGCTATACCTTCTGAGCCCGCGCGCGGCGCTAGCGCCGCTCGATGAACTCGATCTTGTAGCCGTCCGGGTCCTCGACGAAGGCGATCACGGTCGTGCCGCCCTTCACCGGGCCGGCTTCGCGCGTGACCTTGCCGCCGGCCTGCCGCACACGATCGCAGGCCGCCTTCACGTCCGGAAGTCCGATCGCGATGTGCCCGAACGCGCTGCCGAGCTCGTAGCGCTCGACGCCGTAGTTGTAGGTGAGCTCGAGCACCGCGGCGCGCTCCTCGTCGTCGTAGCCGACGAAAGCGAGCGAATATTTCTGCTCAGGACGGTCGGTGGTGCGCAGGAGCTTCATCCCGAGCACCTGGGTGTAGAAGTTCACCGAGCGCTGCATGTCGCCGACTCGGAGCATGGTGTGGAGTAGTCTCATTTCGCTTCCTTAAGAAGAGTTTGCTGCGCTTCGATCCACGACCGCGCAAGTTCGTTGACGGTCTTAGCATCGTGGTTGGCGGCGTCGATCGGCGGCCCGATGCGCACGGTCACCATGCCCGGCCGCTTGAGGAACGCGTTGCGCGGCCACAGCAGCCCCGCGTTGTGCGCGACCGGGACCACCGTGGCGCCGCTCGCACACGCGAGCCAGGCGCCGCCAGGGTGGTATTCGCGCGTCGCGCCGGGAGCGACGCGCGTGCCCTCGGGGAACACCACTACCCAGAAACCCTGCTCGAGGCGCTCGCGCCCGCGCCGCGCCATGGCGCGCAGCGCCGTCAGGCCGCGCGAGCGGTCGATCGCGATCGGGCTCATCAGGGCAAGCCCCCAGCCGAAGAACGGGATCCAGAGCAACTCGCGCTTGAGCACCAGCACCTGGGGCGGAAAGATGAGCTGGAACGCCATGGTTTCCCAGGCCGACTGGTGCTTGGAAAGGATCACCGAAGGGCGTGCGGGCAGGTTCTCGCGGCCCTCCACCTGCCACTCGATCCCCAGAATCGCCCTTGCCAGCAGCACCACCAGCCGCGACCAGCCGGAAATGATCCGGTAGCGGGCCATGCGCGGCAGCGGGAAGGTCGCGAGCGCGACCAGCGCATAGGGCGGCGTGATCAGGACCAGGCCGAGCGCAAACAGGGCCGAGCGCAGGACGTTCAAGGCGCCAGATGCTCGGCGAACGCCGCGAGATCAGGGAACACGCGCGTGCCGGCGGGAAGCTCGCCCGCCGCGCGCGTTTTCGCCCCCTTGCCGGTGAGCACCAGCACCGGCCGCGCACCGGCGGCCGCGGCCGCCTCGAGGTCGCGCAGCGCGTCGCCGACCATGCAGGTCTCGTCGAGCGAAATG
>DASRIR010000227.1:0-2078 GCA_035649875.1 Burkholderiales bacterium | reverse complement strand
ACGCCCAGACGATCCATTACGCCGGGCCGGAACGACTCGACGAACACATCGGCCGTATCGCAGATCCTGAGCAGCGCCTCGCGCTCTTGCGAGTTCTTCAGGTCGACCACCACGCTCTTCTTGCCGCGGTTGAGATTGCGGAAGTAAACCGTGCTGGGCCCGTCGGCAAGGCCAAGATGGCGCGTCGGATCCCCTTCTCCGGGCGGCTCCACCTTGATCACCTCGGCGCCGTGGTCGGCGAGCATGAGCGTGAGGTAGGGACCCGGCAGGAAAAGCGAGAGGTCGAGGACCCGCAGGCCTTCCAGCTTCACAGGCGCTTCAGCCGATAAAGAAGTTCGAGCGCTTCGCGCGGAGTGAGCTCGTCCGGGTTCACGCCCTGCATTGCCTCGCGCAGCGGATCGAGCGCGGGCTCGGGCTCGGGTTCTTCCTTGCGCGAAAAGAGGTCGTGCTGGTTGCCGCGCGCAAGACTCGATTCTTCGAGGAGCTGAAGGTAGCGCTTCGCCTGCCGGATCACCGGCCGCGGCACGCCGGCGAGGCCAGCGACTTGCAAGCCGTAGCTGCGGCTCGCCGGCCCTTCCTCCACCGCGTGCAGGAAGACGACGGTGTCCTTGTGCTCCACCGCGTCGAGGTGCACGTTCGCCACTTCCTTGTACTCGAGCGCGAGACGCGTCATCTCGAAGTAGTGCGTGGCGAAGAGGCTCAAGCTGCGGTTCTTCTCGACAAGGTGCCGCGCGATCGCCCAGGCGAGCGCGAGGCCATCGAACGTGGACGTGCCGCGCCCGACCTCGTCCATGAGGACCAGGCTTCGGTCGGTGGCGTTGTGCAGGATCGCCGCGCTCTCGGTCATCTCGACCATGAACGTGGAGCGCCCGCCGGCGAGATCGTCCGCGGCGCCGATGCGCGTAAAGATCTGGTCGACCGGCCCCATGCGCGCGGCGCGCGCGGGGACGAAGGAGCCGATATGCGCAAGGAGCACGATGAGCGCGACCTGCCGCATGTAAGTGGACTTGCCGCCCATGTTCGGACCCGTGATGAGGAGCAGGCGGCGCGTCGGCGAGAGGCGGCAGTCGTTCGCGATGAAGTTTTCGATCTGGCCCTCGACCACCGCGTGCCGGCCGCCCTCGATTTCGATGCAGGAATCGTGCGCAAAACTTGGGCGCACGTAATTGCGCTTGTTGGCGATCGACGCGAACGTCGAGAGCACGTCGACCTGCGCGAGCGCCCGCGCGATCATCTGCAGCTTCGCAAGATGCGCCTGCAGGCTCTCGAGCACGGTTTCATACAACGACTTCTCAAGCGCCAGGGCGCGGTCGCGCGCCGAGAGCGCCTTGTCCTCGAACGCCTTCAGCTCCGGGGTGATGTAGCGCTCGGCGTTCTTCAGCGTCTGGCGGCGCCGGTAGTCGTCGGGCACCTTCGCGACATGCGAGCTCGTGACCTCGATGTAATAGCCGTGCACGCTGTTGTACGCGACGCGCAAGTTCGGAATACCGGTGCGCGCTTTTTCGCGCGCCTCGAGTTCAACCAGGAACTGGCCCGAATCGCTCTGCAGGCGGCGCAGCTCGTCGAGGTCCGCGCTGTAGCCGTCGGCGATGACACCGCCGTCCACCACCCGTGCGGCGGGTTCCAGGTGAATGGCCTTCTCCAGGAGCGCGAGGGCATCAACCGGGGTCTGAAGGTGGTCCGCCAGTTCCCTCAATAGGGACGCGGTATCCGGTAGCGCTTGGCGTAGCTCGGGCAGAAGCTTGAGGCTGTCGCGCAAGCCGGCCAGCTCGCGCGGCCGCACGCTCTTCAAGGCGAGGCGCGCGGTGATGCGCTCCACATCCGAGAAGCGCCGCAGGACCTTGTGAACGTCGAAGCCGGTGCTGACGGCGTCGTGGCGCGCGCTCAGAGCGGCGCGGTCGCGCAGCGGATGGTGCAGCCAGTGGCGCAAGAGCCGACTGCCCATGCCGGTCGCGCATTCATCGAGGAGAGAGAAGAGGGTCGGCGAGGTTTCGCCGCGCAGTGTCTCGGTGAGCTCGAGATTGCGGCGCGTCGCGGCGTCGAGCCTGACGAACTCGCCGGCGCGCTCGGCGCTCACC
>DASRIR010000226.1:0-2643 GCA_035649875.1 Burkholderiales bacterium | reverse complement strand
CATGCCGCTCGCGCGCAGCACGGAGCGCGGCACCACGGCGATGCCGCTGCCGGCCGCGGCGCAGGCAACGATCGCGTGATACGAGCCGTACTCCATGACGCGCTCCGCCACCATGCTCGAGCGCCCCAGCCAGGATTCGAGCCGCCGGCGGTAGGCGCAGCCGCTGGCGAAGGCGAGGATGGTCGGCTCGCGCAGATCCTTTGGCGTCGTGACGCGCGGGTGGCCCTTCGGCGTGATGAGCACCAGCTCCTCGGTGAAGGCCGGCTCGCTCTCGAGATTGCGCGCGGAGAACGGCTCGGCGATGAACGCGGCGTCGAGCTCGCCGCGCACCACCCTGGCGGCGAGCGCCGCGGTGGTGCCGGTGACCAGCTCGAGCCGCACCGCGGGATGCGCCTTGTGGAAGCGCGCGAGGACCTGCGGCAGGCGCGTGGCGGCGGTGCTTTCGAGCGCGCCGATCTTGAGCGCGCCGTGCGGCGCGCGGCCTTTCACCGCCGCCTGCGCTTCGCTCGAGAGCTGCAGCAGCCGCTCGGCATACTCGAGCAGCACCTTGCCTTCGGCGGAGAGCACCAGGCGGCGACCCTCGCGGTTGAAGAGGCGCGTGCCGAGGCGCGCCTCGAGGCGCTTGACGCGCGTGGTGACGTTCGACTGCACGCGGTTGAGCGTGCTCGCGGCGCGCAGGATGCCGCCCTGCTCGGCGACCGCCTTGAAGATGCGCAGCTCGGTCAGATCCATGTTCTCAAAAACGTTCTCAAAATAAGAATGTAACCTTCTCGATTATTCATTTCTCAGGAATGCGGCGTCAATCTACACTACGCGCCATGAGCTTCCTCGGCAGCGAGTTTCCCCTGATCCAGGCGCCGATGGCGGGCGTGCAGCTCTCGGCATTGACGATCGCGGTCTGCAAGGCGGGCGGCCTGGGCTCGCTGCCCTGCGCCATGCTCAGCGTGGAGGCGATGCGCAAGGAGCTCGCCGCGATCCGCGCGGCGACCGACCGGCCGTACAACGTCAACTTCTTTACCCATACGCCGCCCGTGGCGGACGCGCGCCGCGAGGCGGCGTGGCGCGCGGCGTTCGCGCCCTATTACCGGGAGCACGGCATCGACCCGGAATCGATCCCGGCCGGCCCGGGCCGCGCGCCGTTCACCGCCGAGGCCGCCGAGGCGCTGGAAGAATTCAAGCCGGCGGTGGTGAGCTTCCACTTCGGCCTGCCCCCGGCTGGGCTTTTGCGGGGTGTGCGCTCATGGGGCGCGAAAATCCTGTCCTCGGCCACGACGGTCGACGAAGCGCTCTGGCTGGAGGCGCACGGGGTGGACGCGGTCATCGCGCAGGGGGTGGAGGCGGGCGGGCACCGCGGCAACTTCCTGAGCGAGGACCTGAGCACGCAGCCCGGGACCTTCGCCTTGCTGCCGCAGGTGGCGCGCGCGGTGCAGCTTCCGGTGATCGCCGCCGGCGGCATTGCCGACGCGAAGGGCGTTGCCGCCGCGATGGCGCTAGGCGCGAGCGCGGTGCAGGTGGGCACCGCCTATCTGCTTTGCCCGGAAGCGACCACCAGCGCCGTGCACCGCACCGCGCTGAAAAGCGAGGCTGCGCGCAACACCGCGCTCACCAACCTGTTCACCGGGCGGCCGGCGCGCGGCATCGTCAACCGCGTGATGCGCGAGCTCGGCCCGATGAACGAGGCGGCGCCGGCATTTCCGCTCGCCACGTCCGCGATCGCGCCGCTGCGCGCCAAGGCCGAGGCGCAGGGGCGCGGCGATTTCTCGCCGCTGTGGAGCGGCCAGAACGCGACCGGCTGCCGCGAGATCCCGGCCGGCGAGCTTACGCGGGCGCTGGCCGAGGGCTTCCGACGGTGATCTCGTCGTAGCCGCGGCCGGTGAACTGCAGCAGGCAGAAGCCGTTACCCCACGGATCCGAGAGCAGCGCTAACAGGCCGTAGGCGTGCGTGCCGACGTCCTGTTCAAGAATTGCGCCCGCTGCCTGCGCGCGCTTCACCGCGGCGCGGATGTCTTGCACCACGAAGTCGAGATGCACCGGGGTCCAGTGGCGGCGGTAGTCGCGCTTCTGCTGGGCGACCGGTGAGACCGGCGTGCCGGACGCTTTCGGCAGCAGGTAGATCGGCGCCGCGGCGCCGATCAGCTCGGTCCAGCCGTCGAAGCGCCGGCCGACGGTCAGGCCGAGGCCGTCGCAGTAGAAGCGCGTCGCCTTCTCCAGGTCGTCGACGTCGATGTTGACCAGCAGGTTCACGGCGACAACAGTTCCTGGGCCGAGAGGTTGTGGATCCGGCCGAAGCCGGCGACGAAACGCGCGTCGCGCGGCGCGATCTTCCAGAACGAGAAATCGGCGAGCGTGAAATTGATCGCCTGCTCGGGAAAGCGCGCGAGCCACGCGTCCTTCGGCCCGTCCTGGAGCTGCGTCGCCTCGCCGCGGATGGTGACGCGCATCAGCGTGAACGGATCGGCGCGGCCGTCGTCGGTCTCCGACACCGACAGCGCGACGCGCGCGTCCTGCATCATGTCCTGCGTGTGCCAGGCGAGGCGGCTCACGTGCACGTAGAAGGCGGAGAAGTCGCGCTCCGGCATGAACAGCGTCATCGACACCATCGGCGCGCCGCCGCGCAGGGTCGCGAGGTGCGCGAGGCGTTCG
>DASRIR010000225.1:0-7774 GCA_035649875.1 Burkholderiales bacterium | reverse complement strand
CCTGGCCGGCATCCCGCGTCTCATCGAGGGTCTTGGCGAGGTCCATGTCCTGGTGAACAACGCCGGCGTGCAGACCGCGGTCTCCATCGACAAATACACCGACGAGCAGCGCGCGCGCATCTTGAGGGTGAACCTCGAAGCGCCGGTCGAGCTGATCCGTACGGTGTCGAAGCAGATGATCGCGCGCAAGTCCGGACGCATCGTCAGCCTCGCCTCGATCGCCGCTTATACGCCGCATACCGACCTCTGGTACGGCGTGACCAAGGCTGGCGTGGTGAGCTTCACGCGAAGCTTCGCCTCCTACCTCGGCCCGCACGGCATCCAGGTGAACGCGGTCGCGCCAGGACCGATCGACACCCCGCTCCTCGACAAGGCGCAGCCCGAGCGCGTCGAGGAGCTGATGAGGCGCGTCTACACGCGCCGCAAGGGCCGCCCCGACGAGGTCGCCGAGGCGATCCGCTGGCTCGCGCTCGACGCGCCGGCGATCATCAACGGCGCGGTGATCGACGTCACCGACGGTTCCTTCCTGCGCTAAAAGGGGTCAGGACCCTTTTCTCAAAAAAGGGGTTAGGAGCCTCCGCGGATTGCTCATGGTTGTCCACCTGATCGACGGGACGTACGAGCTTTTCCGGCATTTCTACGGCCAGCGGCGCTTCAACAAGGGAAGGGACCTGCCGTTCGGCGCTGTGACCGGCGTCCTGCATACCGTGCTGCAGATGGCCGAGAAGGGCGCGACGCACATCGGCGTGGCGACCGACCACGTGATCGAGTCCTTCCGCAACGCGCTGTGGCCCGGCTACAAGACCGGCGCGGGCATCGAGCCGGCGCTCTTCGCGCAGTTCCATCCCCTCGAGCACGCGCTCGCCGCGATGGGCGTCGTGGTCTGGCCGATGGTCGAGCTCGAAGCCGACGACGCGCTCGCTTCGGCCGCGCAACTTGCCGCCGCGGACCCGCGCGTCGAGAAGGTCTGCATCTGGACACCCGACAAGGACCTCGCGCAATGTGTCGCCGGCGACCGCGTGGTGCAAATGCATCGCAGAACCAACTCCATTCTCGACGCGGAAGCGGTGCGCAAGAAATTCGGCGTCGACCCGGCGCGCATCCCCGACTTCCTCGCGCTGGTCGGCGACACCGCGGACGGCTATCCCGGCATCGACGGCATCGGCGAGGTCGGCGCCGCGCGGCTCATCCGGCAGCACGGCGCGATCGAGCAGTTCCCGGCGAACGTGCTCGGCGAACGCCGTGAGATGGCGCTGCTCTTCAAAAAGCTCGCGACGCTACGGACCGACGCAGCGCTTTTCAAGGACGTCGACGAACTTCGCTGGCGAGGGCCGACTCCTGCGTTTACGCAATGGACCGAGAGGTTAGGCGACAAGCGCCTATTGCTTAGGAGTACGCGCGGAAGCGGATCGTCGGATCGCGCTTGATCTGCTCCACCAGCGCGACTTCCCAGTCGAGGTAGTCGCGCGCGTGCTTGAGGTAGTCCGCGCTGTGGTCGTACGGTTTGTACCAGACATCGTCCCGTGTCGTCGTCGCGCGCTCGACACCCGATTCGCACGCGCCGCGCCAAGCGGCGTTGCCGCCCTCGAGCACGACCACGTTGGAAAAGAGCTCCGCGGCTTCCGGTGCCGCCAGATGTGCCAGCACCCCGTCCTCCGAGGTCAAGACGAGCATCTGGGCAGGCGGAATGCGCGCGTGCGCTTCTTGGAGGCGTGAACGAACACCCCACCAGGCGCCGGGAATGTGCGCCTTCTGAAAACGCAGGCTGGTGGAAAGGTCGAGCACCGCCGCCCCTTCGGGAATCGCGGAAACGGTCTGCCACGGCGGGGTGCCGGGGATTTTCGGCTTGCGCGCACCGCCTTCGCCGAGCTGCGCGTCCTCGAGCACATGCACGTCGCTCCAGCCCATCTGGTTTAGCCACGACGCGGTCATGATCGCGCGCACCAGCTCCGGGTCGACCAGCACGACGCGCGCGTTGCGCACGCCGACGTATTCGTCGGACGCCTGCACCAGCTGGCCGCCGGGGGCGTGGCGCGAGCCCACGACGTGCGAGCGCTCGAACTCTTCGCGCGTGCGCACGTCGAGCACGTAAAGGGTACGAGAACTGTCCTTGTGCCATTCGTGCAAACGGTCCGATTCGACGAACTTCACCTCAAAGCGCTTCGCGACGCGCTCGGCGGCGGCGAGCGCCTTCTGCCGGCCGTCCTGGGAGGGCGCGGGCGCCGCGCGCGCCGAGTTTCTTTCGCAGGTGAATCCGGCGAGCTCCCAGCCCATCGTGCCGTCCTTGAGCGCGACGACCGGGTTCGGGATGCCGGCATTCTTCAGCGACTGGCAGCCGATGATGCTGCGCGTGCGCCCGGCGCAGTTCACCACCACCAGCGTGTCGGGGCTCGGTGCGAGGTCGTGGATCCGGTAGACCAGCTCCGCGCCCGGCACGTCGATGCCGCCGGGGATGCTCATCCGCTGGTACTCCTCGAACGGGCGCGAGTCCAGGACCAGGACCTTCTTGAACTGCTGCAGGCGCCTGAGCTCGCCGGGCGTAATGCGCGGCGTGCCGTAGTGGTGCTCGACGAACTCGCCGAACGCCTTGGAGGGCACGTTGACGCCGCTGAAGAGCTCGAAGCCCGCGGCTTTCCAGCCCGCGCAGCCGCCTTCCATCACGGAAACGTCGGCGTAGCCCAGTTTCGTGAGCCGCTCGAGGGCCTTTTCGGCCAGGCCCTCGTTGCCGCCGTCGAGCACGACCACGGGCACGCTCTTTCGCGGCACCAGGTCCGGAACGACCAGCTCGAGCCGCGAGAGGGGCACCGAGCAGGCGTAGAACGGATGGCCGCGATAGTGCACGCCCTGCTCGCGCACGTCGAGCAGCGCGATCTCGTCCGTCCCGCCGACGAGCTCGCTAACGCGCCTCGCGGATATCGCCATGCGCCGGGAACAGCTTCCACGCCTTTTCAGCGGCCTGGTAGTACTCGCGCTTGTGCAGATGGTCGAGCGCGAGGCCGTACATGTGGAAATTGACCAGCGGCCCCTGCATGTGGATCGAGTGCAGATCCTCGGGCATGAAGCACACGCCGGTGCCCTGCTTCACCACGTACTCGCCTTTCTGGCTCGGCGGACCCTCGGCGCTGCGGTCGTAGAAGCGGTTCAGCTCCTCGCCGGTAACGCCGACGATGACCGCCCAGGTGGTGTGGTTATGCGGCGGCGTGTAGTGGCCGCCGAGCGAGGAATTCACGTAGAGCGCGAAGCGGTGATCGGGGTCCTCGGCCACGCGGTAGAGGCAGGACTTGAGCTTGCCGCCGGGCGCCGGCGGCGCGAAGTCGGACGCGGGGAATAGCTCCGGCCGGGCAAGACGGATCAGGCGTTGCTTGATCTTTTCGAGACTTTCGCGCGTCACGCCGTGGCGCTTTTCGATCTCGCGGATTTCCGTGACAGCGCTGTCGATCTCGCGTTTGCGGTCCATGGGAGTAAATTATGCCGCTTACCCAGCGGAGGAGGACCTATGGCACTTAAGGTATCGAAGGCGGATGTCTGGGCGGTCACCATCGACGACCGCCCCGGAGGCGCGGCCGAGAAGCTCGAGACCCTGTCGCGGGCCGGCGCCAACCTCGAAATGCTGCTCGCGCGCCGCACCGCCGAGCAGCCCGGCAGGGGCGTGATGTTCGTGACGCCGCTCAAGGGCAAGAAGGCGATCGAAGCCGCGCAGCAGGCGGGCATGGGCAAGCCCGAGAACATCCACTCGGTGCGCATCGAGGGCGGCGACAAGCCGGGCCTCGGCTCGAGGATCGCGGCCACGCTCGGCGGCGCCGGCATCAACTTCCGCGGCATGTCGGCGATCGCGATCGGCAAGAAGTTCGTGAGCTTCATCGCGCTCGACAGCGCGGACGACCAGGCGCGCGCGATCGCGGCCCTCAAGAAGCTGAAGGCCTAGCGCACCCGGTAGATTTCCTCGTCGAAGTCGCCGCGCGACACGACCATCGACGCGCGGCGCTTCTCGAGCTGCGCGGTGAGCACGGCGCGCTGCTTGCCGCTCTCCCAGAGCGCCTTGTAGACCTGGCGCGGGGTCTTGCCCTTGCGCTCGTAGCTCTCCTTGTCCTCCGAGCGCGGCTCGCCGTAGCGCGTCTTCAGGAACTTCACGAAGCGCTCGAGCTCTTTCGTGTCGAAGCGCAGGTCGAACGCCTCGAGCGCGTCCTTCTTCAGGTAGAAGGTGACCTGGACCTCGACGCCGCCGAAAGCGACGCGCGAGTCGTCGCAGCGCCGGTCGGCGGCCTTGGTCTGCCATTCGAGCGCCTTGCAGTGCGCGCTCGGGAACTTGGTCTTGATGGCGCGCTCGTTCGCGCCGAGGGTGATTTCCTTGACGTCGAGCGCCGCCGCGGCCGGCAGGGCCCACATCAAGGCAAGTGTGGCAACGAAGTTCTTCATCATGCGATTGGCCGTCATGCGGTCGGGACCTTGCGTGCGAAGCCGTCAAAGAGGTCGAGCATGCGCTCGCGCCACTGGCACAGCGGATCCTCCGGCGCGAGCAGCTCCTGCGGGCTCATGACGCGTGCCCATTGGAACACCGAGAATAGGATGTAGTCGGCATACGCCGGATTGGCGCCGCCCATGTAGGCCTGCCGCTTCAACGCCGCGCCGATCGGCGCGACGACCTTTCCGAGCTGCTGCACCGACGCGTCGCGGCGCGCACGCGATTCTTCCAGCGTCATCCTCAGCACCTTCTCCATCGTCTGCCGGAAGTAATCCGCGTCGCCCGGATCCACGCGTTCGTGAATGTCGGCGGCGATCGTTTGCAGCATCGCCGGCACTGCCGCACGGTCGACCCAGGTGTTGAAGGCGTGCGTCACGCCGTGGCCGATCTCGCCGCCAAAGAGCGGCGCCTCGGGGTAGCCTTCCTCGAGATACTCGGCGATCTTCCACGAATCGCGCACCACCGTGTCGCGGTCCTTGATCACCGGCACGGTCTTGCCGCCCGAGAACTCGATCGCCGCCTTGTCGGAAAGCCGCACCGGGCGCGTCTCGAACTCGAGCCCCTTGTGCCTTAGCGCCATGCGCGTGCGCCAGGAGAACAGGCTGTAGCGCCGCTCGCCTTTGCCCTGCAACTCGTACAACGCGATCATTTTCCGAGCAGCTCCCGCAGTCGTCCGCGCATCACCTTCTGCGTCGGCGTGAGCGGCATCGCCTCGATCCGCTCGAGGCGCTCGGGCCACTTGAACTTCGCCACGCCGGCGCGATCGAGCTCTCTCATTATCGCCTCCAGGGTCGCCGGCGGCGCTCCCGGCGCCGGCTGCACGAACACGCACGCGCGCTCGCCCAGCACCGCGTCCGGATAGGGCACGATCGCCGAGCGCGCCACGCCCGGCATGCGGTCGATGATCGCTTCCACGTCGAGCGGCGAATATTTCACTCCGCCTCGGTTGATGATCTCCTTAACGCGCCCGGTGAAGCTCAGATGACCCGCGGACGACAATTCCGCGGTATCGCCGGTCTCGAACCAGCCGTCCACGGTAAACGCTTCGCGCGTCGCGCCCGGATTCTTCAAGTACTCCCTGAAAAGCGAAATTCCCCGCACCTGGAGTCGCTCATGCACGACGCGCAGCTCGGTGCCGGGCGTGGCCGCGCCGGCGCTACCGTGGCGTACCTCGGCGGGGTCGCGCGGGCGCGAGAACGATCCGGCCTGCAGCTCGGTCATGCCCCAGAGCTGGATCGTCTTGCCTCCGGGCAGCTTCCTTTCGACCGCCGCGGCAAGCTCGGGCGGGACCGGGCTGCCCGACAGGCAGGCAAAGCGCAGCGAGGAAAAGTCGTGCCGCTCGAGCAGCCCGCCGTCGAGCAGCGGCTTGAAATGCGCCGGGCCGGCGAAAACGCAGTTTGCTTTGTGCTCTTGTACAGCCTGCGCGAGGCCCATGGGGCTGAACGATTCGAGCAGCGACATCGCCGCACCGGAGCATAGGCTCACGTGATAGGCGTACAGCCCGTAGAGATGCGTAAGCGGCGCCGCCGACAGCACGACTTCGCCTTTCGAAACCTCGAGCTCAGGTACCGACGCCATCGCGTTGGCCAGAAAGCCGCGCTGCGCGTGCGGCACGCCTTTCGGATTATCCGTGGTGCCCGAGGTGTACAGCAGCAGGAAGCGCTGATCCGAGGAGCCCTCTGGCACACGCGCGAGCGGCGAGGCTGCGGCCAGCGAGCCAAAGTCCATCGTACCTTCCACGGCCTCGCCGAGCGCGATGACCTGCCCGACCAGCGGAATCGCTTCGCGTGCCGGCGACGCATCCTTGAAGCGCGAAAGACAGATGAAGATCCTGGCTCCGGAATGCGCGAGCAGAGTGGCGAGCTCGGCGCGACGGTAGGGCATGTGCACCGGCTGCAGTGTCGCGCCCAACGCGCAGATCGCGGCGTACGTCAGCAAATACGCGGGGACGTTCGGCAGCTGGACCGCGACCACATCGCCGCGCTCGACGCCAAGGCCGGCGAGCCCGCCGGCGAGGCCGAGGGCTCGCGCGCGAAATTCGTTGTTCGACAGCCGACTTCCGCCAAAGAGCAGCGCGTGGGCCTCGGGCGCATCCCGGGCGCGGCGCTCGACCAGCTCCCACAACGTCATCTAGGCGGCTTTCTTGACCGGGCCGTCCTTGACCTCGTGGCTCGCCGGGCGCGCCTTGACGCGCAGGTCCATCTGCTCGGCGCGTTCGCGCGCGGCGTTGCGGTAGGCCTGGTCGCGCCCGGACAGGTACTGCGGCGGCCAGAACTGCCCCATGTGTTGGTACCACGCAGAAGCCTGCAGCGTGAAGTATGGATTAGCGAGGTGCGGCCGTGCGAGCGCCACCAGGTCGGCCTTGCCGGAGGCGAGCAGCGTGTTCACTTGATCCGGTGTCGTCACCGCTCCCACCGTCATGGTGGCGATGCCCACCTCGTTGCGCACCCAATCGGAATAGGGCGCCTGGTACATGCGGCCGTACACCGGTTTCTGGTGCGGTACGGTTTGGCCGGTCGAGCAATCGATCATGTCGCAGCCCGCGTCCTTCAGCATGCGCGTGAGCGCCATCAGGTCCTCGCCCGAGAGCCCGCCCGGCGCCCAGTCGGTGGCCGAGATGCGCACCGACATCGGCTTGCTCTCCGGCCACCGCTGGCGGCAGGCACGGAACACCTCGAGCGGAAAACGCATGCGGTTCTCGATCGGTCCGCCGTAGTCGTCCTTGCGCTGATTGGTGAGCGGCGAGATGAAGCTCGCGAGCAGATAGCCGTGCGCCATGTGCAGCTCGAGCATGTCGAAGCCGGCTTGATGCGCGAAAGCGGTGCTTCTCTGGAAATCGGCGATGACCTTGTCCATGCCGGCACGATCGAGCTCGCGCGGGACCTGCGAGATCCCGTCGTAGTAGGGGACCGCAGAGGCGGACGTCACCGGCCAGTTGCCGTTTTCGAGCGGATAGTCCATGCGCTCCCAGCCGAGCTGCGTCGAGCCCTTGCGGCCGGAATGGCCGAGCTGCATGCAGAGCTTGGCGCGGGAGTTGGAGTGGCAGAAATCGACGATGCGCTTGAAGGCATCGCGCTGCGCCTCGTTCCACAGGCCGGTATCTCCCGGCGAGATGCGCGCCTCGGGCGACGGACAGGTCATCTCGACATAGACCAGGCCGGCGCCGCCGATGGCGCGGCTGCCGAGATGCACGAAATGCCAGTCGGTCGGCATCCCGTCCACGGCCGAGTACTGGTCCATCGGCGATACCACGACGCGGTTCTCGACCACCATGTCGCGCAGCCGGAACGGCGTGAACATCGGCACCGGCGG
>DASRIR010000224.1:0-2705 GCA_035649875.1 Burkholderiales bacterium | reverse complement strand
TGCGAGGAAGATCTCGGCGCCCTGGTCGACGCGATAGTCGCCGAGGCGAGGGCGGGGGACCATATCCTGGTCATGTCCAACGGCGGCTTCGGCGGCATCCACAGCAAACTGCTTGATCGTCTATCTGCACGGGTTTAACTCTTCGCCTCAGTCCCACAAGGCTCAGGTGATGCAGCGCTTCATGGCGGAGCGCGGGCTGGCGGGCGCCTACGCGTGTCCGGCGCTGCCGCCGCTCGCGAACGAGGCGATCGCCGTGGTGGAGAAGGATTACGTCGGAAAAAGCACCTGCTTCATCGGCTCGTCGCTCGGCGGCTTCTATGCGACCTACCTCGCGGAAAAGCATGGCCTGAAGGCGGCGCTGATCAACCCGGCGATCGATCCTCACGTCGGCCTGCGCGCTTATCTCGGGCCGCAGCAAAACCTGCACACAGGCGAGCCGTACCAGCTCACCGAGGCGCACCTGCGCGAGTGGGAAAAGCTGTATGTGCCGCGCATCACGCCGAAGCGTTATCTGCTGATCGTCGAAACCGGCGACGAGGTGCTCGACTACCGGAAGGCCGTGGAGCGCTACGCCGGCGCCGAGCAGGTCGTGGTCTCCGGCGGCGACCACAGCCTCAGGAGTTTCCCCCAGCACCTGCCGCGCATCCTCGAGTTCTCGCGTGCAGCTGCTCTATGAGGAAGACGGCGAGCTGAAGGTCGGGGCGGTGCTCGACCGCGCCCCGGCCTCGTACCACGTCGAAAGCCCGCACGGCCGGCGCTCGAAGATCAAGGCGGCCAACGTGCTGCTGTCGTTCGAGCGCCCGCCGGCGGCGGAGCTGCTGGCGGGTGCGACCAAATTCGCCGCCGAGCTCGAAGTCGGCTTCCTCTGGGAATGCAGCGGCGCGCGCGAGTTCGGCTTCGAAGAGCTGGCGCGCGAGTACGTCGGGCGCGAGCCGACGCCGGTGGAGGCGGCCGGCGTGCTGATCAAGCTGCACGCGGCACCGATGTATTTCTACCGTCGGGGCAGGGGCCGGTTCCAGGCGGCGCCCGAGGCCACGCTCAAGCTTGCGCTTGCGGCGGCGGAGAAAAAGAAGCGCCTGCAGGAGCAGGTGGCCGCGTGGGCCGATGCGCTCGCGCGCGGCGAGTGTCCGCCGGAGATCGCGGCGCTGCAGGACGAGCTGCTTTACGCGCCCGACCGGAACAAGCCGCAGACCAAGGCGCTGGAGCAGGCGTGTGCCAAGACGGGCCTCACCCCCGCCAAGCTCTTCGCGCGCTGCGGGCGTCTGGCCGACAGCCACGACTATCACCTGAAGCGCTTCCTGCACGAATTTTTCCCCGGCGGCGCGGCGTTCCCGGCGCACCAGGTCCCGGGCTTGCCCGATGAGCTGCCGCGCGCGCCGGTCGCCGCGTTCAGCCTGGACGATGTCGGCACCACTGAAATCGACGACGCCTTCTCGGTGCAGCGGCTGCCGGACGGGCTGCGCGTCGGCATCCATATTTCGGCACCCGCGCTCGGCATCGCGCCCGGATCCGCGCTTGACGCGCTCGCGCGCGAGCGCTTGTCGACCGCGTACATGCCGGGACGCAAGTTCACCATGCTGCCGGACGATGTGATCGCTTGCTTCTCGCTCGATCACGGTGGAGAGCTGCCGGCGGTCTCGCTTTACCTGGATATCGACGAGCAGCACGCGGTGCGCGGCCGCCATAGCCGGCTCGAGCGCGTGCCGATCGTGGCCAACCTGCGCCACGTCCAGTACGACGTGCTCAACGAGGCATTCGAGAAGGGCGAGAGCCGCGGCCTGCCGCACGAGGACGAGCTGCGCACGCTGTGGCGCGTCGCGCTCGCGCTGGAGGCGAAGCGGGGGCGGCCGAGCGCCGGCGCCTCGCTTGACTACACGTTCCATGTCGAGGACGGCCGCGTGCGCATCGTGCCGCGCAAGCGCGGCGCGCCGCTCGACAAGCTGGTGTCCGAAATGATGATCGTCGCCAATTCGGCCTGGGGCGAGCTGCTGGCGGAACGCGACGTGGCGGCGATCTATCGGGTGCAGTCGACCGGCAAGGTGCGCTTCAGCGTGCACGCCGAGGGCCACGAAGGCCTGGGCGTTTCCGCCTACGCCTGGATGAGCTCGCCGCTGCGCCGCTACGTGGACCTGATGAACCAGTGGCAGCTCGCCGCGACGCTCGCCGGCCGCAAGCCGCCGTTCACCCGGACCTCCGACGCGCTGCTCTCCGCATTGCGCGCCTTCGAGGTGACTTACGCCCGCTACGACGAGCACCAGCGCGCGATGGAGACCTACTGGAGCCTGCGCTGGCTGGAGCAGGAAGCTGCAAAAACGATCGACGCCACCGTGTTGCGCGAGAATCTGGTGCGTGTCGACGGGCTGCCGCTCGCGACGCGGGTCAGCTCGCTGCCGGCGCTGGAGCCCGGCACCCGCGTGCGGCTGGAGGTGAGCGGGATCGACCTGATCGAGCGTACGCTGGCCGCTATCTACCGCGAGACTCTGGGAGGGGGTGCGCCACCGGCGGTGCAGGATGTCACAGAGGGTGCTGGTCAAAAAGCCTAAAATATGAAAGGCTTGTCGGATTAACGTGAGATTGCACTTCACCTTCGGCTCGCGGGACCAAGTGCTGGGCGCAGCGGTCGGCTTGTCGCTCGCCCTGCATGCAGCCCTGTTGTCGATGCATTTCAAGTTCCCCGATGGCCAACGCTGGAAGGCGCCGAACAA
>DASRIR010000223.1:0-13989 GCA_035649875.1 Burkholderiales bacterium | reverse complement strand
GAGCATTTCCACGACCCAGGTCTACACGCACCTCGACTTCCAGGCGCTCGCCAAGGTCTACGACGCCGCGCACCCGCGGGCGAAGAAGAAATGAACGCCCTGGTTCTGAAGAAGGGACGCGAAAAGTCCCTCAAGCGGCGTCACCCGTGGATCTTCTCCGGCGCGGTCGAGAAGGTGCAGGGCAAGCCCGGCTCGGGCGACACCGTGGAGGTGCTTGCGGGCGGAGGCCGCCTCGCGCAGGCCGCGTACAGTCCGAAGTCGCAGATCCGGGCTCGGGTATGGAGCTTCGACCCGAAGGCAGACATCGACGCGGCTTTCTTCAGCAGCCGGCTGGAGCGCGCGTTGGCTCTGCGGGAAGCCCTACCCGCCGCCAAGCACACCAATGCGCTGCGGCTGGTGCACGGCGAATCGGACGGCCTGCCCGGCCTGGTCGTCGACCGCTACGCCGACGTGCTGGTGGCGCAATTCCTCGCCGCCGGCGTCGAGCGCTGGCGCGATCCGATCCTCGACGCGCTGATGGAGCTCAGCGGCTGCGCCGCGATCTACGAGCGCTCGGACGCCGAAGTGCGCAAGCTCGAGGGCCTGCCGGCGAAAGCGGGCTTCGCGCGCGGCAACCGCAACGCTTCACGCTGCCCGATCATCGAGTACGGGCTCAACTTCCGGGTGGACGTCGAGCAGGGGCAGAAAACCGGCTTCTTCCTCGACCAGCGCGAGAATCGCCAGCGGGTGCGCGCGCTGGCCGCGGGACGCGAGGTGCTCGACGGCTTCTGCTACACCGGCGGCTTCTCGGTCGCCGCGCTCGCCGGCGGCGCGAAGCGCGTGACGGCGATCGAGAGCTCGGCGGCGGCGCTGGAGGTCGCGAAGGAAAATCTCGCCGCGAATCCGCTGGATGCATCCAGGGTCGAATTCATGCAGGCGGATGTGTTCAAGCAGCTGAGAACGCTCAGGGACCAGAACGCGAAGTTCGGCCTCATCGTGCTCGACCCGCCGAAGTTCGCGCCCACCGCGGCCCAGGTGAAGAAGGCGGCGCGCGCGTACAAGGACATCAACCTCTGGGCGCTGAAGCTGCTCGCGCCCGGCGGCGTGCTCGCCACCTTCTCATGCTCCGGCGGCGTCTCGGCCGAGCTCTTCCAGTCAATCGTCGCCGGCGCCGCACTGGACGCCGGCGGCGAGGCGAAGATCATCGAGCGCTTCGGGGCGGCCGCCGACCACCCCGTCGCGCTCGAGTTTCCCGAAGGCGAGTACCTGAAAGGCCTCCTCGTCCTGAAGGGCTAGCGGAACAGGTTCGGCGGGTTGCCGGTCGCCGCATTGAAGAGGAAGTCGCGAGACTTCTCAAGGTCGCTACGAAGCTTGCTCAGATTGACATCGAGCAGCTTGCCCTTCCACTTGCGCACCTTGCCGGCGACGATCACGGTCTCGACATTGCTGCGCTCCATCATCTGCACGACAGCACCCGGTACGTGGTTGACCGGGAACACGTTGATGTGCGTGCCGTCGAGGATGATGATGTCGGCCTCCTTGCCGGGCGTGAGCGAGCCGGTCTTGCTGTCGAGCCTCAGGTGCTTCGCGCCGTTGATCGTGGCGTAGCGCAGCACGTCGCGCACATTGAGGAGCGGCGGCTGGTTGGCCGGGAACGGCGGCCAGGGGTTGACCGGGATGGGGCCGCTATCGAGGACCGCCTGATTCACCACCATGCGCTGCATGGTCATGGCGGAGCGCATCTGGGTGAAGAAGTCCGCCGTCATGTTGGTCTCGACGTCCGAACTGAGCGACGGCTCGAACGCCGGGTCTTTGAACGACTGCATCTTCAGGATCGGCGGCTCGCCGTGGCGCATGTTCATCTCGATCGGGAATGCGATCGAGACCTTGGCGCCGACAGCCTCGACCTTCTGCCAGGCGGGGTCCGACATCCCGGTCATGTGGATGAACAGGTTGTCTTCGCCGACCTCGATGCCTTCGAGGGTCTCGCCGGTGAAGTCGGGGACGTCGGGACTGACACCGGTGAGTTGATCGAGGATCGGGCGGATCCCGAACGGCGAGAGGATGTGCGCGGCGACCAGGACGCCGAGCTGGCGACCGATCGTCCAGGACTGCCGGGTCGTCGCGTTGCCCAAATAGACCTCGCCGCCCATGACAAAGCCGACGAGATCGTCGCCGGACAAATTGCCCGCGATGCGCGGCGCATCGGTCGGATACAGGTTCCCCGGAATGTTGCCGGCGCTCTCGAAGAAGCCCAGCATGGCGCGACGGCCGGTATCCTTCAATGCCTTGACGGCCGCATCGGAGTGCTGCCGCGAGTGGTGGATCTGCGAGATGTCGAGCACCGTGGTCACGCCGGCGTCGAGCTGCGAGAGCCCGCCGAACAGCTCGCTGATGTAGACGTCCTCCGGCCTATAGTGGTTGGCGAAGCCCGGCAGTGTCGGTTGGAGTCCACCCAGAACGTTGAAGAAATAGTTCTGCTGCGCGCTCGGCGTGCCCGTGCCGTCGTCGATCAGGATGCTGTCGGGAATGGAGCTTCTGATCGCCGTCCAGGCCTGGTGGTGGTGGGTGTCGATGAAGCCGGGCATGACGATCTTGCCGCGCGCGTCGATCTGTCCCGCGCCGCGCGCGTCGATGTTCGGGCCCACCGCGACGATCTTCTTGCCCTCGACCAGCACGTCCGCCTTGACGAAGTCACCGACCGCCGGGTCCATCGACATCACATGCCCGCCGCGGATCACGTAGCGCCTTCCACGCCGGCCGCTGTCCTGCGGCGGATGATCGTCGCTCTCTCCCTGCGCCCGCGCCGGCGTCGAGAACAGGCTCGCGCCCGCCGCGGCGACCGCGCCAGCGGTCGAGGCCCTCAGGAAATCGCGTCGTCCGAGCTGAGAAACAGAATGGTTTTGCGGCTTACCCTGGTCGCACAGCGTGCACATGAGGTCCCCTCCTCTAGGGTAGTTCGTGCAGTTAGAACTTCTGGATTCATTATGCAGCGTTCGCAGGCGGCCCACTCACCTGTCGCGCGAGGGAGGTGGGCAGGATGTTTCATACAGTGGGATTTACGCTCTGTGGACCGGCGAGCGCGGCTAGATTCGCGGACAGGCGCCGGAATAACGGAGGAGAACGCCATGACGCGTCGCACCATCCCGCTGCTCGTTGCAATCGCCCTCGCGGTACCCCTCACTGTAAAGCCGGCCGACAAGGAGCCGCGCAAGTGCCGCGCGAGCGAGGACTCGGTCCCCACGTCGCTCGGTGCGACCGGATGGGCTGCGGTCGACGGACCGGTCACGGGCGGCTGCGGCGCGGTGCCCGCTCGAATTTTCGACGTGCATACGCGCAAGCAGCTCGTCGATGCGCTGACGAGCGGAAGCTATAACGACGGCCGCAAGAACGAGCACAAGCTCGATCCCCATTCGAAGATCATCTACGTTAACGGCACGATCGATCTCAACGTCGATGACGCCAACGTGCCGCTCCGGGAAGCGGACTACATGCGCATGTGCAACTACACCGCGCATGCCACCTACTACGATCCGGCGACCGGCAACCAGAACGGCAGCGGCGGATTCTTCGGCGCGTACAAGGCGGCCTACGACCCCAACCTGTGGATCCGCCAGTCGCTCGACCCGGCGGACAACAGGCCGCCGGCGCTGCCTACAGCCGAAGGCACTCTCGAGGCTTGGCGCATCTGCTTCCAGCGCGCGCAGGCGGAGCGCGTGATGATCGACGTAGGGCCGAACACTTCGATCATCGGGGTTGGCAACGACGCGCGCATCATCAACGGCGGCCTGCGCATCGGCTTCATGAACCAGTTCGATGCCAACGATCCCAACAACTACCGCTCCGAGAACGTCGTCATCCGCAACATCAACTTTGCCGATGCCTTCGACATGTTCCCCGGCTGGGATCCGAAGGATTCGTTCAGCATTACGATCACGAACACCAACGGCTGCCAGGCCGAGTTCGACGCCGCGTCGAACTCGGGCCCGCATCGCTGCGTATTCCGCGGCGGGCGCTGGAACACCGAGTACGACTCGATCGCGGTGATGAACGCCGAGGCCCTGTGGATCGACCACAACAGCTTTACCGACTCGCCGCGCTTCGACGGTCAGTTTCCGCCGGTGTTCGCCGCGCCCTTCAACGAGCCTACGCAGAAGACCGCGCACCACGACGGTCACGTCGACGTGACGCTGCTCGCGACGAAAGTCACGATCTCCAGCAACCACTTCATGAGCCACGACAAGGGCAATCTGCTCGGCGGGTCGGACGTGGCGAACCTGGTGCCGGGCTACGGGCCGGGCAAGATCGACGTCACCTTCCACGGCAACTACTACCAGAACATGATCCAGCGCATGCCGCGCGTGCGCTTCGGACGCGTGCACGTCTACAACAACGTCTTTGATGCGAACCGCTTGGCGAGCTTCGAGTACCGGCTCGGCGACAGCTGGGCGACCGGCACCGCGGCCAAGCTCGTGACCGAGAACAACCTCTTCGACATCCTCAACAACAACCTCACCATTCCGCGAATCATCAACTACGCGTCCACGGTCGCGAATCGCGATCTGTGCGTAGGCGCGGGGTTCACCGCGGCGGAATGCGGCACGTACTACGGCAATCGCGGGACTTGGGTGACGATGCGCACGACGAGCACCTCTAGCACCACGCTCTTCGACACTTTCGCTCAGGTAAAGACCACTCAGGAGAGTAGCGCGGCGAACGCGCCGCTCTTTAATCTGTTCCCGCCTTCACCGCCGATCGGCGAGCCGCCGCTGCCGCGGCCCTTCTGGCTGCCAAGCCACACCTATGACTACACGCTCGGGCCGGTCGGCACCGACGTCGAGCGCGCCGCCCTGCGCACGCAGGTGATCAACAACGCCGGCGCGGGCAAGCTCTAGCGCAGGCGTGTGACGCCGCGATGACCGGTCGCGGCGCGTTGAGAAACAGTGCGTCACTACGCGGTCACGCCGCGCCGCTAGCGTTCCTCCCGCAGAAAAACCAACCCGGGAGGTTCCCAGATGCAAGAGCAGAGCAAGAGCAGTCGGCGGACGTTTTTCGAGCGCGCCATCGCCGGCGGCGTGGTGAGCGGCGCGACGTTGTCGACGCTCGGCGCGCACATGGCGCTCGCGAGCGAAGGTGACGGCCACGGCCGTGACGGCGATCACGGCCGCCGCCGCGCGCGGCGCAGCGATTACGGCGACCTGCACCCCACGCCCGATCAGGACGGCAACACAATCCTCGCGCTGCCGAAGGACTTCAAGTATGTGACCTTCAGCAAGACCGGGGAGACCTTCGGCGATGGCCTCGTCGTTCCGCGCAACCACGATGGCATGGGCTGCTTTGAGGGCCACGGACAAATCGTGAGACTGATCCGCAACCACGAGCTGCGCAACGCCGCGGGCGATTTCGCGCTCGGCGTGAATGCCCCTGCCCATCTGCGGTACGACGTGAAGGGCATGGGCGGTTGCATGACGCTCGATTTCGATACGCAGCGCAAGCGCCTGGTGCGGCAGTTCATCAGCATCGGCGGCACATTCGTCAACTGCTCGGGCGGCTGGTCGCGCCACAACTCCGGCTGGATCACTTGCGAGGAAACCACGGCGGGGGTGAACAACGGATTCGAGAAACCGCACGGCTACAACTTCTTTGTGCCGGCGGACGCGAACTCCACGGTACCGGGCGTCGCCCTGAAGGCGATGGGTCGCTTCTCGCACGAAGCGTCGGTCGCCGATGACCGCGGCATCGTGTATCAGACCGAAGACTCGGGTAATAACTCTGGCTTTTACCGCTTCATTCCGAACGACCCGCGCAATCTTCTATCCGGCGGCGTACTGCAGATGCTCGCTGTGACCGGCAATCCCACGGCCACGATGTTTACCGGTCAGCGCGTCGGCGTGCGCCTGCCGGTGTCGTGGGTCACGATCCCGGTGGCCGACCCGAATTTGGAAGGCGGCGGCATGTCTTGTTTTGCCCAGGGCCGCGCCGCCGGCGGCGCGGCGTTCAACCGCCTGGAAGGGGTCTTCCGCGGCGAGGACGGTCGCTCGATGTACTTCGTTTCGACCAGCGGCGGGACCATCAAAGCGCCCGGCACCAGCAATGGCTTCGGCCAGCTCTGGCACTACGTCCCAACGGACGGTGAGTTGCAGGAGCAAGACCAGCTCGTGCTGGTGTTCGAATCGCCCTCGGGCAGCGTGCTCGAGGCGCCGGACAACCTCTGTCTGACGCCAAACGGCGGCGTGCTGTTCTGTGAGGACGACGCGATCAGCGACGCCGACACCCATGGCCTCGCCGCCGGCCTGACTGACATCAACCGCCTGGTCGGCCTCGGTGCCAAAGGGGAGCCGTTCACGTTCGCGGTGAACGTCCTGAACGACAGCGAGTTCGCCGGCGGCTGCTTCAGCTCGGACGGCGAGGTCCTCTTTGTCAATCTTTTCGGCGACAGCGCGCCGGGCAGCGGCATGACCTGCGCCATCTGGGGGCCCTGGGAACGCGGGCCGCTTTGATCGCTGGTTGATCTGGCGAAAGGCCGGCATCCGCCGGCCTTTTTTTGGCATCATCTGCCGCATGCGCGGCGCGGTCTTCCTCGGCAATCGCAAGGTCGAGATCCGGAACTTCCCCGATCCGACGCCCGGCCCGGGCGAAGTGGTGATCGAGATGAAGGCGTCGGGCATGTGCGGCTCGGACCTCAAGTTCTACCGCTCGGCGCCCGGCGAAGCGCAGAAGTCGCTCGGTTTCAGTGCTGATGCGGAGCCCTTCATCGGCGGCCACGAACCGTGCGGCGTGGTCGCGGCTCGCGGCCCAGGTGTTTCGGAGCGCGAGGCGCCGATCGGCCAGCGCGTGATGGACCATCACTACGCGGGCTGCGGCGTGTGCAAGCACTGCCGCGTCGGCTGGTCGCAGCTCTGCAAGGCGGGCATCACCGTCTACGGCGTGACCGCGCATGGCGGCCACGCGCAGTACCTCAAGGTGCCGGTCCGGACGCTGGTGCCGCTGCCCGATGAGCTTTCGTTCGTGGCCGGCGCCGCGGTCTCCTGCGGCACGGGCACGGCTTACGGCGCGCTCAGGCGCATGCAGCTCGCCGGCGGTGCGACGCTGGCCGTGTTCGGCCAAGGCCCTGTCGGCGTCAGCGCCACGCTGCTCGGCGCGAAGATGGGCGCGCGCGTAATCGCGGTGGAGACCAATGCCGAGCGCCGCGCCTTGGCGCTTAAGTTCGGCGCGGACAAGGCCATCGATGCCAAGGATGCCGAGAAGGTGCTGAAAGAGCTGACGCGAGGCGAGGGCGTCGACCTCGCGCTCGACACGACCGGTGCCCCAGCAGCTCGCCTCGCGGCGATTCGATCGGCGAAGACCTGGGGCACGGTGTGCTTTGTCGGCGAAGGCGGCGACGTCACGATCGACGTCAGCCGCGACATGCTGCGCAAGCAGCTGACCATCATCGGCTCGTGGACCTTCAGCGCCATGGGCCAGCTCGAATGCGCGCGCTTCGCGGTCGACAACCGCATCGATGTCGACGCGCTGTTCTCGCATCGCTGGAAGCTCGACCAGGCCGACGAGGCCTACCGCGTGTTCGACACGCAGTCGACCGGCAAAGGCGTCATCGTTTTCTGACAAGGAGGAGGCAATGAAATCGCTGTCACTGGTCATGGGCGTCGCGCTTGCATTGGCGGCTTTTTCAGTGAGTGCACAGACAAAGCTGCGCTACGCGCACGTCGGCGTGGCAAACGCGCCGCAGACGCTCTACGCCGACGAGGTGGCCAAGCTGGTGAAGGAGCGGACCAACGGGCGCGTCGAGATCCAGGTGTTCGCCAACTCGCAGCTCGGCGGCGTGAACGAGATGGTGGACGGCGTACGCTCCGGTGCGATTTCGATGGCGCACCACGACTTTGGCTCGCTCGGCCGCATCGTGAGCAACACCGCGGTGTTCAACACGCCGTTCATGTACCGCGATCCCGAGCACGCCATGCGCGCGACCGATCCTGCGCAATCGCCGGCGCTGCGCGAGATCAACCAGGAGCTGGTGCAGAAGGGCAACATGCGCATCGTCGCCGCGCTGTTCCAGGGCACGCGGCACCTCACGTCCAAGGAGAGGGTGCTGTCGGTCAAGGACATGCAGGGCAAGAAGTACCGCGGCGTGCCGATCAAGCTGTGGTCGTCGATGCTGACCGGCATGGGCGCCGTTGCCACGCCGGTCGAAGTGTCCGAGCTTGCCACCGCGCTCGCCACCGGCCTGGTCGTGGGGCAGGAGAACCCGCTGCCCAACATCTACAACCTCAAGCTGTATGAAGTGCAGAAGTACGTCATGCTCACCGGGCACATGCAGTCCATCCTCTCGGTGTTCGTCAACGAGCGCGTGTGGCAGCAGATCCCGGCGGCCGACCGCAAGATCGTGGAAGCCACCATGATCGAGGTCGGCAGGAAGACGCTCGACTGGGACCGCGAGACCTTCGGCAAATACCGCAAGGAGCTCGAGGCGAAGGGCATGGTGTTCGTCGAGCAGAAGGACGGCCTCGACGTCGAAGGCTTCAGGAAGGCGGTGCTCGCGCAGGTGAACAAGGACTTCCCGGAATGGGGCAAGTACATCGAACAAATCCGCGCGGTCAAGTAAGTTGCGTCTTATGAGAGCAGCGGTGAGGTGGACGAGCCTCGTCCTTCTTGCCGCGCTGATCGTCACGCCGCTCGCGCAGATCACGATGCGCGGCGTGTTCAACCTGCCGCTCGCCGGCGCGGAGGAGCTCGCCAAGTACTTCCTCATCTGCCTGACTTTCGTCGCCGCTTCCTACGTGTCGTTCGAGGGCGGGCAGATCCGCATGGAGGAGTTCCAGGTGCTGCTGCCGCCGCGCCCGCGCTGGGTGCTGCAGATGCTGATCGAGGTCTGCGCGGTGGCGTTCTTCGCCGTGCTGCTGGTCGCCTCGCTCATTACAGTGTCGCGCAACCTCAACAGCGTGACGCCGGTGCTCGAGATCCCGTTCTGGCTGTTCTTCGCGCCGCTCGTGCTCGGGTCGCTCCTGCTGCTGATCGAAGCCCTCATCCTGCTCGCGCATACCTGGCGCAAGCGGCGTCCGGAAGAAAAACAGACCGTGCTCACCTGACGGCGCATGGACGGCTTCCTCGTCGTCGCGGCGTTCGTCGTGCTCTTCTGCCTCGGCGTCCCGGTCGTGCTGGCGATCGGCCTGCCGTGCCTTGCCTATGTCTTCGTCAAGGACCTGCCGATCGATCTGGTCGCGCAGCGCATGCTCTATTCGCTCGACTCGTTCCCGCTGGTCGCGGTGCCGGTGTTCCTGTTCGTCGGCAGCCTGATGACCTCCGCTGGCATCTCGCGCTACATCTACCGGTTCGCCGACACCGCGGTCGGCCGCCTGCCCGGCGGCCTCGCGCAAGTGAACATCTTCGGCAGCCTGATCTTCTCCGGCATGTCGGGCTCGGCGCTCGCCGACATCGGCGGCATCGGCCGCATCGAGATCGACGCCATGCGCTCGAAAGGCTTCAACGTGCCGTTCGCCGCCGCGGTCACGAGTTCCTCCGCGATCATCGGCCCGATCTTTCCGCCCTCGATCCCGCTCATCATCTACGGCACCGTGACCGGCGCCTCGGTGCTGCAGCTCCTGCTTGGCGGGATCGTGCCGGGCCTGCTGTGCACCGTGATGCTGATGCTGATGGCCGGCTGGCTCGCGAAGCGGCGCAGCTTCCCGCGCGCCGAGCGCTGGCCGACCGCACGCGAGCTGTGGCGCGATTTCTGGCCCGCTGCGCCGGCGATCGCCGCGCCGGTGATCCTGATCGCGGGCATGCTGGCCGGGTTCTTCACGCCTACCGAGATCGCCGCCGTGACGGTGGCCTACGCGGTGCTCATCAGCAGCTTGTTCTACCGCGAGCTGACCTGGCCCGGGCTGCTCGCCGCGGCCTACGAGACCATCCGCGCCTCGTCCGCGATCCTGCTCATCGTCGCGGTGGCGGCGCTCTTCGGCTGGATCCTGTCGGTGGAGGGCGTGCCGCAGAAGCTCACCGCGCTGATGCTGTCGATCTCGTCCAACCCCTACGTCCTGCTGCTGATCGTCAACCTGCTGCTCCTCATCGTCGGCATGTTCCTCGACAGCACCACCGCCATCCTGGTGATCGCGCCGATCATCGCCAAGCCGCTGATAGCCGCGGGCGTCGATCCGGTGCACCTCGGCATGGTGGTGGTGTTCAACCTGATGATCGGCCTGCTTACGCCGCCGATGGGCCTCGCGCTCTACCTGGTGGCCGATATCGCGAAGATTTCGATGAAGGACGTGCTCAACGCCATCCTGCCGTTCTATATTCCGCTCGGCATCACGCTGCTGCTCATCACCTTCGTGCCGCCGATCACCACCTGGATTCCGCGCCTCGCCTTGGGTAATCCCTGAGGGCGGCCCTTAAGGAGATTGACTTGAACAAACCCGTCATTGCCCTCGCCATGGGCGATCCCGCCGGCATCAGCCCGGAGCTGACCGCCAAAGTCCTGGCATTGAAGGAAGTGCGCGACGCGGCGCGCGTCGTGGTGGTCGGCGACCGGCGCATCTTCGACGACGGGGCGCGCGTGGCCGGCGCCGCCGCCGCGCCCGACGATTTCGTCGAGCGCAGGCACGCCGACCCGGCCGGCATCAAGGGCGGCGTGCCGGCCAAAGCGGGCGGCGAGTCCGCGCTCGAGAACTATCGCACCGCGCTGCGCATGGTGGCCGAGGGCAACGCCGACGCCGTGTGCTTCACGCCCTTCAACAAGCAGGCCATGCGCATGGCCGAGCCGACCTACGACGACGAGATCCTCTTCACTTCCAATGTTCTCGGCTTCAAGGGCCTCGCCACCGAGTTCAACGTGCTCGAACGGCTGTGGAACGCGCGCGTCACCTCGCACATTCCGCTCAAGGAAGTATCAAGCGCGCTGTCGGTCGAGCGCATCGTCGAGGCGCTGCGGCTCACCGCCACGGCGTTGCGCGCGGCCGGCTTCAACCCGCCGCGCATCGGCGTCGCCGGACTCAACCCGCACGCCGGCGACGGCGGCAACTTCGGCCGCGAGGAAATCGACATCATCGAGCCCGCGGTGCGCAAGGCGCAGGCGCAGGGCCTGCCGGCCGACGGCCCGTATCCCGCGGACACCGTGTTCGTGCGCGCCAGGGCCGGCCAGTTCGACGCAGTACTCACGATGTATCACGACCAAGGACAGATCGCGATGAAGCTCCTCGGCTTCGACCGCGGCGTCACCCTGCTCGGCGGTTATCCATTCCCCATCTGCACGCCGGCGCACGGGACCGCCTACGACATCGCCGGCAAAGGGGTAGCCAACGTCGGAGCAGCGCGCGCCGCGCTCCTGCTCGCCGCGCAGATGGCTCAGAGATAGAGCTTGACCACCGCCGAGGTGTCGAGCTCGCTGTACCCGTTCTTCTTCAGCTCGCGATAGGCATCCAGGGCGGCTTGCAGCGCAGGGGTGCGCCCCCCCAGGCCCTTAGCCCACGCGTCCACCATCTCGAGATCCTTCAGGAGCTGGCGCACGTAGCCGCGCGGCGCGAAGTCGCGCTGGACCATGCGCGGCCAGTAGGCCTTCATGACGTTCGAATCGGCATAGCCGCCGCCGAGGCATTCGGGGATGCGCGCGGCGTCGATGCCGGCCTTTTCGCACAAACCCATCGCTTCAGCGAGCATCGCCATGCCGACGCCAACGACGAGCTGGTTGATCATCTTGGCGGCGAGGCCGGCGCCGACCGGCCCCATGTGCGTGCAGCGCCCCGCGATGTCCTTCATCAGCGGCGCGAGCCGCTCAAGGTCCTGTGCCTCGCCGCCTGCCATGACCGTGAGCGATCCCGCGGCGACCGCCGGCGGGCCGCCCGAGACCGGCGCATCGACCCAACGGCAGCCGGTCGCGCGCAGCAGCTTCTCGGCGTGGCTGCGGCAGGCGTCCACCGGAATCGTCGAGAAATCGACGACGAGCTGCGGCGCTCGCAGCACCGGCAGGAGCCTGGCGAGCGCATCCTCGACCGCCTCGTTGGTGGGCAGGTTGAGAAGCACCACATCCGCGCCGCGCGCCGCTTCGGCGGGCGAGTCGACGCTCGAGCGCTCCGGCACGATGTCGTAGCCGCGCACCTGCCAGCCGAGCGCGGTCAGCCGCTTCACCATCGGCCCGCCCATTAGGCCGACACCGATGTAGCCAAGGGGAAACCTCATGCGTTCTCCATGCGGTAGATGCGAACGGCGTTGTCGTGGAACAGCGCCCGGCGCTCCGCGGGCGCGAAGGCGCTCGTGATGGCGTCGAACTCCGAGAAGATCGCGGAGAACGATGCGCGCAGGCTGTCCACGGGGAAATTGCTGGCGAACATCGCGCGCTGGGTGCCGAACAGCTCGAGCGTCGCGAGCACCACGTCGCGTTTGCGCGTCACGTTGCCGAGCCCGGAGATCTTGACCGCGACGTTCTGGCAGCGGGCGAGCGGCGCCATGGATTCGCGCCAGCCGGCCAGTTCGTTGTCCAGGGGCAAGCCGGTGTGGTTGAGCACGATCAGCGTCTCGGGAAAGTCGCGCGCGAGGCGTGCCGCTTCGTCGAGCTGGCGCCGCGGCGCCTGCAGCTCGAAGTGCAGGCCGAAGGGCGCGAGCCGCCGGTAGCCGGCGCGCCACCTCGGATCGTCCATCATGCCCGGCTTCGGCTTGTGGCGAATGCCGCGCACGAACGAATGCCGGGCCTGCCCCTCAAGTACCTTGGCGCAGTCGTCTTCGTGCAGCCATGCCTGGGCGATCGCGACCGTGGGAAAGCCGCCTTCCCTTCTCACTTCGGCAACGAAGTCCATCTCGCCCAGGGGATCGCGCGGGTCCCACTCCGCCTCGACATAGACGCCGCGCTTCACCGGCCATCCTGCGGCATCCCTCCGATAATCCGCGAGAAGGTAGCGTCTCTTGAGCGCGCTGTAGTCGCCGTAGCGGAAGGCGATCGGCTCAGGATCGCAGAGCCAGGGGTAGTAATGCGCCTGCGGATCCCAGACGTGAAAATGCGCGTCCGCGATCGCGAGCTCAGAGTGCGTCTTCAGTCCTGGCGTCGAAAAAGTGCAGGCGCTCCGGGTCGAGCGCGAGGCGGATGTTGTCGTGCGCCTTGACGCGCACGCTCGGGTCGACGCGCGCCACCATGGGCACTCCGCCGGCGCGGAAGTTGAGCAGGATCTCGTTGCCGAGCGGCTCGAGCACGTCGACCGCCGTGGCGAAGCTGTAGTCGTCGACCGGCGCGTCGATTCCGTTCGCGATACGCACGGCTTCGGGACGCACGCCCAGCGTGAGGCGCTGCCCGGATTGGGCCTTGACCCTCGCCGACATCCCGGGCGGAACCCGGATGCGCAACCCGGCGGCCTCGGCCCACAGGGCATCGCCGGATCCGCTGATCGACACGTCCACGAAGTTCATCGCCGGCGAGCCGATGAAGCCGGCGACGAAGCGATTCGCCGGGCGGCCATAGAGCTCGAGCGGCGCGCCGACCTGCTGCACGCGGCCGTCCTTCATCACCACCACGCGGTCGCCGAGGGTCATGGCCTCGACCTGGTCATGGGTGACATAGATGGCGGTGGTCTCGAGGCGCTCGTGCAGGCGCTTGAGCTCCACCCGCATCTGCACGCGCAGCTTGGCATCGAGGTTCGACAGCGGCTCGTCGAAGAGGAACACCTGCGGGTGCCGCACGATCGCGCGCCCGACCGCCACGCGCTGCCGCTGGCCGCCCGAGAGCTGCCGCGGCTTGCGCTTGAGCAATTCCTGGATGCCCAGGATCTCGGCGGCGTCCTGCACCCGCTTGGCGATCTCCGGCTTGGGGAACTTCCGCATCTTGAGGCCGAAGGCCATGTTGTCGTACACGGTCATGTGCGGGTAGAGCGCGTAGTTCTGGAACACCATGGCGATGTCGCGGTCCTTCGGGGGCAGGTGGTTGACCACCCGGTCGCCGATGACGATCTCACCGCCGCTGATGTCCTCGAGGCCGGCGATCATCCGCAGGGCGGTGGACTTGCCACAACCCGACGGGCCGACGAACACCAT
>DASRIR010000222.1:0-2001 GCA_035649875.1 Burkholderiales bacterium | reverse complement strand
GTCGGTCTTGAACAGGTCCTGCTTCAGGAACTTCACGCGCTCGGCGAGGCCTTCCTTCTGCGCCGCCTCGTTCGACTTCTTCACCAGCTCGTCCTTGATCTCGACGCCGAAGCCGCGCGCGCCGAACACTTTCGCCGCGGTCAGCACGATGCGGCCGTCGCCCGAGCCGAGGTCGATGAGGAAATCCTCCGCGCTCACGTCGGCGTAGCGCAGCATGTCCGACACCACGCTCTGGGGCGAGGGCACGTACGGGCCGGCGTCCTTGATCGGCTGCACGTCCTGCGCGCACGCGGTGGTCGCCGCCAACGCGAAGGCAAGGGAAAGAAGTTTCATTCGAAGTGCTCCACGTTGAGCTGGATGTTCTTCAGGCCGTTGAACTCGTTGACGCTCAGCCGGTAAGCCGCGCGTACCTGCGCAGGCAGCGGATCGAGCGCGCCGAAGCGCATCGCCTCGATGCGCCGGCCGTTCTTCACCAGCCACAGCTTCAGGTGCCGCTCGCCGACTACGCGCTGATTTTCCACCGCGAAATTATCGCAGAACAACGGCTGCGGAAAGCCTTGTCCCCAGATGCCCGCCTCGAGCAGGCGCGCCACTTCGAGCGAGAAATGCATCGAGTCGAGCGCGCCGTCGGTCTCCACCACGCGCAGCCGCGCGCTCGGCGGCAGCAGCTCGTCCACCGCGCGCTCGAATTCGCCGGCGAAGCGCTCGTAGTCGTCGGCGCCGATGGAAAGGCCGGCAGCCATCGCGTGCCCGCCGAAGCGCCGGATCAGGCCGGGCGCGCGCTTCGACACCACGTCGAGCGCGTCGCGCAGGTGCAGGCCGTGGATGGAGCGCCCCGAGCCGCGCAGCACCGGCGCACCCGCCTCTTCCGCCCGGGCGAAGCAGATCACCGGACGGTGCAGGCGATCCTTGAGGCGCGAGGCGACGATTCCGACCACGCCCTGGTGCCAGTCGGCGTGAAAGAACGAGCATCTTTCTTCGGCGGCTATGCGCTCGACCGCCTCCAAAGCCTGCTGCAGCATCGCCGCTTCGATGTTGCGGCGCTCGCGATTCAGCCGGTCGAGTTGCTGCGCGCAGTTCGCGGCGCGCGCCTCATCGTCGGTAATCAGGCATTCGATGCCCAGGCTCATGTCAGCGAGGCGGCCGGCGGCGTTGAGGCGCGGGCCGACGACGAAGCCGAGATCGAAGCTCGACACCTCGGTCAGCGCGCGCCCCGCCGCGCGCAGCAGCGCCGCGATTCCCGGCGCGCCGCGCCCCCCGCGCAGGCGCTTCAGGCCCTGCGCCACCAGGTTGCGGTTGTTGGCGTCGAGCGGAACGACGTCGGCGATGGTGCCGAGCGCGACCAGGTCGGTGAGCGCCGCCAGGTTGGGTTCTCTCTGATTTTCGAAAGCTTTCCGGTTGCGCAGCTCGGCACGCAGCGCCAGCATCACGTAGAACATCACGCCGACGCCGGCGAGCGCTTTCGAAGGGAAGGTGCAGCCGGGCTGGTTCGGATTGACGATGCACGCCGCGGCGGGCAGCTCGGGCCCGGGCAGGTGGTGATCCGTGATCAGCGTGGCGATGCCGAGCTGGTTCGCGCGCGCCACGCCGGCGACGCTGGCGATGCCGTTGTCCACGGTGATGAGGAGGTCGGGCTTGCGCTGTGCCGCGAGGTCGACCAGCTCCGCGGTCAGGCCGTAGCCGAGCTTGAAGCGGTCGGGCACCAGGTAGTCGACGTCGGCCCCGAAAGCGCGCAGCGCGCGCATGCCCACCGCGCAGGCGGTGGCGCCGTCGGCATCGTAGTCGGCAATGATCAGCAGGCGCTTGCGCTGCGCGATCGCGTCGGCGAGCAGCCGCGCCGCGTCGGCCGCGCCCTTCAGCGCCTGCGGCGTGATCAGCCCGTCGAGCCCGTAGTCGAGCTCGGCCGCGGAGCGGATCCTGCGGCCGGCATAGACCCGCGCCAGCACCGGATGCATGCCGGCATCGACCAGCGCGCGGCGGTCGGATTCGGCAAACGCCCGT
>DASRIR010000221.1:0-14038 GCA_035649875.1 Burkholderiales bacterium | reverse complement strand
CTGATTCGCGACGAGCACGCCAGGTACGCGCACGTCGTGAAAGCCGCGGGCGCTAAGATCGACTGATCCTGTAATTGCGCCAGAGGGGCACCACCAGCGAGAGCACGAGGAAGCCCCACAGGATATTGCCGAGCGTCGAGGAGAAGAGCACCGTCAGGTCGCCCTGCGAGATGCGCAGCGCGCGCACCAGGTACTGCTCGAATAACGGGCCGAGCAGCACGCCGATCAGGATCGCGGTGACGTGGTAGTTGGTCTTGTGCGCGATGTAGCCGATCACGCCGAAGACCAGGGCGAGCGACATGTCGAAGAGATACTGGCGCTCGCCGAACGCCGCGACGATCGTGACCAGGATGATGATCGGCGCGAGGTAGGTGGTCTCGATCAGCACCACGCGCGACATGTAGCGCGCGAGCGGCAGGATGGTGAAGATCATGAAGATGTAGGCGACCGCCATCGACACGAATACGCCGTAGGCCACCTCGGGGTTGGTGGCGAAAAGGCGCGGGCCCATGACCATGCCGTGGTACTGGAGCACGATCATCATGACCGCCGCGGTGCTGCCGCCGGGCACGCCGAGCGCGAGCGTCGGCACGAGCGTGCCCGAGGTCACGCCGTTGTTCGCCGCCTCGGGCGCGATCACGCCCTCCGGGATCCCGGTGCCGTACTTCTCGGGGTGCTTGGACCACAGGCGCGACTGCTGGTAGGCGACGAAGGCGGCGATGCTCGCGCCGGCGCCGGGGGTGATGCCGATCAGCAGCCCGACGAACGAGGTCCACACGATGTGCCACCACTTCTGCAGCGAGATCCTCAGGCCCTCGACCGTGTCGGCCCAGCGCGCCGAGAGCGCGCGCTCGCGGCCCACCTGGTCGACGATCATCTTCTCCTCGATCATCACCAGCGCTTCCGAGATCGCGAACAGGCCGATCAGCGCGGGCACCAGCGGCACGCCGTCGTAGAGCTCGAGGAAGCCGAAGGTCGCGCGCGGCGTGTTGTAGATGTGGTCGGTGCCGATCACCCCGATCAGCAGGCCGAAGAACCCGCCGATCAGCGCCTTCAGCGTGTCCTTGCCGGCGATCACCGCGATCAGCGTCAGCCCGAAGAGCATCACCACCACCATCTCCACCGAGCGCAGGTACAGCCCGATCTGCGACAGCCAGGGCAGTAGCGCGATTGTCGCCAGCGTGGTGATGAGCCCGCCGATGACCGACGCGGTGAAGCACAGGACCAGCGCCTGCTGGGCCTGCCCTTTCTGTGTCATCGGGTAGCCGTCGAGCGTGGTCGCCGCCGCGCCGCCGGAGCCCGGGATCTTGACCAGGATCGCGGGAATGCCGCCCGCAAGGTGGTTTGCGCAGTAAAGCGCGATCATGAAAGCCATCGCCTGCTCCACGGGCACGGCGAGCGTGAGCGGCAGCAGCATGATCAGCGTGTTCTGCGGGCTGAACCCCGGCAGGATGCCGACCACGATGCCGAGCAGGATCGCGGGCAGGATCACCCACCACAGGCCGAACTGGGCGGCGAACTGCCCGGCGAGGAACTCCCAGCTCAAGACAGCAGCTTCTCGATCGGGCCGTGCGGGATATCGGACTGCAGCAGCACGACGAACAGCAGGTACGCCGCGGCCGAGACCGCGACCGGCAGGATGACGAGCGCCTTGCCGCGCGCACCCATGATCCAGAGCGCGGCGAACAGCGCGAGCAGCAGGCCGAGCGTGAGCCCCAGCCACTTGAGCGTGGCGATGAACGCGATGGTGACCGCGACCATGCCGATGCGCCGGCCGAGCACGTCGCGCGGCTCGAACAGCGGCCCGAAGCCGAGATCCGCCTGGCGGCGCACGAGCTGCACCACCGTCTTGCCGACCTGGATCGCGATCAGGAGCACGAGCACGCTGCCGATCACGAGGCCGTTCGCCTTGGCCTCCCACGCCAGGTCGGCGATCGAGACGAAGAAGTAGGCGCAGAATCCCAGCGCCATCGCCGGGATCACGAGGTCCGCGCCCAGCGGCGTTTTCTTCACGGGGCGTTTAGCCCTTTTTGTCTTTGGCGCTCAAGAGCGAGTGGTACTCGCCGGTCAGCTCGATCATGCCTTTCGCGTATTCGGTGCAGAGCTTGCGGTCGCCGAACTGGATGGTCTCCACCGGCGCGCCGGTCTTGGCGTACTCCTCGCGGTATTTCGGGTTGTCGAACACCTGGCGCGCGGTCTTCTCCAGCAGGGCGAAGCGGTCGGGGTGCTTTTCGATCACCTCGGTGTGCAGCGCCCACGCGCGCGACGAGTAAAGCGGCGGAATCTTGGTGCCGAACACCTTGTTGACCGCCGGCGCGTTGCCGCTGTACTTCGCCATTTTCTGGGCGTCGTCGTTGAACACGCCGAGGACGCGCATCTGGTCGCCGAGCGCGACCACGCCGGCGATCGGCAGCGCGCCGCAGTCGGCTTCGCCGTTCATCACCGCGACCGAGGTCGGGTTGCCGCCGCCGTAGGGCACCAGGTTGAACTTGGCCTTCTGCGCGTTGCCGAGCGCGAGCATGCCGATGGAAGCCGGATGCGGCAGGCGGCTGACCGCCACGTTCACCACGCGCTTCTTGGCCTCCGCGACCAGGTCCTCGATGCGCTTGAACGGGCTCTGGCGCCGCACGTAGACCACGCTGTCGTCCACATCGAGCCGACAGAAATACTGGTAATCCTCGGGAAAGCGGTACGGCGGCTTCTGCAGCGCGTACATGATCATCTCCGGCCCCATGTTGCCGAAGAGCAGGTTATGGCCGTCGCGCTCGCGCTTGTTGATATAGAGCTCGTAGCCCACCTGCCCCGCCGCTCCGGCAAAGAAGCCGTACTCGAAGTTGGTCTTGAGGAGCGGCCCCCAGAAGTCGTCGAAGGTGCGCGCCAGGCGATCGGCGCCACCCCCCTGGCCGGTCGGAATGACGACGCGCATGTTCTTGGACGGGAAGCCCTGCGCGCGAGCTCGCAGCGGGCCGATGGTCAATGCCGCGGCCGCACCCGCAAGGAGCCGTCGCCGCTTGATGCTCGTGGGAATGTTCATACACGCGATATTAGAATGACTTCGCTCTAAGAGGAGGAGCCCCTATGAAACGGATGCACATATTCGCCGTAGCCGTTGCATTGACACTGGGCTGCGCGCAGGCGGCGGCGCAAACCCGGACCCTGAAAATGCAGGCCTCGTGGCCCAGCACGGTCACCGCGTGGGACAACTTCCGCTTCCTTGCCGAACGCTTGGACAAGACCACGGCCGGCGCGATCAAGATCGACACGCTCACCGCCGGCCAGATCGTGCCCGCGTTCGAGGTTCTCGATGCATCGCACAAAAAGGTGCTCGACGGCGCGCACTCGATCGCCTACTACTGGGTCGGCAAGCACAAGGCGGCGGTCCTGTTCACCGGCGGGCCGGGCGGTCCTTACGGCATGGACATGATCGACTTCCTCGGCTGGATGTACGAGGGCGGCGGCTGGGAGCTCTATCGCGAGTTCTACCAGGATGTGCTCAAGCTGAACGTGATCGCCTTCCCCACGCTGCCGACGAGCCCGCAGGCCTTCGGCTGGTTCAAGCGCCCGATCAAGGACCTCAAGGACTTCAAGGGGATGAAGTGCCGGCAGACCGGCATCAACGCCGAGGTCTTCCAGCGCATGGGCATGAGCACGGTGAACATGCCAGGCGGCGAGATCATCCCCGCGGCGCAGCGCGGCACGATCGATTGCGCCGAATGGGTCGGCGGCAAGGACGACCTCAACCTCGGCTTCCACACCGTATGGAAGTACCACTACGTGCCGGGCATGCACGAGTCGACCTCGACCGGCGAGATCATCTTCAACGCGGACGTGTGGAAGAGCTTCACTCCGCAGCAGCAGGAAATCGTGCGCTCGGTGGCGAACGAATCGTTCTCGCGCTGGTGGCCGCGCTGGCAGCGAGGCCAGGCGGAAGCGATGAAGGAGCTGCAGGAAAAGCACGGCGTGCGGATCCTGCGCACCCCGCCCGAGATCCTGAATGCGTTCCTGAAGGCGTGGGACGAGGTGATCGTGGAGGAGTCGGCCCGCAATCCCTTCTTCAAGAAGGTGATCGACTCGCAGCGCGATTACGCCGCGGTGGTGGTGCCCGCCAAGCGTTTCCTTTTCCCGCCCTACTCCTTCGCGGCCAACTACTACTGGCCTGAGAAGAAACCGCAAGCCAAAAGCAAGGAAAAATAGAGATCCTGCTTCGCGTCCTCGCCGCGGCGCTGCTCGCCGCGGCGCTCCTCGTGCCTCCGCTCGCCCGGGCGCAATGGGCGGAGCTTTCGTTCGTCGACCCGCGGCTGCGCTGGCGCACGCTCGAGACGGCGAACTTCGCGGTGCACTTCGCCGAGCAGCACCGGACACAAGCGCGCACCGTGGCCGCCGTCGCGGAAAGCCTCCTCCCCGGGATCACCCAGCGGCTGCGCTGGAAGCCAGGGTCGCGCATCGAGCTCGTGGTGCTCGACTCGGCGGACTTCGCCAACGGCCTGGCATCGCCCGTGCCGTTCAACTACACGATGATTTTCCTCTCGCCGCCGGACGACGGCGAGCTGCTCCAGAACCGCGAATGGCTGGAGCTGGTGCTGACGCACGAGCTCTTCCATCTCGTGCACCTCGACATGGCGCGAGGCGGCGCGCTCGGCCTGCGCCGCGTGTTCGGACGCGTCCCGTTCTTCTTTCCCAACGCGCTGCAGCCCGGATGGATTATCGAAGGGCTGGCGGTCAAGGCCGAGTCGGACGCCGCGAAGGGTTATGGCCGCCTCGGACAAGCGCAGTTCGAAGGCATGATGCGCGCGGAGGCGGGTCGCGGCTTTCGCCCGCTCGCCGAGATCAATGCCGGCGGACGCGGCTTTCCGCTGAACCGCGACTACCTCTACGGCAGCTACTTCTTCGCCTTCCTCCAGGAGCGCTATGGGGAACGCGCGCTCGGCACATTCATCGAGAACTACAGCGGCAACGTCATTCCGTTCCGCGTCCACAGCAATCCGGTGGCGGCCACCGGAAAGACCATGGACCGGCTGTGGCCCGAGTACGAGGAATGGCTCGAGCAGAAGTTCGGGCGCGGCCCAGCCGCGGTTCTCGAAGGCGAGGTCATTGCCCGCCAATGGTCACTGACGAGCCCCACCCTGGCGGCGGACGGAACGCGCTGGTACGTGAGCGGCGACGGTTATACCCGGCCGAAGCTCATGCGCCAGGTTCCCGGCAGCGAGCCGCATGCGCTGCGCGACGTCGAACCGGATGCGCGGCTCACCGCATCGGCCGGCGGAGTGCTCCTCCTTGCCCAGCCCGAAATTTGCAGCAACTACAACTACTACTACGACCTCCATCGAGTCGACCCCGATGGCGCATCAAAGCGCCTCACCGAATGCGGGCGCTACCGGCTCGCCGCGCCGCTCGACGATGGGCGCAGCGTCGCAGTGCAGATCGAGCAGGGTCTCGCCGAGGTGGTCGTAATCGGCGGCGGAGCGCTCTACCAGGCGGCGCCGGGCGAGTCGATTACCGGTGTCGCGGCGAGAGGCACCCAGGTTGTCGCGACCACGCTTCGCGACGGGCATTGGTCGCTCCTCGACGTCAGCGACGCGGGAAATGCCCGAGTGCTGCTTTCAGATTCGTCGATCAAGCATTCGCCTCGAATCGGCGAGGACGGCGAAGTGTTCTTCATCGCTGGCTACGGCAAGGTTTTCAACGTCTGGTCCCTGCGCGGGGGCCGGATCGCGCGCTGGACGGAAGCGGCCAACGGCGTGCGCGAGATCAGCACGCCGCAGCGCGGCGCGCTCCTGTTGACGACGATCGAACCCGACGGCGACGCACTTCGCTCGTACCGGCTGCCCGAGACGCCGCTGGAAGCCCGGGATATTCCGCCGGCCGGGACATCCCAGCCGCGCGCTGCGCCTTCCGTGGAAATACCCGATCGCGCATACCGCCCTTGGCGCTCGCTGCTGCCGCGCTCCTGGCTGCCGCTGATCGAGATCGCCGATGGCGCGGTGAAGCTCGGCGTGGCCACCTTCGGCCAGGACGCTTTGGGTGTGCACCAGTACACCATCGCACCGGTGATCGAGCTCACCCAGGGAGAGCTGCTCGGCGACGCGCTCTATGTTTACGACGGCCGGCACGCGCTGCTGGTCGACCGCAGGATGACGGTGCGCGAATCGCTCAACGACGAGGTGCAGACCTACACCATCTTCGAGGGCGCGCAGTGGATCTCCACCTGGCGGGAGCTCGCGCTCAATCGCCGCTTCTACTGGGGCCTCGGCGGAGCGCTGGAGCGCGAGCGGCTGCATCGCCTGGACGGCTCGACGCTCGAGGAGCAGGACGAGCGCGTGCTGGGGCTGGTCGCGGGTCTCGATACCCGGCGCATGCATTGGCTTTCCGAAGGACCGAGCGAAGGACTGCAAGTCCGGCTGTTCGCCGAAACCTCGCGTGGCCTGCACGCCGCGTACTCCGGCGACGTCTACCGGGTCGATTCGCGGCTGCATCTGCCGCTGGGCCGGACCGTGCTCGCGCTGCGCTGGAACGAGGCCTGGGGGGAGGAGGACGCCGAGCCCTTCCAGCTTGGCGGCACCGAGTCCGACCCGGCGCTCCTGCTACCGGTGCTCAACCAGCGGGAATTCGCGCTGCGTGGCTACGGCAGCGGCGAGCCGTCGCTCACCGGACACCGGGCGCGCATCGGCAGCCTCGAATGGCGCGTGCCGCTGAAGGACGTCGACCGGCACGCCATGGTTCCCCCCATCGGGCTGAATCGCCTCGCGCTCAACGTGTTCTTCGAAGCGGGAGACGCGTGGCCGCGCGGCGGCGAGCCCGACTACCACCGCGGCTTCGGCATCGAAGTGATGTCCGAGGTCCGGCTCGGCTACCTGCTCGGCTCCCATTTCCGCCTCGGCATCGCCAGGGGCAACGACGAGGGCGGCAAGACCACCGCCTACCTCCGCGCCGGGCGCGCCTTCTAGGGGCTAGGTCCGGGAAAAGATCGCGTCCAGGCGCTCCAGGTCGTTGATGACCCGCCATTCGGACGCGCCGGCCGCCACCACCCGCTTCTGCCAGGCTTCCAGCCGGCCGAAATAGCGCCGCGGGTCGATGTTGTCCGTACTGAGCTTCACCACGTTCACCGCGACCACGCGGATGCGCTTCAGGTTCATCGGCACCTGGCGGATGGTGATCTTGTCGAGCTCTTCCTGCATGTCCGAGAACACGACGATGGTCTTGGTGCCGGCGCCGGTCTCGTTCAGAAACTCCGCGCCCTGCAGCAGGCCCCCGGTGATGTCGGTGTAGCGGCTCTGCTTCACATTCTTGAGGAAGCGATCGGTGGCCTCGCGGAACGCGCGCTTCTGCGCGTTCGCCTGGCTCGGCCGCGCGTCGAAGGTCGCCTTGGCGACGATGTCCTTCTCGGTGAAGCTGCGGCTCTCCACGCGCGCGACCGCGAGCGAATCGCCGGGCTGCAGCGTGCCGAGCAGGTAGTTGATGATGACCTGCGCCTTGGCCGCCTCCTGCGCATAGGTGCCGGAGGTATCGATCAGCACGTAGACCGCCTGGGCATGGCTGCGCGAATCGCCGCAGCCCGCGGAGAACCCCGCGCCCAGCAGCGCGAGGCACAGCAGGAATAGTCGCTTGGTCATGGGCCTTACCTCGCCTGGTGCGCGGAATCGTCGGCGTCGACCGCCGAGTGCCGCATCGCCATGCCGGCCTTTGTCAGGCGCTCGACCAGCAGCGGCAGCACGATCACCACGTCGTACAGCGTGATCAGGACGCGCGACATGCGCCGCGCCACGTTCCCCAGGACGCGCAGCACGATCGCGAGCGTCGATACCAGGGCGGCGAGCAGCACCCCGCCAACCGTGCGCGACGAGTGGATCAGCGACTCGAGCGGAATCGCGATGAACGCGAGCGCGAACGGCAGGATGAAGCCCAGGAGCATCTGGCCCGCAGTAGGGATGCGGCTCACCCAGCCGTCGGCCTGCGCCGCCTGCTGCACTGTGGCGAGCGACTGGATCAGCGCCTGCTTGTCCGCGATCAGCATGTCGCGCATCAGCGCGAGCGCGGCCTCGACGCCGGCCAGCGTCACCAGCAGAACGAGCGCGATCCACATCATGCGCCGGCGCAGGGTGTCGTTCAGCGTGGCGATGCGCGGGAAAAGATGCGTGATGCGCAGGGCTTCCATCAGGAACAGACCCATCGACGCCTCGACGAAGATGATCACCAGCGCCGCGACCTCCGACGTGCGCAGCGAGGCCGTCAGGTAGTCGCCGGCGCCCACCATTTCGGACATCGGCAGCGCGATCAGCTTGAAGTTGATGAACGCGCCGCCGGCGGCGACCGCCATCACGAGCAAGGCGATCGCGAATTGCGTGAACGCGGACACCGTGAGCGCGTGTTCAGCCTTGTCGGTCTTGGCGTTGATCGCCTCGTACTTCGACATCAGGCCGTCGACGCCCTTGGCGCTCTCCTGCAGGTCGCCGAGCTTCTTGTTGACCTCGGCAATGTTGCGGTCCACCGAGCGCCAGAACGGCATGAAGCCTTCCAGGATCTTGTGGCGCGTCTCGTAGGAGCGGCGGTATTCGCCGATCGCCTTGTCATGGATTTTGGCGATCGAGCTCTTGATCTCCTCGAGGATCTTCTGGACCATCTCGCTGCCGCCGGTCTTGACGTTGGCCATCGCGGTAACGGCCTCGACCCAGTCGGGCGGCGGCGGCGGTACTTCGCCGCACTTCTTGTAGTCCTCTTCGATGCGGGTGATCTCGTCGAGCAGCTTGCGCTGCAGCGTGGGATAGCCCTGCAGGTCGCGGCGCACCACCGCGCCGAGGCGCTCGAACTCGCGCTCGATGCGCTGCCCCGCTTCGTGGCGCCCATGCGCGAGGAGCACCGCGCGGTTGCGTTCCTTCATCTGTTGCGCAGTGGTGACCATCCAGCGCGCGCCCAGGCGCAGCGGGCCGCCGAGCAGGGCGCCGACCGCGCGCAGCAGCTCGTGCATCGGCTTGCGGGCCGCGTAGAGGAACACCAGCCCCACGATGGCGAGGACAAAGATCGAAAGCGCGGGGCTTTCGGGCCAAAGCATCCAGAATGGCGAGCCGTTCATTGCGTTCTCCGTGATCGTTTTGTCCTTCCGAGAGACTAGATCAGGAACGCAGCGCGCTGGAGACGAACTCGCGCGCGGCAGGCACTAAGTCTCGAATGCTGCGGTCGCGGTGTGACTTTTGGCGTTACTTTTCCGCCACGAGCTTGCGGTACTGCGCCATGTGACGGATTGCCTCCTGCGGGCGGCCGAGCTTCTCGCATAGAAGCGCGAGGTTGTAGTGGCCGTCGGCGAGGCGCGGGTCGGCGCGCAGCGCCGCCCGGTAGGTTTCCATCGCTTCGGGATTGCGCTTCAGGTCTTCGAGCAATACGCCGAGGTTGTAGAGCAGCAGCGCGTCTTTGTCCGCCGCCTTGAGCGCGTCGCGGTACACCGCCTCGGCTTCCTTCAGGCGCCCCGCCTGATGCAGCTGATACCCGCGCTCGATCGCGTCCTGAGGCTCGGGCGCGATGACCTTGAGGTCGCCGGTCGCCGGATCGCCTTCGAACGCGAGCAGGTATTGACCGGAATCGGCCTGCCAGCGGCGCGCGCCCTCCTTCACGACCACGCGCTCGCCGACCGCGCCGATGCTCAGGCCCGAGAGCGGCATCGCGTCGGGCAGATGACGGCGCAGTTCCTTCAGCGACCGGGTGATGCGCCGGGCGGGAACGTTGGCCGCGGCGAGCGCCTGCGCGGTACGCAGCACGATGAGGTCGCGGAAGGAGAACACATAAGCCTGGCGCGGCCCGCGCGCGGGCGAGACGAACCCCGCCCGGATCAGGCCATGAATCGTCCTGCGCGGCAGGCGCAGGAGTTTCTCCACCTCCCGCACCCCGAAGCGCTGCACCTTATTTCTTGGCGGCTTTTCGCGTGGCGGGCTTGGCGGTTTCGGCCCGCTTGGCGGGTTTCTTCTCCAGACTCGCCTTGAGCGCTTCCATCAGATCGATCACCTGCGCGCCCTGCTGGGGCTCTTCCGCCATGGTGATCTCCTGGCCTTCGACCTTCTTCTGCACTGCGGCCTCGATGCGCGCGCGCACCTCGTCGGTGTACGACGCGGGGTCGAACTTGTCGCTCGCCTGCTGCTCGATCAGCTGCTGCGCGAGCTTGAGCTCGGCCGGCCGGACCTCGGTCTTGGGAATGTCGAGATCGTTGATCGAGCGCACTTCGGCGGCGTAGAGGAGCTGCTGCATCACCAGGCCCTCCACCAGGCCGGTGTCGACCGGCCGGATCATCACGATGTATTGCTTGCCGCGCGCCGCCCAGCGGCCGAGCGCGCAGCGTCCGGTCTCCTTCAGCGCCCGCGCAAGGAGCGCGTACGGCTTCGCCCCGCCCTTGTCGGGCCCCAGGTAATACGCCTTGTCGAAGAACACCGGGTCGATCGCCTTCGCCTGGACGAACTCCGTGATGTCCGCGGTATGCGTTCCCGCTTCTTCCAGCGCCTTGAGCTCTTCGGGCGAGAACATCACGTACTGGTCCTTGGCGAATTCGTAGCCTTTCGCCATGTCTTCCCGCGCGACCGGTACGTCTTCCTTCACGCAGAAATACTGCTGGCGCACGCGCGAGCCGCAGCCCTTGTGGAGAAGGTTGAAGGAAATCGCGCGGCTCGCCTCGGTAGCCGAGTAGAGCTTTACCGGGATGGAAACCATCCCGAACGAGATGGTCAACGATGCAATCGATCTCGCAGCCATGCTTAACCCCTTACAATCAAAGTCTTAAGAGCCGCACTTCGAGCGAAAGGTGCAGAGCATACCCCATTATGCCTTCGCGCGTTCCAAAGCCTGCTCGAGGCTCTGCTTCTTCGCTAGCGCGTCGCGCCAGCGATCTTCAGACCCGGCGAGGAATTCGGTTGCGTTCGTAATCCGGAAATCGAGCGGGTGCGCATTGGCCAGCTCGTCCCACGTGAGGGGCATGGACACCGGCGCGCCCGCGGCCCCGCGCGGCGAGTAGGCCACGTTGAGGGTCTTGCCGCGCACGTTCATGTTGTAGTCCATGAAGATCTTCCCGGTGCGCTTCGGCACGCTCCACTCGAGCGTGATGTCCTTGGGGTGAAGGCGCATCAGGTGGCGGCCGACCTTCTCGCTCACATCGCGCGCGGCGTCGAAGTCGATCGTCCGGCGGATCGGCAGGAACACATGCAGCCCGGTCTTGCCCGAGGTCTTGACCACGGGGTCGAGCGACATGCTGTTCAGGAGCTCGCGCAGGCGAAACGCCACCTCCTTGCCCTTTTCGAAGGCCACCGTGTTGAGCTCGGGCTCGTCGCCGGGCGCTTCCTTTCCGGAGTAGATGTAGGGATCGATGTCGAACACCACGTAGTCGGGGTAGTTGAGAACCGATTCTTCCAGCGCGGCCAGCGAGCTCGCGAAATCCGTGCTCGTGCTGGTGGCGTCCTTGCCGACCTTCGCGCGGGAATGCCAGACGTGAAACTCGAGCGTTCCCGACTGCGCGAGCCACAGCAGCGTCGGCAGGTTATTGCACAGCAAGTAATCGTGGCTCTCGTCCTTGTGGTCGGAGAACACCGTGATGGTCTCGGCGAAAGCCGGCCGTTCCTGCGCCCAGTGCTTCTGGTAGAAGCGCTGGCCGCTGATGCCCTCGGGCATGCGGATCATCGTCAGCGGCCGGTCGGCGAGGTGCGGCAACATGAACGGCGAGACCTGCGCCAGGTAGCGCAGCAGGTCACGCTTGGTCAACGCCGCCTGCTTGAGCGCCGGGTCGGCGGGCCAGTACACGCGATCCAGATTGCTGAGCTTGAGCGCGTGGGCGCCGATCGAGATGGTTCCATTCGCCCTGACGTGCTCGAGCTGGCTGACCACCTCGTCGATTTCCGTGCTCGGAGGCGGTCGCGCAGCGGTCTGGCCGGCCCGGTTGCGCTTCACGTCGCCGGCATCGATGTCGTCGCGCAGCCGCAGGAACACCGGCGCGCGCAGCGAGCCGTCGTCCGTCCAGCCCTGGAACTTCACTTCCACCACGGCTTGCGGCTCGACCCAGGTCGCCGGCGCGTTGAGCACCGGCTTTTCCGCGAACGGGCAGGTCTTGCGCTGCAGCGGCTCGAGCCTTGCGCGCACCTGGGGAAGCGAGCGATCGTCGAAGCCCGAGCCCACATGCGACGCATATCGCAGCTTCCTGCCCTCCCAGTATCCGACGAGCAGCGCGCCGAGCGGCGCGCGCGCGCCCTTGCCCTGCGTGTAGCCGCCGACCACGAATTCCTCGCTGCGCGTCGACTTGACCTTGACCCATGAGCCCGACCGCTTGCCGGGCTCGTACTTGCTTTGCTTGCGCTTGCCGATCACGCCCTCGAAGCCGCTGGCGAGCGCCGCCGCGTAGAGCTCCACCCCATCGTCCGAGGCGTGCACGATCTGGAGAAGCGGCGAAGGCAGCAGGCACTGCGCGAGGTAGCGCCGCCGGTCCGCATAAGGCGCCTTGCGCAGATCGAAGCCGGCGAAGTGCAGGAGGTCGAACGCGTAGAAGACGACCGGGGTGCTCTTCTCGGCGGCGGCAATCTCGCGCTCGGTCTTGAGCTGAAAGCGGTTCTGCAGCGCGTTGAAGGACGGCTTGCCGCTCGAATCAAAGGCGACGATCTCGCCGTCGAGGATCATGCTCGGGCCCTGCTTCGCCAGCTCCGCCGCGAGCCCGGGGAACTGCTTACCAAGCTCGAGGCCGCGCCTCGACCTCAGCCTGACGCTTTCCCCGACGAAAGCGAGCACCCGGTACCCGTCGAGCTTCGGCTCCCACATCCAGTCGGACTTGTTGAACGCTGCCTCGCGCAGCTCCGCCTGCATCGGCTCGAGGTCTTTCGGCATTGCCTCCGGCTTGCCCACCGGCACCAGTTGCGCAGCCGCAATGCGCTGCACCGGCATCGCCTGCATCTCGTCGACCGCGATGCCCGAAAGCACCGAGCGGTCGCGCGCCGTGACGTCGTCTTTCGATACGAAGCGATCCTTGTGCTTGATCAGGAGCCAGTCTTTGCCGCGCGAGGTGCGCACCAGCGCAAACGAGCCCTTCACCTTCTCCCCGCGCAGCAGGATGCTGAGTTTCCCCTTCTCGATCCCTTGCCGGACCTGTCTCTCCGCTTCGGCCCGGTCCTGCACCCAGGGCTCGTCCTCGTCGGGCGAATACACGCCGCAGTCCCACACGATCACTTCGCCCGCGCCGTACTGGCCCGGCGGAATCACGCCTTCGAACGAGGCGTAGTCGAACGGATGGTCTTCGGTCGGCACCGCCAGGCGCTTGTCGGCGGGGTCGAGCGACGGCCCCTTCGGCACCGCCCAGGACTTGAGCACGCCGTCACACTCGAGGCGGAAGTCGTAGTGCATGCGCGTCGCGGAGTGCTGCTGGACGACGAAGAGCAGCGGGCCGCTGCGCGCATCGGGCACCGCGGCGGCAGGCTCCGGCGTGACGTTGAAGCTTCGCTTGGCCGAATACTCGCTAAGCTTGGATTTGGCCATGCCGAATTCTAAGAAACTCCTCGCGGGCGCGAGCGGCTACTCGTTCAAGGAGTGGAAAGGCAGCTTCTACCCGGAAACGATGAAGGCCGAGGACATGCTCGCTTTCTATTCGCAGCGGCTGCCGACGGTGGAAATCAATAACACCTTCTACCAGATGCCCAAGGTGCCGGTACTGGAGAACTGGGCGCGCACCGCCCCCGAGTCGTTCAAGTTCGCGATCAAGGCCTCGCGCCGCATCACGCACATGTCGCGCCTGAAGGCCGACAGCGCGGCCGATTCAGTCGCCTTCCTGTACCGCAACCTCGCTACGCTCGGCGCCAAGCGCGGGCCGGTGCTCTACCAGCTGCCGCCGTTCCTCAAGAAGGATCTGGCGCGCCTCGCCGAGTTCCTGAAAATCCTGCCCGAGGGGCACGGCGCGGCATTCGAGTTCAGGAACGAGACCTGGTTCTCCGATGATGTCTACGACGCCCTGAAGGCAGCGGGCGCGTCGCTCTGCCATTCCGAGCGCGAGGACAACGTCCCGCCGCCGCTCGTCGAAACCGCGCCCTGGGGCTAT
>DASRIR010000220.1:0-4989 GCA_035649875.1 Burkholderiales bacterium | reverse complement strand
GATTCGCTCTCGGCGCTGCGCGGTTTGCCGATCAGCGCAATGCGACGGAACGACATGCGCCGAGTGTACAATGATTTCCATGCTGGACAAGCGCGCCCAGGTCCTGCTCAAGACGCTGATCGAGCGCTACATCGCCGAAGGCGAGCCGGTCGGCTCGCGCACCCTGTCGCGCTACTCCGGGCTCGATCTTTCGCCCGCCACCATCCGCAACGTGATGGCGGATCTCGAGGAGCTCGGCTTCATCGCCAGCCCGCACACTTCCGCCGGGCGCGTGCCGACGCCCGCCGGCTACCGCTTCTTCATCGACACGCTGCTGGTGGTGCGGGAGCTGCAGTCGCAGGACCTGCACAAGATCGAGGAGCACCTGCTGCCCGACAACCCGCAGCGCGTGATCCAGACCGCGTCCAGCCTGCTGTCGCAGCTCACTCAGTTCGCCGGCGTGGTGATGACGCCGCGCCGCGTGATCACCTTCAAGCACATCGAGTTCCTGCGCCTGTCCGAGAAGCGCATCCTGCTGATCGTGGTCACGCCCGACGGCGACGTGCAGAACCGCATCCTGTTCACCGAGGTCGAGTACCGCCCTTCCGAGCTGATCGAGGCGGCGAACTACATCAATCAGAACTACGCCGGCCAGAGCTTCGAGGAGGTGCGCACGCGGCTGCAGGCCGAGGTGCGCGACATGCGCGAGGAAGTCACCCGCCTGATGAGCGCGGCGCTCGACGCCGGCAGCGCGCTCGCCGAAGGCGGCGAGCAGTACGTGATCTCGGGCGAGCGCAACCTGTTCGCGGTGCGCGACCTGTCGCAGGACATGGGGCGGCTCAAGCAGCTGCTCGAGCTGTTCGAGCGCAAGACCTCGCTCGTCAAGATCCTCGACCTCGCGCTGCGCGGCCAGGGCGTGCAGATCTTCATCGGCGGCGAGTCCGGCGTGGCCGCGCCCGACGACGTGAGCGTGGTCACCTCGCCCTACAAGGTGGACGGCGAAGTGGTCGGCACCGTCGGCGTGATCGGCCCGACGCGCATGGCCTACGAGCGCGTGGTGCCGATCGTGGACGTCACCGCCAAGCTGCTCTCGAGCGCGCTCTCGCAGCACTGAAGCGCCGGCCGGTGCGTCAAAGCGACGCAAGTTTGCCGCGCGAGCGGGGGATAGACTCGCTGCATGGCGAACCTGCGGCGGATCGTGGTGCGCGGCAGCCTGCTGGCAGCCGCGATCACCACCGGCATCGGCCTGCTGGCGGCGAACCCTGATCCGCCCGCGGACCCGAGCGCCGGGCGCGCCAAGCCGGCCGGCCCGGCTTCCCGCGCGGACGCCGGCCTGCAGCTCGAACTGCCCGCGCGGCGCGGCCTGACGCCGGCCGGCAGGGATCTGTTCGGCACGCCGGCGCCGCCGCCCGCGCCTCGAGTGGTGCACGAGCCGGTGGCGCCGCCGCCGCCAAGCGCGCCGCCGCTGCCGTTCACCCTCGTCGGCAGCTTCGAGGCGCAGAGCGGAGAAACGGTCTACTACCTCGCCGAGGCGGAGAAGGTGCACGTGGTGAAGCCGGGCGAGGCGGTGAACGAGCTCTACCGCCTGGAGGCAGCCGCCGCCGACCAGCTCGAGCTGCTGTACCTCCCGCTCGCCATCAAGCAGACCCTGGTTTCCGGAGCCAAGAAGTGAGGCGCGGCGCCACGCTGTGCGCGGTGCTCGTCGCCGCCGGCTGCGCCGCCGGCGAGCAGATGCACCGCGAAGGCCTGGAACTGATGCAGGCCGGGCGCTACGAGCAAGGCATCGCCAAGCTGCACGCCGCCACCGGCCTCGAGCCGGACAATCACGTGTATCGCGTCGAGCTGCTGAAGGCGCGCGAGCGCGCGGCCGACCGCGTGAGCCGCACTGCCGATCAGCTGCGCTTCGCCGGCAAGAGCGACGAGGCGCGCGAGCTTTATCAGCGCGCGATCGGGCTGAACCCGAGCGAGGCGCGCGCGCTTGCCGGGCTCGCGGCGATCGACACCGAAAGGCGCCTCGCCGGCGTGATCGCCCAGGCACAGGCCGCGTTCAGCCGCGGCGACATCGAGGGTGCCGCCGAGCAGCTGCGCCTCGCGCTGATGGAGAACCCGGCGCAGCCCGATGCCCTGGCGCTGCAGCGCCAGATCGAGGAGCAGCGCGTGAAGGCCGGGTTCGCCGGCCCGGTGCTGCGCTCGCGGCTGACCAAGCCGGTCTCGGTGCAGTTCCGCGAGGCGAGCCTGCGCATGGCGTTCGAGGGGCTGTCGCGCTCCACCGGCATCAACTTCATTTTCGACCGCGAGGTGAGAAGCGACCTGAAAACCACCATCTTCGCGCGCGACGTGTCGGTCGAGGACGCGGTCGACCTGATCCTGCTGCCGAGCCAGCTCGAGAAGAAGGTGCTGTCCGACAATACGGTGCTGATCTACCCGAGCACCGCCGCCAAGCAGCGCGAGTACCAGGACCTGGTGATGAAGACCTTCTACCTGGAAAACGCGGACGTGAGGCAGACGCTCAGCCTGGTGAAGACGATGCTGAAGACGAAGGACGTGTTCATCGACGAGAAGCTCAACCTGCTGGTGATGCGCGACACGCCCGAGGTGGTGCGCATCGCCGAGAAGCTGATCGCGGCGCACGACCGCGCCGAGCCCGAGGTGGTGCTCGAGCTGGAGGTGTTCGAGGTATCGCGCAGCCGCCTGCTCGAGCTGGGCATCAACTGGCCCGACCAGATCACCTTCGGGGTGATCGACCCTACCGGCGGAACGCTCACGCTCGCGGACCTGCGCAACGCGCTCGGCCGCAGCGCCACCACCAGCGTCTCACCGTCGCCGAGCGTGACCCTGACCGCGCGCAAGGAAGACGCCGCCACCAACCTCCTGTCGAACCCGCGCATCCGGGTGCGCAACCGCGAAAAGGCGCGCGTGCTGGTGGGCGACCGCCTGCCGGTGATCTCGGCGGTGATCACGCCCTCGGCGGTCACCCCGATCACGACCGAGACCGTGCAATATCTCGACGTCGGCCTCAAGCTCGAGATCGAGCCGCAGGTGCACCTCAACGGCCAGGTGGCGATCCGCGTGAACCTCGAGGTGAGCACCGCCAGCAACCGCCGCACCACCGCCAACGGCACCACGGTCTACGACATCGGCACGCGCAACGCCAGCACCGCGCTGCGCCTTGCGGACGGAGAAACGCAGGTGCTGATGGGCCTGATCCGCGACGACGATCGGCGCAGCGCCTCCAAGGTGCCCGGCATCGGCGACCTTCCGGTCCTCGGGCGCCTGTTCTCCAGCAACGTCGACGACCGCCAGAAGACCGAGATCGTGCTGTCGATCACGCCGCGCGTGGTGCGCAACGTGCGCCGCGCCGACGCGCAGGTGGCCGAGTTCTGGTCGGGCACCGAGGCCGCATACCGCACCCAGCCGATCGCGCTGCGCGCGGCGCCGGCGGGCGAGCGCGCCGCCGAGCCGGTGTCCCTGGCGCCGGCGGAGAAGAACGCCGTCGAAAAGAAGGCAAGCGCGAAACCCGCGCCCCCGGCGGCGGTCGAGTTCTCCTGGAGCGGACCGGCCGCGACGCGCGTCGGCGAGTCGTTCACGCTCAGCCTGAACGCGAAAGCGAGCGAGCCGATGTCGAGCGCTTCGCTCCAGATCAGCTACGACCCGCTGAAGCTCGCCGTGATGGAGGTGCAGGAAGGCTCGCTGCTGAGCCAGGGCGAGGCGCGCACGGTGTTCAACCACAAGGTGGACCCCGCGCGCGGACGCATCCTCGTGAGCATCAACCGCGGCGGCGCGGCGGGCGCCGTCGGCGAAGGCCCGCTGGTCGAGGTGACTTTCAGGCCGGTGGCCGAGGCTGCCGGCATCCCGGTGCAGCTCAGCGTCGCCTCGCCGGTCGGCACCGGCGGCCGGCCGCTCGATGCCACGCCCGGCGCGAAGCACGAGGTCTCGGCGGGCCGGTGAAGCTCGGGGTCGGGCTTTTCCTCGCGCTGGCGCTCCCGGCGCAGGCGGCCACATTCGCCGAGGTGTCGGCGATCCTGCAGGCGCGCTGCGTCGTGTGCCACCAGGGCGAGGCGGCGCCGCTCGGGCTGCGTTTCGACAGCCATGCCGCGCTCATGAAAGGCAGCAGCCGCGGCCCGGTGGTGCGGCCGAAAGACCCGGCGGCAAGCGAGATCGTGCGCCGCGTGCGCGGCGCGAGCCTGCCGCGCATGCCCCTCACCGGGCCGCCCTGGCTGAGCGAGAGCGAGATCGCGACGCTCGAGAAGTGGATTGCCGCCGGCGCGCCCGCAGGTGAATCCGCTGCAATGGCCCTCAAAAAACGAGAACCGCAAGATCCCGTCACTTACACCGACGTCGCGCCCATCCTGGTCGGGCGCTGCGCCAAGTGCCATAGCGCCAACGGCCTGATGGGGGCGCCGCCGGAAGGCTATCGCCTCGACACGCTGCAGGCCGCGCTCGACGCCGCGGATCGCGCGCGCATCGTTCCCGGCCATCCCTCCTCGAGCGAGCTGGTGCGGCGCATCCGCGCGAATCGCGCCCGCGCATGCCGTTCGACGGCCCGCCTTACCTGAGCGAGGACGAGATGCGGCTGATCGAGCGCTGGATCGCGCAGGGCGCGCGCGACGCCGAGGGCAGGCGCTCGCCGGTTCCGGCCGGCGCGCGCGTGCGCTGGCGCGGGGCGGAGGAAGTGCGCGGCACGCTCGCGCCGGACGGCAGCGTGCGCGTGGAGCGCGTGCGCCGCCGCTAGGACGAGGCGCCCGGGCGCGTCACTCGAGGCTGATCCAGCCCGACGCAGGCACCAGGCCGCGCTCGCGCTCGAGCGCGGCGACATAGCCGCCGCGCGCGCCGATGCGCCGGTCGGGGCCGAAGCTCACCGGCGGCCCATAGCCCTGCGGATCGTAGTTGTTCAGGCTTTCGAGCGCGCGCACGAAGCGCTCGCGGCTCAGGTCGCGGCCGGCGCGCCGCAGCCCTTCCGCGAGCACCGCCGCCGCGCTGAGCGCCGCGGCCCGCGGCGAGGGCGGAACC
>DASRIR010000219.1:0-3425 GCA_035649875.1 Burkholderiales bacterium | reverse complement strand
GGACCGCGACCGCAAGAAGCTGCGCCTGATGCTCGACTGGGCGGCGCTGCAAGCCTTGAACCTGACCTTCAACGCCGACTACGCCAAGGACGACTACGGCACGAGCGAAGGCCGCCCGTATGGCCTGATCGAGGGCAGCGCCGCCGTCTATTCGATCGATGCTGCGTACGTCATCAACGAGAAATGGCAGCTCACGGCCTGGTACACGCGGGACCAGACCCAGGCGACCCAGGTCGGCCAGCGCAGTCCGAGCGGCGCGCCGGTCGACACTCGCAAGGAGGCCAACCTGGAGGACATCGGCGATACCTTTGGCGTCGGGGCGCGCGGCATTCTCAAGGCGAACCTGAAGGGCGGCCTCGACCTGCTCTACAGCAAGAACGTGAACAAGTATCCCGAGAGCATCGTCACTGCGGGCTTGCCTTATCCGGCCGGCACCGTTGGCCCGCTGCCGAACATCACCAACAAGCTCACGCGCGTCAACCTGCACGCCGTCTACGCGCTGCAGAAGAACGCCGACGTGCGCGTCGACTACATCTACGAACGCTGGCAGACCGACGATTGGAGCTGGCTCTTCGCCAACGGCACCCCGTTCACCTACGGCGTCGCACCGAACGACGGCACGCAGGTCGTGCAGGCGCCGAAGCAGACCTCGAACTTCATCGGCGCGCGCTACATCTACCGCTTCCAGTAGTTTCTGCAACAATCCGCCCGTGCTTGAAGCGCGGGACCTGCAGTGCGAGCGCGGCGGACGCGCGCTTTTCCGGAATCTCAGCTTTTCCGCAAAGGGCGGAGAGCTGCTGCGCGTCGCCGGGCCGAACGGCAGCGGCAAGACCAGCCTGCTGCGGATCTTGTGCGGACTGCTTACGCCGGCGGCGGGCGAGGTGCGCTGGCACGGCGCGCCGATCCAGTCGCTGAAAGAGGAATACGCCAGAGATCTGGTGTATCTCGGCCATGCGCCGGCGGTGAAGGACGATCTCACCGCGTCGGAGAACCTGGACATCGCCTGCCGCCTCGCCGGGCGCGCCGCGGCGCCCGAGTCGATCCGGGAGGCGCTGCGCAGCTTCGGCGTTCCGGAAGCGCCGCTCTTGCGCAGGCTTTCGCAGGGGCAGCGCCGGCGCGCCGCGCTGGCGCGCCTCATGCTGAGCGCACCGGTGCCGCTATGGCTGCTCGATGAGCCGTTTTCCGCGCTGGACGCCCAGGGCATCGAGCTCCTGAAGAGCCTGGTGCTCGAGCATCTCAAGCGCGGCGGCGCGACGGTCTTCACCACGCACCAGGACCCGGGCCTCGCCGCCACGCAAGTTCTGGAGCTCGGCTGACATGCTCGCCGCGGCGCGCTGCATCGTCTACCGGGACCTGTTGCTCGCCGTGCGACGGCGCAGCGACGTCATGACGACGCTGCTCTTCTTCGTCATCGTGGTGAGCCTGTTTCCGCTCGGCGTCGGGCCGGAGCCCGAGCTCCTGCGCGCGATCGGCCCGGGCGTGATCTGGGTCGCGGCGCTCCTCGCCTCGATGCTCGGCCTCGGGCGCCTGTTCGAGGCCGACCACGCTGACGGCACGCTCGAGCAGCTCGCGCTCGGTGGCGCGCCGCTCGGGGTCGTGGTGTGCGCGAAGGCGCTCGCGCACTGGCTGGCCACGGGGCTGCCGCTCGTGCTCGTCGCGCCGCTGCTCGCGCTGCAGTACGGCCTGCCGGCGCCGCTTTACGCCGTGCTTGCCTTATCATTACTCCTCGGCACGCCGGTGCTTAGTCTGATCGGCGCGATCGGCGCAGCGCTCACCCTGGGTTTGCGCGGCGGGGGCGTGCTGCTCGCGCTCCTCGTGTTGCCGCTCTTCGTCCCGGTGCTGGTGCTCGGTGCGGGCGCGGTCGAGATGGCGGCGGCCGGAATCGGGGGGCAGGCGCAGCTTCTGCTGCTCGCGGCGATGCTGGTCGCGGCCGCCGCGTTCGCCCCGTGGGCCATCGCCGCCGCCCTGAGGATTTCTCTGGAATGAAATGGTTCTGGTACGCCTCGCCTCAGACGTTTTTTCCGCTCGCCGGAACGATCGCGCGGTGGTGCGCGGTCGCGGCGGCGGCGCTGACCGCGATCGGCCTGTACATCGGCTTCTTCGTCGCGCCGACCGATGCGCAGCAGGGCGAGGTCTACCGCATCATCTTCATCCACGTGCCCGCGGCGTGGATGTCGATGTTCATCTATCTGGTGATGGCGTTCTGGGCCGCGCTCGGCCTCGCGCTCAACACGCGGCTGTCGGCGATGATGGCGGCGGCGCTCGCGCCGACCGGAGCGCTCTTCACTTTCATCGCGCTCTGGACCGGTTCGCTCTGGGGCAAGCCGACCTGGGGCACCTACTGGGTCTGGGACGCGCGCCTGACTTCCGAGCTGATCCTGCTGTTTCTCTACTTCGGTTTCATCGCGCTGCGCGCGGCGATCGAGGACCCGCGCCGCGCGGATCGCGCCGCGGCGCTGCTCGCGATCGTCGGCGTGGTCAACGTGCCGATCATCTACTACTCAGTGCAGTGGTGGAACACGCTGCATCAGGGCGCCTCGGTGAGCTTCAGCCGCGCGCCCACCATGGCCGCGACCATGCTCGCCGGAATGATCATCATGGCGCTCGCCTTCTGGCTCTACAGCATCGCGGTATCCCTGGTGCGCGTGCGCTGCATGATCCGGGAGGGCGCGTGAGCGAGTTCTACATCTGGGGCGCCTACTTGGTGACCTTCCTCTGCCTCGCCGTCGAGGTCGTCCTTTTGGTAAAACGAACGCGTGAAACCAAGGCATAAGCGGCTCGCCGCCATCGGCGTGGGCGTCGCCGCGCTCGCCATCGTCGCCGCGCTGGTGCTGACCGCGTTCGAGAAGAACCTGGTGTTCTTCTTCACGCCCTCGCAGGTGGCGGCGAACGAAGCGCCGCAAGGGCGGCTTTTCCGCATCGGCGGCATGGTGGAGAAGGGCAGCGTCAAGCGCGAAGGCGTCGAAGTGCGCTTCGTGGTCACCGACACGGCGAAGACCATCCCCGTGGTCTACCGCGGCGCGCTGCCGGATCTCTTCCGCGAAGGCAAGGGCGTGGTGGCCCAGGGCACGCTCGGCCCCGACGGCGTGTTCCAGGCGCGCGAGGTGCTCGCCAAGCACGACGAGAACTACATGCCGCCGGAAGCCGCGCACGCCGTAACGGAAGCGCAGAAAACGCGCCAGCTGCAGAAGGCGCAGGAGACGCTGGTGAAATGATCCCCGAGCTCGGACAATTCGCCCTGTCGCTGGCGCTCGTGGTCGCGCTGATCCAGGCCATCCCGCTGATGAACCCGAGCCTGAGCGGCCTCGCGCGCTCGGCGGCGCAGGCGCAAGCGCTGCTGGTGGCCTTCGCTTTCGGCTGCCTAACATGGGCGTTCGTGACCAACGATTTTTCGGTCTCGTACGTGGCGATGAATTCCAACAGCG
>DASRIR010000218.1:0-8424 GCA_035649875.1 Burkholderiales bacterium | reverse complement strand
AGGCGCGGCTCGACGTTCTGGTCGATCTCGGCCGGCGACTGCACCGCCGGGCTCTTGCGGTGCTCCTGGATCTCGTCGCTACCGGTGCTGAGCCAGGTGCGCACCAGTTCCGGCGTCATTTCGACATGGCACTGCATGGCGAAGTGGCGGCCGAGCGCGAACCCCTGGTTCGCGCAATGCTCGCCCTCGAGCACCCGGGTGGCGCCCGGCGGGATGCTGAAGGTCTCGCCGTGCCACTGGAAAGTCTCGAACGACTGCAGCTCGCCGAGCCATTCCCGCGCCACGCCGTTGTCGGCCACGCGCACCTCGCCCCACCCGATCTCGCGCACCGGGTTGACGCGCACCGTGCCGCCGAAGGCGCGCGACATGAGTTGTCCGCCGAGGCAATGGCCGATCACCGGCACGTCCTGGCGCACCGCGTTGCGCAGCAACTCGAGGAGCGGCGCGATCCACGGCAGGTCGTCGTTCGCGCTCATCGGCCCGCCCATGACCGCAATGCCGGAATAGGCGCGCGCGTCGCGCGGCACCGCCTGGCCCTGGTCGAGGGCCACGAGTTTCCACGGAACCGAGCGCCGCTCGAGATAGGTGGCAAAATACCCTGGCCCTTCGGTCCGGGTTGTTCTAAAAATACCGACCGGTCTCATGACTCGTATTATTGCGCTTCTTCTCGTCCTCGCCTGCGGCCCGATCCCGGCCGCGGCGGCCGACATCGCGCTGATCGGCGTGATGGGCGACAAGGGCGCGGTGCTCGCGATCGACGGCGGCGATCCCAAGGCAGTCAAGGTGGGCCAGACCTGGCGTGGCATCACGGTGCTGTCGATCGAGCGCGGCCAGGCGACGATCGAGGTCGACGGCAAGCGGCGGCTGCTGCAGATCGGGCAGCACTATCGTCAGGCGGCCGGGGCGGACAACCGCGACCGGATTACGCTCGCCGCCGATTCGCGCGGCATGTTCGTGGCCGAAGGCGCGATCAACGGAATCCCGACGCGCTTCATGGTCGACACCGGCGCGACCTATGTCGGCCTGTCGTCGAGCGACGCGGCGCGCATGGGAATCGATGTCCGCAAGGGCCGCCCGGTGGTGATGCAAACCGCGAACGGCCGGGTGATCAACTACCTGGTCCGGCTCGATCGCGTGCGGCTCGGGGGAATCGAGATCACCGGCGTGGACGGCGTGGTCGGCGACCAGGACATGCCGCTCGCGCTGCTCGGCATGAGCTTCCTCAGCCGCCTGGAGATGCAGCGCGACGGCTCGTCGATGACTCTGATCCGGCGGTTCTGAGCCTACTTCCCGGGGACCAGGGGCACGAAGCGGACCGGCAGCACGCGTTTTTCATCCACCCCGCCGTCGGTGCGCTTGGTCAGCACCTTGAGATACTGAATCTCGCCTTCGCCGCCCACCGGGATCACCATGCGGCCGCCGGTCTTGAGCTGCTCGACCAGCGCCTGAGGCACGCGCGGCGCCGCCGCGGTGACCACGATGCCGTCGAACGGCGCTTTCTCCGGCCATCCCTTGTAGCCGTCGCCGATCCTGACTTCGATATTGCCGTAGCCGAGCTCTTCCAGGCGCTTTGCCGCGGTTCGGCCCAACGAGTCGATGAGCTCGATGGAGTAGACCTTGGCGACGATCTCCGCCAGCACCGCGGCCTGGTAGCCGGAGCCGGTGCCGACCTCGAGAACCACATGGCCGCTCTGCGGAGTCAGCAGATCGCTCGACAGCGCGACGATGTAGGGCTGCGAGATGGTCTGGCCGCTGCCGATCGGCAGCGGGTGGTTGCGGTAGGCGCGCGTGGTCTCGCCGGCGGGCACCAGCCGGTGGCGCTCGACCTTGGCCATCGCCTTGCGCACCGCGGGCGACATGGCGGCGAGGCCGGTCTCGGAACGCGTCTCCGCGTACATCGCGTCGACCTCGGCCAGCATCCGCGCCCGCTGGGCCGCGAAGTCCTGTGCCTCGGCGGAAGAAAACCCCAGCATCGCCGCGAGAGCCGCAGCCGCTAGGCGCGTTTTGCCCTCTCGCCGCGCTTGTCCTTCTCGATCAGGGCGTAGGCGCTGTGGTTGTGGATCGACTCGAAGTTCTCCGACTCGACCACATAGCGCGTGATGCGCTCGTCCAGGTTGAGCACCGCGGCCACGTCGCGCACCATGTCCTCGACGAACTTCGGGTTGTCGTAGGCGCGTTCGGTGACGAACTTCTCGTCGGGGCGCTTGAGCAGGCCGTAGAGCTCGGCCGAGGCCTGCTTCTCGACCAGGTCGACGATCTCCTCGATCCAGACGAAGTCGCGCGTATGCGCGGTGACGGTGACGTGCGAGCGCTGGTTGTGCGCGCCGTAGTCGGAGATCCGCTTCGAGCACGGGCACAGGCTGGTGACGGGCACCAGCACCTTCATGGCGAAGCAGCGCTCGCCCTTGAGAATCTGCGCGATGAAGGTCACCTCGTAGTCCATCAGGCTCTTCACGCCGGAGACCGGCGCCGCCTTGTCGACGAAGTACGGAAACGTCATCTCGATGCGGCCTTCCTTGGCTTCGAGCTTCTGCACCATCTCCTCGAGCATCACCTGGAAGGTCTCGACCGTGATCTCGCGCTCGTGCGCGTTCAGGATCTCGACGAAGCGCGACATGTGCGTGCCCTTGAACTGGTGCGGTAGGCCGACGTACATGTTGAAGGTGGCGATGGTGTGCTGCACCCCGCCGGAGCGCTCCTTGATCTGGATCGGGTGGCGGATCGCCTTGATCCCCACCTTGTCGATGGCGAGCTTGCGCGAGTCGGGCGTCGACTGGACGTCGGGGATGCTCTGCAGGTCGCGTGTATTCATAGGGTCGATTTTAACATCCGAGTAAATTACTCGGGCTTTCCATCACCTATTACGTCGGTAATCGATTTTTGGATGCCCTCGGCATCCAACCCCAGCGAAGCAAGCAGCCTGCCCGGGTCTCCGTGATCGACGAAGCGGTCCGGCAGGCCGAGCAGCAGCACGCTGGTTTTCCCTTCGAGCACTTCGCACACCGCAGAGCCGGCACCGCCCAGGACTTGATGCTCCTCGACCGTCACCAGCAGCTCATGGGTGCGCGCCAGCTCGTGGATCACCGCGGTGTCGAGCGGCTTCACGAAGCGCATGTTGACCACGGTCGCGTCCAGGGCATCGCCGGCCTCGAGCGCGGGCTTGAGCATGGCGCCGAACGCGAGGATCGCGACGCGCCGACCCGCGCGCCGGATCTCCGCCTTGCCGACGGTGATGGCATTCATCTCGCGGCCCGCGTCGCCGAGCGCCGCGCCGCGCGGATAGCGCACCGCGGCGGGCGAGCCGAGGCTGATTCCCGTGTACAGCATGTTGCGGCATTCGGCGGCGTCCGCGGGCGCCATCACGGTGAGGTTGGGCACGGTGCGCAGGTACGCGTAGTCGAACGCGCCGTTGTGGCTCGCGCCGTCGCCGCCCACCAGGCCGCCGCGGTCGAGGGCGAAGAGCACCGGCAGCTTCTGGATCGCCACGTCGTGGATCAGCTGGTCGTAGCCGCGCTGCAGGAAGGTCGAGTAGATCGCCACCACCGGCTTCATGCCGTCGCAGGCGAGTCCGGCGGCGAAAGTGACCGCGTGCTGCTCGGCGATGCCGACGTCGAAGTAGCGCTCCGGGAAGCGTTCGGAGAAGGCCACCATGCCCGAGCCCTCGCGCATCGCCGGCGTGATCCCGACCACGCGCGGGTCGCGCGTCGCCATGTCGCACAGCCACTCGCCGAACACCTGGGAATAGGTCGCGCGGGAGGGGCCGGCGGGCTTGATGCCGATCGAGGGGTCGAACTTGCTGGGGCCGTGATACGCGATCGGGTCGTCTTCGGCGAGCTTGTAGCCCTGGCCCTTGCGCGTAATGATGTGCAGGAACTGCGGCCCCGACAGCTTCTTGATGTTGGTGAGCGTCGGGATCAGCGCGTCCAGGTCGTGGCCATCGATCGGCCCGAGGTAGTTGAAGCCGAACTCCTCGAACAGCGTCGAGGGCGTGACCATCCCCTTCACGTGCTCCTCGGTGCGTCGCGCGAGCTCCCAGACGCCGACGCGCTTCAGCAGGTGCTCGCTCGCGCGCCGCGCGGTGGAATAGATGCGGCCGGAGAGAAGGCGCGCCAGGTAGTTCGTCAGCGCGCCGACCGGCGGCGAGATCGACATCTCGTTGTCGTTCAGGATCACCAGCAGGTCGACGTTCATCGCGCCGGCGTTGTTCATCGCCTCGTACGCCATGCCGGCCGACATCGCGCCGTCGCCGATCACCGCGATGCAGCGGCGCGGCTGCTTTTGCAGCTTGGCGGCGACCGCCATGCCGAGCGCGGCGGAGATCGAGGTCGACGAATGCGCGGTGCCGAAGGTGTCGTAGCGCGATTCGCTGCGCCGCGGGAAGCCGGAAATGCCGTCGAGCATGCGCAGCCGCGCCATCGCCTCGCGCCGTCCGGTGAGGATCTTGTGCGGATAGGTCTGGTGGCCGACGTCCCAGACGATGCGGTCCTCGGGCGTGTCGAACACGTAGTGCAACGCGATGGTCAGCTCGACCGTGCCGAGGTTGGAGGATAGGTGGCCGCCGGTCTTGGACACCGACTCGAGCACGTAGGCGCGCAGCTCGGTGGCGAGCTGGCCGAGCTGCTTGCGCTCGAGCGCGCGCAGCTGCGCCGGGTCGTCGATCGTCTTGAGCAGCTCGTAGCTCTGCGGCTTGCCGCCGTCGGCGGGCAGCTCGTGGGTAATCGCCGCCATCGCTAGAACTTCCGCAGCACGATGAAGTCCGCGAGCTCGCCCAGGCGCCGGGCCGTCGCGCCGAGGCCCAAAAGCGCCGCGTGCGCCTCGGCGCGCAACTCCCCGGCGAGCGCGGCCGCGCGCGTCACGCCGAGCGCCGACACGTAGGTCGACTTCCCCTGCCGGGAATCCTTGCCCGCCGTCTTGCCGAGCGTCGCAGTGTTGCCGTCGGCGTCGAGCACGTCGTCGACCACTTGAAACGCCAACCCGATCGCCTTCGCATATCGGTCGAGTTTCTGCTTTTCCTCTGCGCGGGCTGTCCCGCAGGAAAAGCCCAGCAGGACCGCTGCCCGGATCAGGGCCCCGGTCTTGTGGATATGCATGAACTCGAGCTCCGGAAGCGTGAGCGCCTTGCCGGTGGCTTCGAAGTCGGCTTGCTGGCCGCCCGCCATGCCGCGCGAACCGGCCGCGGCGGCAAGCGTCCTCACCATTTCGAGCTGCACCCGCGGATCGTCGGCCAGCCGGTGCTCCGCGAGGAGCTGGAAGGCGAGCGACTGCAGGGCGTCGCCGGCGAGCAGCGCGGTCGCTTCGTCGTACTCCACGTGCACCGTCGGCTTTCCGCGCCGCAGGCTGTCGTCGTCCATGCAGGGAAGGTCGTCGTGCACGAGCGAGTAGGCGTGGATCAGCTCGACTGCGGCGGCGGCGATTTCCAGCCGCTCGGGCGCCGCGGCGGCGACTTCGCCGGCCGCGAAGGCGAGCAGCGGCCGCACCCGCTTGCCGCCCTCGAGGGTGGCGTAGCGCATCGCTTCGTGCAGCCGCGCTGGCGCCACGTGCGCCGCGGGCAACAGGCGCGCGAGCACTCCCTCCATCCGCGTCTGCACGCCGCCCATCCAGGCCTGGAAGTCAGTCTCGGCGATCTTCACCGTTGTCCGGGACCACGCGCTCGAGCGGTTTCAGCACTTCGCCCTCCAGCACCTTGACCTGCTGCTGGGCCGCCTCCAGCTTGTGCTGGCAGAAACGCGCGAGCTCGAGCCCGCGCTTGTGGGTGGCGAGCGCCTGCTCGAGCGAAAGCTCGCCGCTTTCCATGCGCGCGACGATTTTTTCCAGCTCGGCAAGCGCCTTTTCGAAGTCGAGCTGCTCGAGCTCGGCTGAAGGCTTGCTCATCGTTTGCTAAAATACTGTTTTTCTAAGGGCTTTACAACGCATGGCGGACGTTTCCCAGCTCAAAAAACTAAAACCCACGAGGTGTCAGCTTCCGGTTTCCTGGTACTTCGATCCGGAAATCTTCGAGGCGGAGAAGCGACTGCTGTTCCAGGCCGGCCCGAACTACGTCGGCCACGAGCTAATGGTGCCTAGCGCCGGGGACTACCACACGCTCGCCTGGACCGATCATTCAAGAGTGCTTGTGAATAACGGCCCGGGCGTCGAGCTGCTCTCCAACGTCTGCCGCCACCGCCAGGCAATCATGCTCGAAGGCAAGGGGAACGCCCAGAACATCGTCTGCCCGGTGCACCGCTGGACCTACGACCTGAAAGGCGAGCTGCTCGGCGCACCGCGCTTCGAAAACCAGCCGTGCGTAAAGCTCGCCTCGACGCCGCTCGCAAACTGGAACGGGCTGCTCTTCGCCGGCCCGCGCGATCCGGCGCGCGACCTGGCGAAGATCACCACCGCCGCCGATTGGGATTTCAACGGCTACGTGCTCGACTCGGTGCGCATCGACGAGTACGACATCAACTGGAAGACCTTCATCGAGACCTACCTCGAGGTCTACCACGTCGATTTCTTCCACCCCGGCCTCGGCAACTTCACCGACTGCAACAACTTCACGGTCGACTACGGCACCGACTATTCGGTGCAGATCGTCGAAGCGAAGGCGGGGCTCGCGCGACCGGGCACGCCCGCCTACAAGCGTTGGCACGAAGCCTGCCTGAAGCACCTCGATGGCCGCGAGATCAAGTACGGCGCGCTATGGATGACCTATTACCCCGGCCTGATGCTCGAGTGGTACCCGAACGTGCTGGTGGTCTCGCACCTGATCCCGCGCTCGCCGACGCGCACCACGAACGTGGTCGAGTTTTACTACCCCGAGGAGATCGCGCTCTTCGAGCGCGAGTTCGTCGAGGCACAGCAGGCGGCTTACGTCGAAACCGCCATCGAGGACAACGAGATCTGCCTGCGTCTCGACCGCGGGCGCCGCGCGCTCTACGAGCAGGGCCTCGACGACGCCGGCCCCTACCAATCCCCGATGGAAGACGCCGAGGTTCACTTCCATGAGTGGCTCCACGCTCGTCTCGACCGGTGAGTTAGAGAAGAACCTCGCTCACTGGCGCGTCTTCGACTGCCGGCACGACCTCGCCAAGCCCGAGCTCGGCGAGCAGCAATACCGCGAGGGCCACATCCCGGGCGCCGTCTTCGCGCACCTCGACCGCGACCTCTCCGGGCGCAAGACCGGGAACAACGGGCGCCATCCGCTGCCCGACCCGCAGGACTTCGAGAAGTGGCTGGAGAAAACCGGCCTGACGCCCAAGGACCATGCCGTGTGCTACGACGCCGGCCCCGGCGCCATGGCCGCGCGCCTCTGGTGGATGCTGCGCTGGATCGGGCACGACAACGTCGCCGTGCTCGACGGCGGCTTTGCCAAGTGGATGAAGGAAGGACGACCGGTCACGATCGACGTGCCGCTCTTCACGCCTCTCAATTACCCCATCAAGCCGCGCAAGGAGCTCGCTGTTGACGCAAAGAACGTGGAAGCGGCACTGGGCAAATCACTCCTGCTCGATGCCCGCGCGCCCGTCCGTTACCGCGGCGAGCAGGAACCGATCGACCCGGTCGCAGGCCGCATCAAGGGCGCGAAGAACCGCTTCAACATGGACAACCTTTCGGCCGACGGGACGTTCAAGAATTCCAAGCAGCTGCGGCAGGAGCTCGAAGCGGTGCTCGGCGAGCGCTCGCCCTCGGACGTCATCCACTACTGCGGCTCCGGCGTCGCTGCGTGTCACAACCTGCTTGCAATGGAGCTCGCCGGGCTGAAGGGCGGGAAGCTCTACGCGGGGTCGTGGAGCGAATGGAGCGCCGACCCCAAGCGGCCGCAGGAGCGCGGGTAAAGCACTACGGAGGATGAATGGAAGCGCATGAGCTGCATCGCGGGCGGCTGATTGATCATCTTCAACTCGTGGTGAAGGACGTTCCCGCGAGCAAGCGCTTCTACTCGGCGGCGCTCGGCGTGCTGGGGATCCCGATGGGCGGCGAGGGGGATGGCTATTTCTGGTTCGACGAGCTCTTCGTCTCGAGCAAGGACAGCCCCGCCGCGCGCGGCGCGCTCACCGGCCGGCACCATTTCGCCTTCCAGGCGCGAAGCGAGAAGATGGTCGACCAGGTCTACAAAGCGGCGCTCGCCGCCGGCGGCAAGGACAACGGCAAGCCGGGCAAGCGGCCCTACCACCCCGGCTACTACGCGTGCTTCGTGCTCGATCCCGACGGCAACAACGTCGAGGCCGTGTACCACGGCCCGGCGAACCGATCCGCCGATTCGGTGAAGGTGACCTTCAAGGCCTAGGCTTCAATGGCGGCTCGACATTCCCCGGCAGCGGCAGGCCGGCGTTGTTGAGCACCATCGCCATCAGCGTGTAGTACCCGTTGAGCGCGATCAGCTCGAGCGCACCGTCGAGGCCATAGCGCTTTTCGATCGCGGCAAAGGCGGCGTCCCCTGCCCGCCCC
>DASRIR010000217.1:0-2185 GCA_035649875.1 Burkholderiales bacterium | reverse complement strand
GCCGCTGTTCTACCCGCGCAGCTTTCGCGACATGGAATTCGGCCTGGAGTCGTTCGCGCGCACCTTCGACTGCGCCGGCGCCGGGCGCGGCGAGCGCGCCCACATCTCCTTCCCGCTCGGCATCCATCCGGTCGGGCAGGTGTACTCGCGCTGCGCTTCGTCGCGCGGCATCACGGTGAACTGGGCCGGCTCCGGCACCTCGACGCCCTCGGCGCTGCAGCTCGAGCTGATCCAGCGCCTGCGCCCGACCCTCTGGCTCGGCATGTCGAGCTATGCGCTGCACCTCGCCAACCTGGCGGAAGCGAAGGGCGTGGACCTGTCGAAGCTCGGCATCAAGCACGTCATGTGCTCGGCCGAGCCGGTGTCGCAGGCGAAGCGCGACAAGATCGAGCGCACCTTCGGCGCCAGGCTCACCGACAACTTCGGCATGACCGAGGCCGGCATGATGGGCAGCGAGGACGTACCGGGCGCCGGCTTCCGCATCTGGACCGACTTCTACTACATCGAGGTGCTCGACCCGAAGTCGCTCGAGCCGGCGAAGGAAGGCGAGGTCGGAACGCTGGTGGTGACGGCGCTCAAGACCAACAACGTCACGCCATTCCTGCGCTGGAGCTCGGGCGACCTGGTGACCTACAGCGAGGCCGAGGAGGAAAGGGAGGGAGAAAAGGCAGGCGCCTTTTCCGTGTTCCCGCGCATCAAGCACGCGCACCGCACCGCAGGCTTCTTCAAGATCCGCGGCGTCAACCTCGGCCACCAGGACCTCGAGGACTTCATCTTCCGCACCGTGGAGATCGGCGACTTCCGCGCCGAGGCGCTCAACGAAGGCGGCAACGACTTCCTCAGGCTGTCGATCGAGGTGCGGGGCGGCTGTGACCGCGGCGAAGTTTCAAAAAGGATCGAACTTCAGATCAAGCAGAAGTTCGAGCTCACTCCGCAAATCACCGTGCTGGAGACCGGCACGCTGGCCCGCGAGTTCGAGGCCAACGTCAAGGCGGCGAGGTTCGTCGACCGGCGCGGCTAGGCGGCCGCTTTCTTCGCCTTCTGCTGCCGGGCCTGGCGGCTGAGCTGCTTCTTGATCTTCTGCTTGCGCCTGCGGTTGGCGAGGTTACGGCTCGTTGACCTTCCCATGTTGTTCTCCTTTAGTGCGCGTTAAACGGGCCAATGCCCAGGCAATGAGCCAGGCAACCGAAAGCCAAAATACGGCCAGCAGCACCCAGCCGGAAGCGGTGGGAGAGCACCATCCCCAGCCGCAGGCGCCATTGTGCTCGAGCAGGCCGGGAACGCCGAGCCGGTGAAACAAATAGATCGAAAGAAACGGCACCAGCACGAAGTAGCCGGTGAACTCCTGGAGCGACGCCGGCCCGAGATAGGCCAGCATCACCAGCAGCGCGTACGCGGCCAGCAGGGCGGCCAGGAACTTCAGCGTGCGTCGAAGGTGCATAGCGCCTCCGCGGCGGTGAGCACGTCGCCGAACTGCTGGATCACGTTCTCCAGGGTCGCGCGGTGCTCCTCGTCGGAGAGCGCGGCGGTGCAGTCGGACAGCACCACCACCTTGAAGTCGAGCATCATCGCGTCGCGCGCGGTGCATTCCACGCACACGTTGGTCTTGGTGCCGGCGAGCAGAAGGGTGTCGATGCCCCGCTCCCGCAGGGTTCCTGCGAAATCACCCTTGATGAAGGGGCTGTAGCGGTTCTTCGTGGTCCACGAGTCGCCCGGTGCGGTTTCGAGCTCCGGATAAAGCTTCTGCAGCGCCGAGCCCGCCGCGAGCGCGGCCGCGGCCTCGGCGCGGCGGCCGGGCGCGACGAAGGCGTCGAAGAAGCCGGCCCAGTCGCGGCCATCGCCGCGGTTCTCGTGCAGCATCCAGATCACCTGCACGCCGCGCTTGCGCAGCTCCCGGGTAAGGCGATTGATCGGCGCCACGATCGCGCGCGCCGCCGGCACCTCGATCGGCGCGCCGGGCGCGACGAAGGCGTTCTGCATGTCGATGACCACGAGCGCCGTGCGCCCGGGGTCGAGCGCGTCGAACAGATGCAGCTTGCCGCGGCGCGCGAGCACCCGCGCCACGATCTCCTTGCGGATCTCAACCTTGTGCATCGAAGTATTCGGCCATCCGTTTTCTCTGCGCCGCGTTCGGCAGCTTGCCCGTGCCGGCGCCGAGGTTGTCCTGCATGTGCCTGGGATTCCC
>DASRIR010000216.1:0-14194 GCA_035649875.1 Burkholderiales bacterium | reverse complement strand
GCCGTGCGATGCGCGTTGAGCGCGGCGATGCGCGCGCGCTGCGCCTCGAGCAGGCCGCGCTCCGCGTCGATCACGTCGAGCTGGCTCGCCACCCCGTTCCGGTAGCGAAGGCGCGCGAGGCGCACCGTCTCGTTGAGCGCCGCGGCGCGCGCCGATTCGGCGTCGTAGGTCTCGCGCGCGCGCGACTGCGCGATGAGCGCGGCGCGCACTTCGCCGAACGCGGCACGGATCGCCTGCTGGTATTGCGCGAGCGCCGCGCGCTCGCGGGCTTCCGCCGCCTCGGTGCGCGCCTGCAGCCGGCCCCCGGCGAAGATCGGCTGCGCGATACCCGCGGCGATCGACCAGATGAGCGAAGGCCCCGAGAACAGATTGGAGAGCGACGAGCTCTCGGAGCCGAGCGCACCGGTCAGCACGATCGACGGGAACATCTCGGCGCGCGCGACGCCGATGCGCGCGTTGGCCGAGGCAAGCAGCCGCTCGGCCTCGACCAGGTCGGGACGCCTCAGCAGGATCTCCGAGGGTAGGCCGGAGGGGACGGCGGGCGGCCCCGGCATCTCGTCGTAGGCCTGGCGCACGATCACCTTGCCGTCGAACACCTGCTTCGGGCTGCGGCCGAGGAGCACGGTGAGCGCGACTTCCTCGCGCTCGCGCGCCGCCTCGAGCGGCGGCAACTGCGCGCGCACCACGGCGGCCTCGGCCTCGAGCTGGCGCAGCTCGAACTCCGAGATCACCCCGCCCTGCAGCCGCCTGCGCTGCAGGCCCAGGGCGTTCTCCCGCAGCGAGATGGTTTGCCGGGTCAGCTCGACCTGCTCATCCAGCGAGCGCAGCGAGAAGTACGAGCGCGCGACCTGCGCGGCGAGGGCGAGCCGCACCGCTTCGCGCGAGGCTTCGCTCGCCTCGAGCTCGGCGCGCGCCGCATCCGCGTTGGAGCGCAGCCGCCCGAAGAGGTCGGCCTCGTAGGAAACCTGCAGCGCGGCGCGATAGGTGCTGAATTCGTTCGGGATGCCGGGCGGCGAGAACGCGGTGCGTTCGGAATTGCGCTGGCGCGTGGCCGAGGCGACGGCGTCGACGCGCGGCCAGAAAAACGAGCGCGCCTCCGCGAGCAGCGCGCGCGCTTCGTCGACCCGAGCCGCGGCGATCACCAGGTCGCCGTTGCTGGCGAGCGCCTCGTCGATCGTCTTGTCGAGCTCCGAGTCCTGGTAGATGCGCCACCAGCGGCCGTCCTCGGCGAAGCGGGGCGCGGTTTCCTTCCAGGCCTCGGGCAGCTCGACCGCGGGCTTTTCGTATTTGGGCGCGACGGAGCAAGCCGTCAGGAAAACGGACAGGAGTACGACGCGCTTCACTCGTCGCCTCCGTGGGGCGCGACGCGCGGATGATGGACCGGGGTGTGCGTCACGTTCCGCGCGTGCGCGGCCTCTTGCTTGATCTCGGCGCTCGAGCGCTTCTCGGTGAGATGGCGGTCGGTCAGCAGCTTGAAGAAGGTCGGCACAAAGAAGATGGCGAGGAAGGTCGCAGCGAGCATGCCGCCCATCACGCCGGTGCCGGCCGAAATGCGCGCGCCCGCGCCGGCGCCGTGCGACAGCGCGAGCGGCAGCACGCCGAGGATGAAGGCGAGCGAGGTCATCAGGATCGGGCGGAATCGCAGCCGCGCCGCCTCCACCGCTGCGGCCGACGCGGACAAGCCTTCTTCATGCTTGAGCACCGCGAACTCGACGATCAGGATCGCGTTCTTCGCCGCCAGGCCGAGCAGAGTCACCAGGCCGATCTGGAAGTACACGTCGTTCGTCAAACCCCGCAGCCACACCGCGGCGAGCGCCCCGAACGTCCCAAACGGCAGCGCGAGCATCACCGACAGCGGCAGCGACCACTTCTCGTACTGCGCGGCGAGGATCAGGAACGCCATCACGGCGCCGAGCGCGAGCACCAGGATCGAGGTCCCGCCCGAGCGCTTCTCCTGGAACGACGCGCCGCTCCAGTCGAGGCTGAACTCCGGCGGCAGCACTTCTCTTGCGATGCGCTCCACTTCGGCGATGGCCTCGCCCGAGCTCACGCCCGGCCGCCCGCCGCCGAGCACCTGCACCGCCGGGTAGTTGTTGAAGCGCGTCATCGTCCCCGGTCCGCTCGTGTACTCGATGCGCGCGAGCGAGCTCAGCGGAATCATGTCGTTCTTTTCGCTGCGCACATAGACCGCGCCGACGTCCTCGGGGCTGGCGCGCTGGCCCGGCTCGGCCGACAGCAGCACCTGCCAGGTGCGACCGTACTTGTTGAAGTCGTTCACGTAGTAGCTGCCGAGCGTCGCGGCGAGGGTGCTGAAGATGTCGTCGAGCGGCACGCCCAGCGATTTCGCCTTTTCGCGGTCGACGTTCACGTAGAGCTGCGGCACGTTCGCGCGCCAGAAGGTGTTGACCATCCCGAGCTTCGGGCTCTGCGAGGCGGCGCCGATGAACTGCTGCGTCACCTCCCACAGCCGCTTGGGCCCGCCCTCCCCGCGGTTCTGGATGTAGAACTCGAAGCCGCCCGCGGTGCCGAGGCCGAAGATGGCCGGCGGCGGGAAGGCGATCGCCAGGCCCTCTTTGAGGTGCCCGGTCTTCATGTAGAACTCGCCGACCAGCGCGCCGACCGGCATCGGGCGCTGGTCCCAGTGCGTCTGGGTGACGAAGATCGTCGCCGCGTTCTCGCGGAACACGAAGCCGCCGGCGAAATCGAAGCCGGTGAACGCCATCACGTGCTCGTTGAACGGGTTGGAGCGGATCGCGGCGCTCACTTCCTCGACCATCTTGTCGGTGCGCGCGAGCGACGCGCCGTCGGGCAGGATCACCGGCGAGAAGTACCAGCCCTGGTCCTCGTCGGGCACCAGCGAGCCCGGCGTGATGCGCCACAGGAACCCGGTGAGCGCCACCATGCCGGCGAACAGCAGCATGGCGATGCCGCCGCGCCGGATCATCCAGGCCACCCCGTTCTCGTAGCGGTCGGTCAGCCGCGCGAAGCCGCGGTTGAACCAGCCGAACCAGCGATCCGCGCCATGGGTTTTCCCCCGCAGGACGATGGCGCACAAGGCGGGCGTGAGCGTGAGCGCGACGAAGCCCGAGATCACCACTGCGATCGAGATGGTGACCGCGAACTGCCGGTAGAGCTCGCCGGTCAGGCCGCCGAGGAACGCGATCGGGATGAACACCGCGCACAGCACGAGCACGATGGCGATGATCGGGCTGGTCACTTCCTTCATCGCCTTGACCGCCGCGTCGCGCGGCGCGAGCCCCTCCTCGGCCATGATGCGCTCGACGTTCTCCAGCACCACGATGGCGTCGTCCACCACGATGCCGATCGCGAGCACCATGCCGAACAGGGTCAGGGTATTGATCGAGTAGCCGAGCACGAGCAGCCCGGCCATCGTGCCGATGAGCGAGACCGGCACCGCCGCGAACGGGATGAGCGTGGCGCGCCAATTCTGCAGGAAGAGGTACACCACCAGGAACACGAGCAGCATCGCCTCGCCGAGCGTCTTCACCACCTCGCGGATCGAGACCTCGACGAACATCGTCGTGTCGAACGGGATGGCGTAGGTGAGGCCCGCCGGGAAGCGCTGCGACATCTCCTGCAGGCGCTTGCGCGTCGCCTCGCCGACCTCGAGCTGGTTCGCGCCGGGCTGGAGAAACACGCCCATCAGCGTGGCCGGCCGGCCGTTGTACTTGCCGAGGAAGCTGTAGTCCTTGCCGGCGAGCTCGACGCGCGCCACGTCCTTCAGGCGCAGCAGCGACCCGTCGGCGTTGGCGCGCAGGATGACGTTCTCGAACTCGCTCACCTCGGAGAGCCGCCCCTTGGTGGTCACGCTGTAGGTAAGCTCCTGCTTGCCGGCGGTCGGCGTCTCGCCCACCTTGCCGGCGGCGAACTGCGCGTTCTGCTCGTTCAGCGCGTCGATAACGTCGCCGGGCGCGAGCTTGAGCGTGGCGAGGCGATCGGGCCTCAGCCAGATGCGCATCGCGTAGTCCTTGGCGCCGAAGATCTGCACCAGCGTGGTGCCGGGCACGCGTTTGATCTCGTCCAGCACGTTGAGCGTGACGTAGTTCGAGATAAACACGTCGTCGTAGCGCCCCTCGGGCGAGTAGAAGGCGATCACCTGCAGGAAGGCCGAGGAGCCTTTCTCCACCGTGAGGCCCTGGCGGCGTACCTCCGCCGGCAGGCGCGGCTCGACCTGCTTGGCGCGGTTGTTGACGTTGAGCGTCGCCTTGTCGATATCGGTGCCGATCTCGAAGGTGACCTGGATCTGCACCATGCCGTTCGCCGACGAGGTGGAGTTCATGTACAACATGCCCTCGACGCCGTTGATCGCGTTCTCGAGCGGCGCTGCGACCGTGGACTCGAGCACCGGCGCGGACGCCCCGGGATAGATCGCGGTTACGGTGACCACCGGTGGCGCGATCTCCGGGTACTGCGCGATCGGCAGCACGCGCATCGACGCGAGGCCGGCGAGGATGATGAAGATCGACAGCACGGCCGCGAAGATCGGCCGGTCGATGAAGAACCGCGAGAACACTACTTCTTCCCTAGAACCGGTTTTTCAGCTTTTGGCTCGGCCACCTTCACCGGCGCGCCGGGGCCGATCTTCATCACGCCGTCGACGATCACGCGCTCGCCGCCCTTGAGGCCCGAAGTGATGACCCAGCGGTCTCCAGACCATTGGCCGGCCTCAACGGGACGCGGCTGCGCGGCGCTTTTCTCATCGACGACGTACACGAACTTGCCCTGCGGCCCCTCCAAAACCGATCGCTGCGGCACGGTGACCGCGTTCGGCAGGGAAGCGCCTTTCAGCACGACGCGCACGAACTGGCCCGGACGCAGCCCGCCGTCCGGATTGGGCACCTCGGCGCGCGCCTCGCGGGTGCCGGTCTGCGTCGAAACGCGCACGTCGGCGAAGTCGAGCTTGCCCTTCTGGCCATAGACGCTGCCGTCGGCGAAGCGCAGCTCGACCTCGAAGGCGCGCGGCAGCTTGAGGCTGCCGTCCTGCACCTGCTTCTGGATGCGCGCCTGCTCGTTGTCGGGAATGCCGAAATTGATCCACATCGGATCGACCTGCACCACGCTGGTGAGCAGCACGTTCGGACCGGAGATCAGCGTGCCCTCGGAGGGCAGCGCGCGAGTGGTAATCCCCGAGACGGGCGCTTCCACCTTGGTGTACGCGAGATTGAGTTTCGCTTCGGTGAGCCGCGCTTGCGCCGCCTTGACGTCGGCGGCGCCGATCGTCTCCGCCGAGACCGCGTCGTCGTACTCTTTTTGGCTCACCGCCTTCTCGGCATAGAGCGGCTTCAGGCGCGCCGCGTTGCGCGTCGCCTGGTCGAGGCGCGCCTCCACGGCGGCGAGGTCCGCAACCGCGCGCGCGAGCGCGGCTTCGAACGGCTTGGGGTCGATCGTAAACAGCGACTGCCCTTTCTTTACCCGCTCGCCTTCCTTGAAGTTCCTGGAGACCAGGATGCCGGTGACGCGCGCGCGCACTTCGACCTCGCGCGAGCCGGCGGTCTGGCCGACGTACTCCCACGAGACCGGCAGCGCTTCCTGCGCCGCGGTGATTACGGTCACTTCGGAGGGCGGCATGCCGCCCATCGGGCCATGGCCGCCCTTGCCGCCTTTCTCACTGCCGTTGGAAGGACCGCAGGCCGCGACCACCGCCGCCGTCGACAGGATGACAAACCGTTTGAAACTCATGCGGAATCTCGGTTAGGACGCGCTGGGGGGAGCGCGGAATTCTAACGCCCGCGGTGGCCGCTAATATTGCAGGTGTAATGAATCCACGGGACGAGCTCGCTGCGCTCGGGGTGCGACGCGGCGGCGTGCTGCTGGTGCATTGCGCATTCTCGAAGGTCGCGCCGCTCGAAGGCGGACTCGACGGACTGATCGCGGCGCTCGCGGCGGCCGTCGGTCCCGCCGGCACCCTGGTCATGCCGAGCATGGCCGACGACGACGAGAGTCCGTTCGACCGCACGACTATGCCCTGCCGCCACGTTGGTGCGCTCGCCGACCGCTTCTGGCGCACGCCGGGCGTGCTGAGGAGCGACAGCCCGCACGCCTTCGCTGCACGCGGGCCGCAGGCCGAGCGCGTCACCCAGCCGCACCCCGTCGATGTCCCGCACGGCACGGACAGCCCGCCGGGCCGCGTGCTGGAGCTCGACGGCCAGGTGCTCCTGCTCGGCGTGGGACACGATGCGAATACCACCGTTCACGTCGCCGAGCACATCGCGGGCGTGCGCTACCGGCAGCCGAAGCACGCCACGGTGCTCGAAAACGGCAGGCCGAAGCGCTACGAGTACGGCGAGACCGACCACTGCTGCGAGAACTTCGCGCTGCTCGACGACTGGCTCGGCGACAAGCAGCGGCGCGGAACGGTCGGCCACGCCGAAGCGCGCCTCGCCCGCTCGCGCGACATCGTCGCGGCCGCGCTAGCGCGGCTGCGGGAGAACGAAACCGTCTTTCTGCATCCCGCGGGAAGCTGCGGGGAATGCGATCTAGCGAAAAGTGGGATCGACGGCGCGCAGGGAAAGTTCACTCATGGCGCCAGCATAGGGCGCCGTGGTTAACGCAATGCGGCGCGAGTGAAAACCGTTTGTTGCGGGCTTGTATAATCGTTTTCGTCTGAAGAGGCAGCCGAAAAGCGCAATGCGGGTGCTGGTCGTCGACGACGACCCCGAGATCTGCAACCTGCTCGCGGAGTACCTTTCCACGCACGGCTACGAGGTCGCGCTGGCCGATTGCGGCAAGGCGATGCGCGCCGAGCTCGAGCGCACCGTGCCCGCGGTGGTGCTGCTCGACCTCGGCCTGCCGGACGAGGACGGCCTGACGCTCGCGCGCTTCCTGCGCGAGCGCTACACCTGCGGGATCATCATGGTCACCGCCGCGGACGCGGTGGTGGACCGCGTGGTCGGGCTCGAGGTGGGCGCCGACGACTACGTCGCCAAGCCCTTCGATCTGCGCGAGCTGCTCGCGCGCCTGAGGAGCGTGCTGCGGCGCGTCGAGGCGAGGGAAGCGAGGTCTTCACCCAGCGGCGACCCGCGTGTGCCGGTAGGCAAATGCCGACTCGACCTGCGTTCGCACCAGCTCGCGGATGGACGCGGGCGCGAAATCCCCCTCACGGCGATGGAGTTCGACCTGCTGAAGGCGCTGGTTGCGCACCCGAACCAGGTGCTGTCACGCGACCAGCTCCTCACGCTGACGCGCAACCGCGAATGGGAGCCCTTCGACCGCTCGGTCGACATCCTGATCGCGCGCCTGCGGCGCAAGGTCGAGGACGATCCGGAGCGCCCGAGCGCGATCCGCACCGTGCGCGGCGCGGGCTACATGTTCGTGCCTTCTGTAAACCTCGCGTATAAATCGTAGCGCACAGGTAAAAACGCTGGCCGCGCCCTAGGCGCGGCGTAGACTTTCCGACGTGCTGCCCGGAGAAGGCCTGCAGCAGGTGCTCGACGCGAGCGAGCGCTACCGCGACATCTTCAACGCCGCGGCGGATGCGATGACGCTGCGCGACGAGCACTTCCGCGTAGTCGACGTCAATCCCGCGTTCGTCGGCCAGACCGGCTTCACGCGCGAGGAGGCGCTCGGCAAGAACTTCGTGCTCGGCGGCACCGCCGAGGCCGACGAGACGATCCTTGCGCGCCACCGCCGCGCGCTCGCCGGAGAGCCGACGGTGGCCGAGACCACCCGCATGCGCAAGGACGGCGTGCTGCTTGACGTCGAGCTGCGCTGCATCCCGATCCAGCACCAGGGCCGGCCGCACGTGCTCTACGTCGCGCGCGATATCAGCGAGCAGAAGCGTGCCGCCGAGGCGCTGCGTGCGAGCGAGGAGCAGTACCGCTCGATCTTCAACGCGGCGCAGGACGCGATGGTGCTGCGCGACGCGGAGTTCCGCATGGTCGAGGTGAACGCAGCGTGGAGCGCGGTCACCGGAATCTCGCGCGAAGAGGCAATCGGTCTCGACCGGGTGCTGGGCGACGACCCGCCCGAGTTCGAGCGCCTGCTGCGCGAGCAGCACCGCAAGGCGCTCGCCGGCGAGCGCAGCGCGTTCGAGGCAAGCCGCACGCGGCGCGATGGGCGCAAGATCGACCTCGAGCTGCACGCGCTGCCGGTGCAGTACCGCAGGCAGCCCCACGTGCTGTTCATCGGGCGCGACATCAGCGAGCGCAAGCGCGCCGAGGAGGCTCTGCGCGCGAGCGAAGAGCAGCACCGCTCGATCTTCAACGCCTCGCAGGACACGATGGTGCTGCGCGACGCCGAGTTCCGCGTGGTCGACGTCAACGCGGCCTACGAGGTGGTCACCGGGTGCTCGCGCGAGGAGACGATCGGCCAGGACCACGTGCTCGGCGCCGACCCGCCGGAGTTCGAGCGCATGCTGCGCTCGCAGCACCACAAGGTGCTGACCGGCGAGACCATGGTGCTCGAGACCGAGCGCATCCGCCGCGACGGCCGGCGCGACTGGCGCGAGCTGCGCGCGGTGCCGGTGCGGCACCAGGGCAAGCCGCACGTGCTCTACGTCGGCCGCGACATCGGCGCGCGCCGGCGGGTCGAGGAAGCGCTGCGCGCGAGCGAGGAGCAGTACCGCGCCATCTTCAACGCCTCGGCCGACGCGATCGTGCTGCGCGACGCCGAGTTCCGCATCGTCGACGTCAACCCGGCCTACGAGACGATGAGCGGCTACCGGCGCGACGAAGTGATCGGCGTCGACCGCGTGATCGCCAACCCGCCCGAGATGAACGAGCCGATCAAGGCGCTGCACAAGCGCGCGCTCGCCGGGGAGACCGTGTCGCTCGAAACGCGCAGCGCGAGCAGGGACGGCAGGCCCTCCGACTTCGAGCTGCGCGGCTTCCCGATGCAGTACCGCGGCCGGCCGCACGTCCTGTGGATCGGGCGCGACATCAGCGCGCGCAAGCGCACCGAGGAAGCGCTGCGCTCGAGCGAGGAACAGTACCGCGCGATCTTCAACGCCTGCGCCGACGCGCTCGTGCTGCGCGACGCCAGAGCGCGCATCGTCGACGTCAACCGCGCGCTGGTCGAGATTTCGGGCTACTCGCGCGAAGAAGTACTGAACCAGGACCGCTTCCTGTTCGTCGTCCCGGAGGACGTCGCGCTCGCCACGGCGATGCACCGCCGGGCGATCGCCGGCGAGTCGGTGCGTTTCGAAGCGCGCTGCGTGCGCAAGGACGGCACGCGGTTCGACGCCGAGATCTACTTCGTGCCGATGCCGTACCGCGGCGAGCCGCACGCGCTTTCGATGGCTCGCAATATCACCGCGCGCAAGAGGGCCGAAGACGCGTTGCGCTCGAGCGAGGAGCAATACCGCGCGGTGTTCAACGCCACCACCGACGCGCTGGTGCTGCGCGACGCCGAGCAGCAGGTGGTGGACGTCAACCCGGCGTTCCTCGCGATGAGCGGCTTCACGCGCGAGGAGGTGATCAGCCAGAAGCGCTGGTTCTTCGCCGGCCCGGAGATGGAAACGCTCGCGAAGCAAATGCACGCGCGCGTCATCGCCGGCGAGACCGTGCGCTTCGAGGTCTACGGCTACCGCAAGGACGGCACGCGCCTCGACGTCGAGATGCACGCGGTGCCGATGCCTTACCGCGGCAGGCCGCACGCGCTGGGCATGGCGCGCGACATCACCGCGCGCAAGCGCGCCGACGCGGAGCGCGCGCAGCTCGAGGGGCAGCTGCGCCAGGCGCAGAAGATGGAGGCGATCGGGCATCTCGCGGGCGGCATCGCGCACGACTTCAACAACATCCTCACCAGCATCCAGGGCTACGCCCAGCTGGTCGGCGAGCGCCCGGCGGCGGCCGCCGACGCCAAGCTCGCAAGCCACCTCGACCACCTGGAGCTCGCCTGCAACCGCGCGCGCGAGCTGATCCAGCAGATGCTGATCTTCAGCCGCGGGCGGCGCGGCGCGGCGCGCCCGGTGGCCCTCGCGCCGCTCGTGCGCCAGGCAATCCGCCTGCTGCGCTCGTCGCTGCCGGCCACCCTCGAGATCGTGCCCGAGTTCGCCGCCGGGCTGCCCGCGGCGCTGCTCGACCCGGTGCAGGCCGAGCAGGTGCTGATGAACCTGTGCATCAATGCGCGCGACGCGATGCACGGACGCGGCATCGTGCAGGTCGGCGTCGCGTGCCGGGAGCTGCAGGGCCTGGTGTGCGCAAGCTGCCGCGGCGCGGTGAGCGGCCGGTTCGTCGATCTCTCGGTCGCGGACGCAGGGCCCGGCATCCCGCCGGAAGTGATGGAGCGCATGTTCGAGCCGTTCTTCAGCACCAAGGAGACCGGGCGCGGCACCGGCATGGGCCTCGCCATCGTGCACGGCATCGTGCACGAGCATGGCGGCCACATCCTCGTCGACTCGAGCCCGGCGGGCGCGCGCTTCCAGGTGCTGTTCCCCGCCGTCTTCGGCCAGGAGGTGCCGGAGACTCCGCCCAAGCGCCGAACGATGCCGTCGGCCCAGCTTTCGGGACGCGTGCTGCTGGTCGACGACGAGCACATGGTCGCGCGCTTCATGCACGAGCTGCTGCAGGGCTGGGGATTGCAGGTGACGGCCCTCACCAGCGCCGTCGAAGCGCGGCAGGTTTTCACGCGCGGGCCGCAGGACTACGACCTGCTCCTCACCGACTACACCATGCCGCGCATGACCGGCCTCGACCTGGCGCGCGCGCTGCGCGCCATTCGACCGGCGCTGCCGGTGATCCTCTACTCAGGCTACACCGACGTGATCCCCGAGTCGGAACTCGGGGATGCCGCGGTCGAGCTGGTGCAGAAGCCGATCGACCCCGACGCGCTTCTCGCCGCGCTCCGGAAGCATCTCTAGGAAGCACGCCATGCGCATCGAACGACGGATTCCCTGCACGCCCAAGGACCTGTGGCAAGCGCTGATCCAGCACACCGAGCTTGCCGAACGCGGCGCGCTGCTGCGCCTGCCGCTACCGGGGGGCCTCTCGCCCACCGCCGCTGCGATTACCGCCTACGAATCGGAGAAGGTCCTCGAATGCGCCTGGGGCAGCGACGTGCTGCGCTGGGAGCTGCACGCGCACGACGGCGGCACGCTGCTGGTCTTCACGCATGCCGAGTGCTGCGCGCAATGGCTCGCTTGCCTCGACCACATCGAGGCGCGCGCCACCGGCGCGGCGGAGACCGAGGTGAACCTCTGACAGTCGTTCACGAGCCACGCAGTCATGCGCATCTGCTCGGCGTTCGACTTCATCCCCAAGGCGCGCCTTCGAACGCGCCGCGGAGGTTGACGAAGCGGCGGCGCGCGCGTAGCCGGCCGCAGCCTCGTCGGCGCTGCCACGCTAGCGCGTGCAGGTCGTCGTGCGTCAATCAAGGCTCCTGCGAAGCGGCGACCTTCTCCAAGTAGCGCACGAAGTCCGGGTCCTCGCCGCGCAGCAGCCGCGGCAGGCCGGAGCGAAAGTCGGGCCGCCGGCACCACTCGGCCATGTAGTCCTCCCAGGAATGCCAGCGCCGCGCCTGCTTGGGCGTCATGTCTTCCTCGTAGAGCAGCAGATAGGCGCGCTCGAAGAGCGAGACCAGCATGTTGAAGAGGATGAGTTGGCGCTCGCGCTGCTCCTCGGTCAAGGACCCGGCCGCGCCCGCGGAGAAGAGCTTCAGGTCCGGATTCTCGAGCGCCATCTTGAGAAAGTCCTGGTAGTTGTCGGACAGGAGCTGGTACACCGCCTCTTCCTCGTTCTCGCGCTCCCGGCGCTGCTCGTACAGGAACACGGCGATCGCGAGCGGCAGGCCGATCACCGTGACCACGTAGCTCAGGAGTTCCCAGGTCTCGAGCGACACGCGTCACATTATCAACCGCCCCTAGAGCGGGCGATGAACGCCGCGGGCGGATTGCATCTGTAGCGATCCGGCGGCAGCGCGCCTACAGTCGCACCGATGACCACGCCGCTCATCATGCTCGCGCTGATGATCGTGCCCTGGGTTGCGCGGCGCACGCACGCCGCCGCCGCGGTCGGGCTCGGCCTTCTCTTCCTGTTCACCGGCGCCGGCCACTTGCGGATCTTCGACCGCTTCGGCGCTTACGCCTGGCTCTACATCGGCTCGTTCGTCCTGGGTCTGGGCGCGGTCGCGATTGCGCTCGCCTTTCCGCCGATCGCGCGGCAACCGGCGTAATGGTGATCGAAATCGTGCCCTATGCCGAACGCCACCGCGAAGGCGTGATCGCCCTCATCCTGCCGATCCAGCAGACCGAGTTCGGCATCCCCGTTAAGCTCGGCGAGCAGCCCGATCTGCTCGACATTCCGGCCTTCTATCGGAAGGGGAACGGCAACTTCTGGGTCGCGCTGGCGGGCGCCGAAGCGGTGGTCGGCACCATCGGGCTGCTCGACATCGGCAACCGCGAAGGCGCGCTGCGCAAGATGTTCGTAGCCGCGCCGTTCCGCGGAGCGGCGCCGGGGGTTGGGCGCCGACTGCTCATCACGCTGCTGCACTGGTGCGGGATCCATGGCTTCAGCAACGTCTACCTCGGCACGACGGACAAGTTCATTGCCGCTCACCGCTTCTACGAGAAAAACGGCTTCGGCCCGATTGCGAAAGGCGAGCTGCCGCCCGCCTTTCCGCTGATGCCGGTCGATACGCGCTTCTATCGAATGGTGCTCGCCTCAGCCTCAGCCCACGGCACGGCCCAGCGCCGCGCGCGCGAGGAGGCGCGTTGAGTCGAGCGTCGGCAGCGGGGAATTCGCGTCGCTCAGGATCAGCGGAATCTCGGTGCAGCCGAGGACCACTGCGTCGCAGCCCGCGCGCTTCATTCTCTCGATCACGGCCTGGAAGTACTCGACGGCAGCCGGCTTGAAGACGCCGCAGACCAGCTCGTCCATGATGATGCGGTTGATCTCTTCGCGCTCGGCCGGTTCGGGGCGCACCAGCTCCTCCGGATAAACCGGTCCCGCCATCAGCCACTTCGTGCCCGTGAGCCCGATGCGCCGGTAGCCGAGCCTCCTTGCCTCCGCCGCCACCGCGTCGGCGATGTGCAGCCAGGGGAGCGGCGAGCGCGGCTCCACGTAAGGCAGCGCCTGGTGGATGGTGTTGTCGGGGCAGATCAGGAAGTCGCACCCCGCGCTCTCCAGCTTGGCGGCGGACTCCAGCATCAATTCGCCCACGCCAGGCCAGTCGCCGCGGTAGATGCGCGCCATGTATTCGGCGAGCGACGGCGTGTGCATCGACACTTCCGGATGGGCGTGCGCCGCGCCGAGAAGCTGCGCGCCCTCGGTGCAGATGGTCCGGTAGCAAAGCGCGGCGCCTTCGGCGGAGCAGGCGGCAATGCCGATGTGCTGGGGCATGCGGCGAGTGTACAAAAACGACATCTGAAACAACCGGGGGCCTGTCGATTTAGGCTGCCCCCGTTCGACTATCCGGCGTACCTCGACAAAATGGAGCTCTCGCCATGAATAACCGTTACGGCTGGGTAATGGTCGGGATCGGTGCGCTGATGACCTGCGTCGCGATCGGAGCCATGTTCTCCCTCGCGGTATTCCTCGAGCCGATGGGGCGCGATACCGGTTGGTCGCGCGCCGCGATCTCGGGCGCCATGACCCTCAACTTCCTCGCCATGGGGGTCGCCGGCTTCGCCTGGGGGTGGCTCAGCGACCGCTACGGCACGCGCAAGGTGGTGCTCGCCGGCTCGGTGCTGCTCGGCCTCGGCCTCGTCCTCGCCAGCCGCGCGACCAGCCAGACTGCCTTCCTCCTCACCTATGGGCTCATCGTGGGGGTCGCGGCCGGCAGCTTCTTCGCCCCGATGATCGCCTCCGTGATGGGCTGGTTCGACCGCCACCGCAGCCTCGCTGTCTCGCTCGTGTCCGTGGGCGTGGGCGTCGCGCCCTTGACCCTGTCACCGTTCGCCGCGTGGCTCGTCACCTGGACCGACTGGCGCAGCGCGCAGCTCATCATCGGCATCCTGGTCTGGCTGCTCCTGATTCCCGCCGCGCTTTTCGTACGCCAGGTGCCTGCCAGCAGCCAAGCTGGCAACGTGGGCACCGAGCAGGCATCTGCCGGTGCCGCGCTGCGCTCGATGCCATTCATCGTTCTCGCGCTCACCTATTTCGCCTGCTGCGCGGCGCATTCCGGGCCGATCTTCCACACCATCAGCTATGCGATCGCCTGCGGCGTGCCGGCCATGGCCGCGGTCACGGTCTACAGCGTCGAGGGCCTGGCCGGGCTGGGCGGCCGGATCGCGCTGGGA
>DASRIR010000215.1:0-8607 GCA_035649875.1 Burkholderiales bacterium | reverse complement strand
TCGGCGGCGAAGCCGAAACCACCGTAGGTCTGCAAGCAGACGTTCGCCGCTTCCCAGGACGCCTTGGCGGCCAGGTGCTTCGCCATGTTCGCTTCCGCGCCGCATTGCTTCTTCTGATCGAAAAGACCCGAGGCTTTGTAGCGCATCAGGTTCGCGGCCTCGATCTCCATGTAGGCCTCGGCGATCGGGAACTGGATGCCCTGGTTCTGGGCGATCGGCCGGTCGAAGACCACCCGATCTTTCGAGTAGGAGCAGGATTTCTCGATGAACCAGTAGCCATCCCCAATGCATTCGGCAGCAATCAGGATGCGCTCGGCATTCAACCCGTCCAGGATGTAGCGGAAGCCTTTACCTTCCTCGCCGATCAGGTTCTCGGCCGGGATCTCGAGGTTGTCGATGAAAAGCGCGTTGGTCTCGTGGTTGACCATGTTGCGGATCGGGCGCGCTTCGATGCCCTTGCTCTTGGTCTCCACGAGGAAGATCGACATGCCGTCTGCCTTGCGCGCGACCTGGTCGGCCGGCGTGGTGCGGGTGAGGAGGATCATCAGCTCCGAGTGCTGGAGCCGCGAGGTCCAGACCTTCTGGCCGTTGACGACGTAGCGGTCGCCTTTCCTCACCGCCACGGTCTTGATCTTGGTCGTGTCGGTGCCCGCGCCGGGCTCGGTGACGCCCATCGATTGCAGGCGCAGCTCGCCCTTCGCGATGCGCGGCAGGTAGCGCTTCTTCTGCTCGGGCGAGCCGTGGCGCAGGAGCGTGTTCATGTTGTACATCTGGCCGTGGCAGCAGCCCGCGTTGCCGCCCGAGCGCGTCACTTCCTCCATGATAACGGTCGCCTCGGTCAGCGAGAGCCCCGAGCCGCCGTAGTCCTCGGGGATGAGGGCGGACATCCAGCCGGCCTTGGTGAGCGCGTCGACGAACTTCTCGGGATAGGCGCGCTGCTCGTCGATCTTCTGCCAGTAGGCCGAATCGAACTGGCTGCAGAGCTGGCGCACCGCGTCGCGCAGCTCGGGATGGTTCTCACGGGCAAGGTTCATTTTTTCAGGTGGCTGGAAGCCTGCTCTTCGATCTGGTGCCACACCGCCTCGGCCATCGGCTGGCGCGATTCCTCGAGCAGGTGGCCGACCAGGCCGACCGCGCGCGCCATCACGCCGATGCCGCGCACCGCGCGCCAGTCGAGGCCGAGCTCGCAGGCGAGGGCGCCGATCGCGCCGGTGGCGTTCACCACGAGCTTCTTCTCCGCTCCGATCGCTTCCATGAGCTCGCAGTACTTGCCGTAGTGGCCGGTTTCGTGCGCGATCTCGAAAAGGCGCGCGGTGCGCGGATCGACCGGCTTGTGCAGGGGATGGCCCAGACCCGGGATGCGCTTGTTCTCGGCGACGACGGCCTTCGCATCCTTCTTTTCCTGAATCGCCTGGAAAAGAAGGCGAGCCGCGCCCTCCATCGATCCCACGAACACGCTGCCCAGGCCGCACAGCCCGGCCGCCACCGCCGCCTGCAACGCCTCGGGCGCGCCGAGAAAGGTGAGGCGCGCGGCGAGCGCGCTCGGCGTGATGCCGTGCTCGACCAGCGTCACCGCCATGGCATTGAATAGGCGCGACTCCTTGGCGTTGGGAACCCGGCCGGTGAGCTCGAAGAAGGCCATGTCGCCGAGGTTCAGCACGCCGAGGATCTCGGAGGGCAGGTCGCGGCCGCGCACCACGATGCGCTCGCGCGTCGACCAGCCCAGGTCGCTACGGATGGCACTCATGTCAGCTCTTTCTTGAGGACCTCGGGGTTGACCAGGTTGCGCGGACGCTCGCCCCGCAGGATGCGCAGCATCTCGTCCGCTGCGGCGACGCCGGCCCGGGCGCGCGCTTCCTGGGTAACGGCCGCGAGGTGTGGCGTGAGGATCACGTTGTCGAGCGAGAAAAGCGCATGTCCCGGCTCCAGGCGATAGTGCTCGTACACGTCCAGCATCGCGCCGGCGATGCGCTTTGCGCGCAGTGCTTCGATCAGTGCTTCTTCCTGCACCACCGGTCCCCGACCGACGTTGATGAGCCAGGCAGTCGGCTTCATCCTCGACAGGCTTTCGCGATTGATCAGGTAGCGCGTCTGCGGCGTGAGCGGGCAGGCCAGCACGACGAAGTCGCTCTGCGCGAGCAGGTCCTCGAGGGAAGCGGGCGAGGCTTCCGCCGGCAAGCGATCGAGTCGCCGCTGCTGCCCCAGCACTTTCATGCCGAAGCCATGGCGCGCGATTTTCGCCAGCCGGCCGCCGATCGCGCCGACGCCGACGATGCCGAGCGTCATGCCCGTGAGCTCGCGGGCATTCGACCCGAGACGTCGGGCGTCATCCCAAGCGGAGCTACGGAGAGTGCTGGTTATGCCCACTATGTTGCGAGCGAGCATGAGCATCGCCATCGCGCAATACTCGGCGGCCGATTGCGCGTTGATGCCGGGAAGGTTCGCGACCATCACGCCGTGCGCGGTCGCCCGTTCCACCGGCACGAGATCGGTGCCGGTGCCGTGCACTACCACGCCGCGCACGCGCGGCGCGGCCTCAAACAGGTCGTCCGGGAGCTTGCTGCGCGTGATTACACCGTCGGCATCGCCCGCCATGCGGCGCAGGGTCTCGGGCGCGCTGTTGGGCGCGCGCACCACCTCCGCGACAGCCGCGAGCAGATCCTCGCCCGCTGGCGCGATCGAATCGCTGAGCAGCACCCGCTTCAAAGTGGATCCCAGGAGAACACATCCTGCGAGCGGTCGAGGGGATAGAAGTGCGCCCGCAGGGAGGGGATCGCGTGAGAGGCAATCGTTTCCGCAGTCCAGCCTTCGGCACGGTGCACCGAGCGCAGCGGCCGGCTCTGCGACATGAGGAAGATCTCGTTCGCTCGCACCGCGAAGATCTGGCCGGTGACATCGTTGTCCGAAGCCAGATAGACCGCCAGCGGGGCGATCTTGGCGGTTTCCATGGACTTGAGCTTTTCCACGCGCGCTTTCTGCTCGTCGGTCTCGGTCGGGATCGAGCCGATCATGCGGCTCCAGGCGAACGGCGAGATGCAGTTCGAGCGCACGTTGTACTTCGCCATGTCGAGCGCGATCGACTTGGAAAGCCCGGCGATGCCGAGCTTGGCCGCGGCATAGTTCGCCTGGCCGAGGTTGCCGACCAGGCCCGAGGTCGAAGTCATGTGCACGTAGCAGCCGGAGTTCTGCGACTTGAAGTGCGGCGCGGCCGCGCGCGAGACGTAGAACGAGCCATTCAGGTGCACGTCGATCACCGCGCGCCAATCTTCAGGCGACAGGTTGAAGAAGAAGCGGTCGCGGAGGATTCCCGCGTTGTTGATTACGACGTCGATGCGCTCAAAGGCCTCGATGGCAGTGTTCACAATCTTGTTGGCGGATTCCCACTCCGCCACGCTGTCGGTGCTGGCGATCGCGGTACCGCCGGCTGCGCGAATCTCGTCGACGACCTTCTGCGCGGGGCCTGCATCGCGGCCTTCGCCCTTGAGCGAGGTGCCGATGTCGTTGACGACGACCTGGGCGCCCGCGTGCGCCATGGCGAGCGCGAAATCGCGGCCGATGCCCCCACCGGCGCCGGTAACGACGACGCTTTTGCCTTCCAGGGGCTTCAATCGCGGAAGCCGGGATACTTCCTGTCGGCGAGGCGCAGCAGCGCCGGCCACTCGAGCGGGCCCCAGCGCCGGCGCGTCTCGGGCCGGTAGAGGTGATTGGTCTTCTCGATCACGTCTTGCGCCGGAAGGTGCAGCTCGGCATTGCAAGCCATGGCCGCGACCTGCGCCTTGCAGGCGCGCTCGAGCCAGAAGAGATTGGTGAACGCTTCGGACACCGTGGGCCCGACCGCAAGCAGCCCGTGGTTTCGCAGGATCATCGCCTTGAAGTTGCCGAGATCGCGCACCAGGCGCTTCTGCTCGTCGAGGTCGATCGCCACGCTCTCGTATTCGTGCATGCCGACGCCGTCGAAGTACATCGCGGTCTGGGTGATCGGCAGCAGCCCGCAATCGAGCGCCGACACCGCCATGCCGGCGATCGAGTGCGTGTGGATCACGCAGCCGACATCGGGGCGGCCCTTGTGCACGGCGCTGTGGATGACGAAGCCCGCCTGGTTGATGCCATAGCCCGTGCCGGAGTCCTGCACCACGTTGCCGGCGAAGTCGATCTTCACCAGGCTCGAGGCGGTGATCTCGTCGTACATCATGCCGTAGGCATTGATCAGGAAGTGGCCTTCCTCGCCCGGCACGCGCGCCGAGATGTGGTTGTAGACGAGGTCGTCCATGCCGTAGTGATGCACGAGGCGGTAACACGCGGCGAGATCGACGCGCGCCTGCCATTCTTCGGCCGACACCCGCTCGCGCATCGACTTTATCTTCAGGAGGGAGAGATCGCTCATCCCTCCTATTATGCCTAGCCCAGAAACTCCGCGACGATGCGGGCGGATTCGCGCGCGCTGGTGACGAGGAAGAGATGGCCGTCGTCGATCGAAGCGAGGCGCGTATTCGGAATCAGCCCGGCAAGGATCTTCGCGTTGGCGACCGGCACCAGCGGGTCGTCGGACCCAGACATCACGAGGGTCGGCTGCCGCAGGAGCGGCAGCCACGGCAGGCTCGACCATCCCACGCCCGCGAGGAGCTGCAGGTAGTAGCCGTAGTCGCTCGACCACCGCACGTGGCGTAGGTGCTCGCGTGCGAGCTCGGGCGAGCGGCGCAGAGCGCCGCCGTAGATGTCCCCCGCGATGCGGCCCATGTACTCGCGATCCTTGTAGCGCCGCGGGCTCGCCATCTTGAGCAGCACGCCGAGCTTGCCCGGGATCATCAGGTGGCCAGGCGAGGTCGCCGCCAGGACGAGACGCCGGCAGCGGCTCGGGTGCTGAAAGGCGAACTGCTGCGCGAGCGCTCCGCCCCAGGACACGCCGAGGACGTCGACCTGCTCGTGCCCGAGCTGGTCCAGCAGGCTCGCCGAGAGCCGGGCGAGCATCCAGGGCCGGTACGGCAGCGCCGGCACCGGCGAGCCGCCGACACCGGGCACGTCGAACACGATCGCCTCGGGCCCCTCGAGAGCGTCGAGAAACGGCATGACCAGCTCGATATTCGCGCCGATGCCGTTGAAGAGCAGCAGCGGCGGCCGCGCGCTATCGCCCGGCCGCACGCCGACGCGCAGCGTGCGGCTGCCGACCTCGCGCATCGCGATCTGCATCACTTTTCCATCACATAGCTGCCCGGCGCCGGGCCGAGCGGTCGATGTCCAGAGGATCCTGCTTCAACCGATGGGTGAACGAGGGGGCCCGAGCGCGCCTTGATCCACTCGAGCCAGTGCGGCCACCAGCTGCCATTGTGCTTGGATGCGCTTTGCATCCAGGCTTCACCGCTCGCCTCGCGGGCCGGGTTTGTCCAGAACAGCGACTTCGGGTTGCCCGGCGGGTTGAGGAGGCTCTGGATGTGGCCGCTGTTCGACAGCACGAAGGTCGTGCGCTCGCCGTAGAGCTTCGCAGTCCGGTAGCACCCCTGCCACGGCGTGATGTGGTCGCTCAGGCCGGCGACGACGTAAGCCTCGAGCTCGACGCGCCGCATGTCGAGCGGCGTACCGCACACGCGGAGCAGCCCGGGCCGCACGAACGGATTCGCATCGATGAGATCGAGGAAGTCGGCGTGCAACTTGGCCGCGAGCCGCGTCGAGTCGCTGTTCCAGTAGAGGACGTCGAATGCCGGCGGGGCGTTGCCGAGAAGATAGTTGTTCACCCAGTAGTTCCACACCAGGTCGTTGGGCCGCATCCAGGCGAACATGCGCGCGAGCTCGCGCCCGTCGACCACGCCGGTGAGCTGCGAGGCGGCCTTGGCCGCGACGATCGTCTCTGGCGTGACGAACATGCCGGCGGTACTTTCCTGCGCCGCCGCCATGTCGAGCAGGCAAACCGCGATGGTGGCGCTGTGCACCTTACGCTCGCCTCGCGCGGCGAGGTGCGCGATCAGCGCGGAGGTGGTGATGCCGCCCGAGCACGCGCCCCAGATGTTCACTTCCTCGGCGCCGGTAATCTCGCGCATCGCATCCGCCGCCTCCTCGAGCGCGGCGACGTAGGTGTCCAGGCCGAAATCGCGCTCGGCGGCGCTCGGATTCTTCCAGCTCACCGCGAAGGTCTGCAGTCCGCCCGAAAGCGCCAGCTCGACGATGCTCTTGCCGGGGGCGAGATCGAAGACGTAGAACTTGTTGATCTGCGGCGGCGCGATGAGGAGCGGGCGCGCGTGCACCCGCTCGGCGACGGGCCGGTACTGGATCAGCTCCATCACCGGGCTGCGATACACCACCGCTCCCGGTGTCATCGCGAGGTTCTTGCCTAAGGCAAACGCGCGCGCGTCGACCTGCGCAGGCAGGCCGCCGTTGCCCAGGTCGGCGACGAGGTTCTCCAGCCCGCGCGCGAAGCTCGCGCCGCCGGTGTCGAGGAATTTCTTGAGCGCCGCCGGATTGCCGCCGAGCGAGTTGGTCGGCGCGAATGCATCGACCAGCAGCGAGACCACGAAGCGCGCGCGCTCGGCGTCGCGCCTGCCCATGCCGGCCCGGTCGACGAAGCGGTTGAGCGCCAGGCCCCAGGCGAGCCAGGCCTGCGCGAGCGCGCGGTACGCCGGGCTCTCCTTCCACGCCGCGTCGGCGAAGCGCTTGTCGTGCGGCGCGGGCGCGAGGTCCGAGCGCCCGAGCGAGATGCGGCCGAGCTCGCCCAGCAGGGAGAAATATTGCTGCATGGCAATCCCTGGCCTGCGCGCCATTTCCGTCAGCAACATTCCACCGGCGGCGAGGATGTCCTGGCCGCGCACCCCGACGAGCGGATTCGCCGCCAGCGTGGGCGCGGTATCGGGAACGTCGCCTACTGCTTGGCGATCAGCATGCATAGCATTTCCGCCACCAGCGCGGGCTTCGGCTCGCCTTCGATGTCCAGCGTGCACTGAAGCTTGAGTAGCGTGCGCCCCGCGCTCTGCGGCTCGGCCGACACGAGCGAAGCCCGGGTACGCACGCGCGCCCCGGCCTTCACCGGGGCGAGGAAGCGCACCTTGTCCAGGCCGTAGTTCAGGCCAGCCGCCGCGTCGGCCGGGATGATGCCGAGCTCGATCGCCTGCGGCGCGATCAGCGAGAGCGACAGGTAGCCGTGCGCGATCGGCCCGCCGAAAGGGCTCTCGCGCCGCGCGCGCTCGACGTCGACGTGGATCCACTGGCGGTCGCCGGTGCACTCGGCGAAGCGGTCGATGCGCTCCTGGTCGATCGCCATCCAGTCCGAGGCGCCGAGCTCCTGCCCGATGAAGCGGGGCAGCGAGATCATGGAGTAAGAGGGGTTCATGGGGGCAACGTAACGGCCAACCGCGGCCTGCGCAGTCAAGCGGACGACACCGCTATACTTTTTGGCATGTCGAAGCTGTCCGAGACGCTGGCGAGCGCGCCGTGGGCCCGTGGCCTGACGCCCGAGGAGCGCAGCCGCGTCGAGCGCGACACCGCCTCGCGCATCTACCCGAAGGGCAGCTTTATCTTTCGCGTGGGCGACGTGGTGGACTACTGGATGGGCATTGTCGATGGCCTCGCCAAAATGACCGTCCTGCAGTCGGACGGCGCCGCGACCTCGTTCGTCGCGGTCGGCCCGGGATCCTGGTTCGGCGAGGGCTCGGTGATCAAGCACGTCCGGCGCGAGTACGACGGGGTCACGCTGCGCAACTGCGAGGTCGCCTTCATGCCGCGCGCCACCTTCATGTGGCTTCTCGAGCGAAGCCTGCCGTTCAATCGCTTCATCATCGATCAGCTGAACGAGCGCCTGTGGCAGTTCGTCGGGCTCGCGCAGCGCGATCGCCTGCTCGATCCGAACGCGCGCGTCGCCCTATCGCTCGCCTCGCTCTTCAACGCGCAGCTCTCTCCCGGCATCGGGTCGGCGCTGGTGATCTCGCAGGAGGAGATCGCCGAGCTTGCCGGGCTCTCGCGCCAGCGCACCAACGAGGCGCTCAAGCTCCTGGGCGAGAAGGGGCTGCTGCGTACCGAGCGCGTCGGCATCACCGTCCTCGACCTGAAAGGACTGCAGAACTTCAAGGCCTAGTCGCCGCGGCGACGTCGCCGGGGCGGCTGCGCGCCAAGCCGGCGGGCGCTACAACGGCGCCATGGAAGCCATTGCACAAGAGATTCGCGAGCGCCTCGAGGAGCTGTTCCGGCGCTGTCCGCAGCTGCACGGCTTCGCCGTTCGTCCGGACCGGCCGCTACCCTGGCATCTCGCCTGCGACGCGGACGCGAACGGTGTAGACGAAGCGCTCGACGAGATCGCGCAGACGCTGCTCGAGCTGATCGAGGAGCGTCCGGAGGCCGCCGGCTTGCTCCGCGGCCGCACCTTCGCCCGCGCGCTGCACTAGATCGAGCGGATCAACACCAGGCCGCCGGCGATCTCGAGCGCGCACTGTGAATGCCATAAGGTCGCGCGGCCTTCGAGCCAGCCCATCGCGGAGGCGCCACCAAGACGGGGCGGCGCGGCCGGCACCGAACGCGAGTAGCAGCAGCACGCCGGCCGCGATGCCGAGCAGCACCCCGCTTTCAGGCAGTCTGGACTACGCAGCCAGGGTAACGAGAAGCCCGTCCAGCTGCTCGAACGTCTCGCGC
>DASRIR010000214.1:0-14955 GCA_035649875.1 Burkholderiales bacterium | reverse complement strand
AAGGACCCCGCGGTCCAAGGGGTCGTGCTCTGCACCCCGCATACGCAGCACACCGAGCAGATCGTCGCCGCGGCGAACGCGAAGAAGCACGTGTTCTGCGAGAAGCCGCTCTCGCTCTCGCGCGCGGACGTGCTGCGCGCCGTCAAGGCGTGCAGCGACAACGGCGTCGCGCTCGCGGTCGGACACGAGAAGCGCTTCGAGCCGCCGGTACAAGCCCTGTTCCAGATGGCAAAGGCCGGCGACCTGGGCACGCTGCTGCAGATCGAGGCCAACTTCAGCCAGGACAAGTTCCTTTCGCTCACGCCGGACAACTGGCGCATGTCGGAGAAGGAGGCGCCGGCCGGACCGATGACCGCCACCGGCATCCACCTGCTCGACCTCTCGGTGGGCCTGCTCGGCCCCGCGCAGCACGTCTTCGCCAGAGTGCGCCAGCTCGGTAGCCGGTTGGTGAACGGCGACACGCTGGGAGTGTTTGTTTCATTCAAGAATGGATCGAATGCACTGATCAGCGCGGTGCTCGCGACGCCCTTCGACGGCCGATTCGCGGTCTACGGCAACAAGGGCTGGGCCGAGGTGCGCGACAAGGCGCACCCCGAAGCCCCCCAGGGCTGGACCTTGACCAGGACTCTGAGAGGAAAGGACAAGGAGGTTCAGGACTATCCCGCGGCGAAAGCCGTGCTGGCGAACCTCGAAGCCTTCGCCGACGCGGCGGCGAAGCGCGCGCCGTACCCGGTGCCGCAGGACCAGATGATCGCCAACGTCTGCGCGCTCGAGGCGGTGTTCAGGTCGGTGAAAAGCGGCGCGGTGGAGACGGTGGAGAACTAGTCAGTTCGCGCCGGCGGTGCAGACCTGGTGCTTCACCTTGCAGCCGGCGGCGTGCTTTGCGCAGGCCTTGATCGCTTCGGTGTCGGCCAGGGCCTGGGTGGTGCCCCATCCCCAGCCGTACGCCTTGGCGCCGACCGCGAGCGCGCCGCAGCCGTTCTTGAACCACAACACCGCCTTGCAATCCTTGGCGTGCTTGCTGCACGCCGCGACCGCCGCGCGCTCGGCGGCTTCGCGCGAAGCGTGGTCCTTCGCCCAGCCGTTCGCCCCGCTGCGCGTGGAGTAGGCGATCGCGCCGAAGTAGTCCTTCGCGAGCACCGCGGCGGGGACGAAGAGGGCAAGGAAGAGGATTACCCGCACGGTCCCTTCCATCCGCGACGCACCTCGCCGAGCGTGACGCCGGCCGGCACCGGGCGATGATTCCCGCGCACGTCCACGCCCGCCGGATTGCAGTGATGCTGCCAGCCCTCGAGCGGCATTGAATCCGGCAAGGGTGCGACCACGTCGGGCGACCAGCGCCCGTTCAGCGACACGTGCAGCACACCGCTGGGGACGTTGCCCACGGACTCGGCGCTGAACAGGTAGTCCGCGCCGCGGCGCTCGATGTGGCCGCGCACCGTGCGGATGCCGAGCTCGCGCAGGAAGCTCCGCGCATTGCCTTCGCCCGCGTAGTTCACGGGCGTCCTGCCCGGCGCGAGCGCCGAAGGCGCGTTGCCGCTCGCGGTGAGCACCACGAGCGGTCCCCAAAGCGCGAACTCGAAGAACAGCAGCGGGTCGTGGCGGCCGATGACCGTCGAGTCCTCGCGGCTGAAGCCGCGGTAGAGTGACCAGCCCGGGCCCGCGAGGCGCGTCTTCGCGCCCTCGGCAGTGCGCTTTTCATAGAGGCGCTCGCCGTTCGCGAACGCGACGAACCGGGCGCCGAAGTCGGCTTCGCCATCGGCGCGCGAGGTGTACTCGACCTCGCCGTAGCACTGCCATTCGTCCAGCGTGCCGCGGCTGCTGTCGGGGCACGGCGCGGCGGCGGCGATGCCGGAAGCGAGCGCCAGGACGGCGAGTTGTGAAACGCGCACCATGCGAGTCTCTTCCCGATGCCATGATAGCGGCCCAACCGAGGGAAGGCCAAAAAACGGCCCAAGAATCAGGAGGAGCAAAGCCGATGATGTACAGCTGCGCACCGGCGGGAAGAGGCTCGCGCGCCGTGGTCAAGAAGAAGAACAAGAGTCTCCGGGTGGACATTCACTGCCACTATCTCAATCCCGATGCCGCGGCGAAGGTCGCGCCGCTCAATCCGGCGCAGCACGAGATGCAGGTCAAGTTCGCCAACGCGCTCACGCGCGAGACCAACAAGAAGCAGCACCAGGAGCGCGCGCCGAAGCTCTCGAACATCGAGGTGCGGCTGAAGGACATGGACCGCATGGGGATCGACATCCAGGCGGTGTCGCCCGCCCCGCAGCAGACCTACTACTGGACCGATCCCGGCATGGGCGCCGAGCTCGCGCGCATGGTGAACGAGCGCCTCGCCGAGATCGTGGCCAAATGGCCCGACCGTTTCGTCGGCCTCGGTACCGTGCCGCTGCAGGATCCGGATCTCGCGCTTTCCGAGCTCGACCATTGCGTGAAAAAGCTCGGCATGCGCGGCGTCGAGATCAACGGCAGCGTGAACGGCATGGACCTGACCGACGGGCGCCTGGGCCTCGATCGGTTCTTTGCCCGGGTGCAGGAGCTCGACGTGATCCTCTTCATGCACCCGACGGGCTACACCCAGGGCGAGCGCCTGCTCGATCATTACTTCAACAACGTGATCGGCAACCCGCTGGAGACCACGGTCGCGGCGAGCCACCTCATCTTCGACGGGGTGATGGACCGCTACCCGAAGCTCAAGGTCGTGCTGCCGCACGGCGGCGGCTTCCTCGCCCACTACTGGGAGCGGATGAACCACGGCTGGAAGGCCCGCCCGGATTGCAGGACCGTCATTAAGCGCAAGCCGACAAGCTACCTGGAGAAGTTCTACTTCGACACCATCGTGTTCGACCCGGCGATGCTCGACAACCTGGTCAACCGCTACGGCGCGGACCACGTTGTTATGGGCACCGACTACCCGTTCGACATGGGGGTCGAGGACCCGGTGGGATTCGTCCAACGTGGGAAGCTCTCCGCGGCGGACAGGGCCAAGATCATGGGCGGCAACGCCGCCCGCCTGCTGAAGATTGACTACAATAGCCGCACGAGGAGGAGTAAATCATGAGAGGTTCCAGACGCAAGGTATTGAAGGCGGGCGCCGCGCTCGCGGCAGCGAGTGCGCTCCCCGGAAAGGCCTTTGCACAAGCCGGCCCGGTGAAGATCGGCATGAGCATGCCGCAGACCGGATCGCTCGGCGCCGGCGGCCAGGCCGCGCTCGTCGCGCTGCGGCTGTGGGTCGACGACGTGAACCAGCGCGGCGGCCTGCTCAACCGCAAGGTCGAGCTGATCGCCTATGACGACCAGACCAACCCGGCCAACGTCCCGGGCATCTACACCAAGCTGCTCGACGTCGACAAGGTCGACCTGCTGATCGCGCCCTACGGCACCGTGCCGACCGCGCCGATCATGCCGCTGGTGAAGCAGCGCGGCCTGCTGCTGATGGGCAACTTCTCGTTCCAGGTGAACGCGAAGATCCAGCACGACATGTGGTTCAACAACTCGCCGTGGAACGACGCCTCGAGCTGGTCCGACGGCTTCGTCAAGGCCGGGCAGGAGGCGGGCGCGAAGAGCATCGCCTTCCTCGCCGCCGACCAGGAGTTTGCGCAGAACCTGGCGAACGGCGCGCGCGAGCTCTCCAAGAAGGCCAACATCAAGTCGGTCTACGACCAGAACTACCCGCCGACCACCACCGACTTCTCCTCGCTCATCCGCGGCATCCGCGCGGCGCGGCCGGACATGGTGTTCGTCATGTCCTACCCGAACGACTCGGTGGCGATCATCCGCGCGGTGAATGAGATCGGCGTCGGCTCCTCGGTGCAGGTGTTCGGCGGCGGCATGGTCGGGCTGCAGTTCACGCCGATCATGACCTCGCTCGGCAGCCTGCTGAACGGGGTGCTGAACTACAACTCGTACGTGCCGGGCATGAAGTACCCCGGGATCGAGGACTTCCTCTCGCGCTACGCCAAGCGCGCCACCGACGCCAAGGTCGACCCGCTCGGCTTCTACCTGCCGCCGTTCAACTACGCGATCGGCCAGATGCTCGAGCAGGCGGTGAACGCCACCAAGAGCCTGGAGCACCGGCGCCTCGCGGAGTACCTGCGCAAGAACGAGATGAAGACCGTGGTCGGCCCGATCCGCTACGACAAGATGGGCGAGTGGGCCAACCCGCGCGTGGTGCAGGCGCAGTTCCGCGGCGTGGCGGACAAGGATACGGAGCAGTTCCGCCAGGCCGGGAAGCAGGTCGTGATCTACCCGGAGGAGTACAAGACCGGCAACGTGATCACGCCGTTCGAGAAGGCTCGCTCGGCGAAATAAAAGCGCCTCCTTAGAACAGCAGGCCGCGTGATCTTCTCATTCGACCTGCTGTTCGAGGCTGTCCTGTTCGGGGTGCTCCTCGGCTGCTTCTACGCCGCGGTGAGCATCGGCCTGTCGGTGTCCTTCGGCCTGCTCGACGTGCCGCACGTCGCGCACCCGGCGATCATGATCCTCGGCTCGTACTGCACTTACATCGTCTCCGGCTGGGGCCTCGACCCGATCCTCTCGGGGGTCGTGCTGATGCCCGCGTTCTTCGTGCTCGGCGTCCTGATCTACCGCTTCTACTACGAGACCTTCGAGCGCCGCGGCACCGAAGCCGCGGTGCGCGGCCTCGCGTTCTTCTTCGGCCTCGCGTTCATCATCGAGGTCGGCCTGATCCTCGCCTTCGGCGTCGACCAGCGCACCGTGCAGGCGCCCTACATCGGCTCGAGCCTCGCGCTCGGCGACTACCGGATTCCCTATCGGATGCTGGTGGCATTCGGGGTCGCGCTGGTCCTCACGGCGGCCCTCACGCTCTATCTATCCAAGACCTTCACCGGGCGTGCCATCAAGGCGGTGGCCCAGGACGAACCGGCGCTGCGCCTGATGGGCGCGAACCCGGTACGCATCAAGCAGTGGGCGTTCGGCATCGCCACCGGCGTCTCGGCACTCGCCGGCGCCATGCTGATCATCGTCGGCCCGGTCGAGCCGGCGATGGACCGCGTGTATATCGGGCGCACGTTCTGCGTCGTGGTGCTCGCCGGGCTGGGCAGCATGACGGGCACGCTGGCGGCCGGGCTCATCCTGGGCATCGCCGAGTCGATCGTGCTCATGATGCTCGGCGCCTCCTGGGCGCCCGCCGTGGCTTTCGGGCTGCTGCTGATCGTGCTCGGCATACGGCCGCAAGGGCTGTTCGGGCGATGAAGTTCTGGATCGGCGCCGGGGTCGTCGTCGCCGCCGCCATCGGCCTCGCGCTCTCGCCGGTCAACGAGTACTTCTTCTACGCGAGCTACGTGGTGCTCACCGCGGTGGTCCTGGCCACCGCCTGGAACATCCTCGGCGGCTACGCCGGCTACGTGAACTTCGGTCCGCCGGCGTTCTTCGGCGTCGGTGCCTACGCCGCGGTGGTGATCTTTCGCTGGCTGGCGCTGCCGCTCGGCGCGCAGATCGCGGTGGCGGCGCTGATGGGCGGCCTGCTGGGTTTCGGCGTCGGGCTGCTCACGCTGCGGCTGCGCGGCATCTTCTTCGCGATCGCGACCGTGGCGGTGATCTTCATCATGGAGACGCTGATGATCAACTGGCGCTACGTCGGCGGCGCCACCGGGCTGCAGCTGCTGCGCCCGGAAGTCATGGCGCCCTTCGCCAGCTACACGCGGATGCTGTTCGTGGTCATGGCCGTGATGGCGGTCGCCGCGGTCTCCATCGCCCGCTACGTGCAGGACTCGTGGATCGGCCGCGGCCTGCGCGCGGTGCGCGACAACGAGGAGGCGGCCGAGGCGAGCGGCGTGCCGACGCTGAAGCTCAAGCTCTTTGCCTGCACGATTTCCGGCGGGCTGATGGGCGCGGCTGGCGCGCCGATGCCGATGTACCTGAGCTTCATCGAGCCGGCCTCCACCTTCAACCTGAGCTACACCATCGCCGCGCTGGGCAGCGCGATCATCGGCGGGATGTCGCACTGGGCCGGGCCGATCATCGGCGCCCTGCTGCTGGGCTCGCTGCAGCAGATCGTGACCGTCACGATCTCGAGCGAGGTCAACGTGCTGATCGTCGGCGTGCTGCTGGTGCTGTTCGTGGTCGCGGCGCCAGAAGGCATTCTGGGCCTCTTCCGGCGTTTCCGGGGGCGGAAGTGAGCTCGACGCTGCTCAGCGTGCGCAACGTCTCCAAGCACTTTGGCGGGTTCACCGCCGTGAACCGCGTGACGCTCGAGATCGCGCAGGGCGAGCGCTTCGGCCTGATCGGGCCGAACGGCTCGGGCAAGACCACGCTGATCAATTGCATCTCCGGCGCGCTGCAAAACGAGGACGGAACCATCGTGTTCCAGGGAAAGGAAATCAACCGCCTCGCCGCGTACCAGCGCACGCGGCTCGGCATCGCGCGCAGCTTCCAGATCCCGCGGCCGTTCCACACCATGAGCGTGCTCGAGAACCTGCTGGTGCCTTCGGCCTACGTGGCGCACCTGCGCGACAGCGAGGGCGAGGCGCGGGCGATGGAGATCCTCGCCGGCATGGGGCTCGCCGACAAGGCGCGCGCCGCGGCAAGCCAGCTCTCGCAGGTCGAGCTGCGCAAGCTCGAGCTCGCGCGCGCGATGGCGGCGCGGCCCAAGCTGCTCATCTCCGACGAGGCCATGGCCGGGCTGTCGGGCTCCGAGGTGGACGAAGTGCTGAAAATCCTGTTCTCGCTGAACGAGGAGGGCATCACCATCATCATGATCGAGCACATCATGCATGCGGTGATGCGCTTCTCACAGCGCGTCGTGTGCCTGGACGCCGGGAAGATCATCTGCGAAGGCACGCCGGCGTCGATCGTTCAGAACCCCGACGTGCAGAGGGCCTACCTTGGCGCTTGAGCTGTCGATCTCCGACGTCGACGCCGGCTATAAGGCGGTGCGCGCGCTCCACGGGGTCTCCCTGCGGATCTCGCAGGGGGAGACGGTTGCGTTGCTCGGCACCAACGGGAATGGCAAGAGCACGCTGATGAAATGCGTGATGGGGATGGTGCGGCCCACGAAAGGCAAGGTGTCCCTCGCGCTGGACGGCGAGACGCACGATCTCACCCGGTTGACGACCGAGGAGATCGTCAATCTCGGCGTCGCCATGGTGCCCGAGGGCCGGCGCCTGTTCCCCAAGCTGACGGTGGAGGAAAACCTGCTGCTCGGCGCGTTCCGCCCGCAGGCGCGCGACGCGATCCGCCGCAACCTCGGCTTCTCCTACGAGGTGTTCCCGGTGCTCGCCGAGCGCCGGCGGCAGCTCGCCGGCTCGATGTCCGGCGGGCAGCAGCAGATGCTCGCCATCGCGCGCGCGCTCATGTCGGCGCCGAAGCTCCTGCTGGTCGACGAGCCCTCGGTCGGGCTCGCGCCGATCCTGGTGTCGAGCACCATCACGCGCATCAAGGAGCTCAAGGAGCGCACCGGCCTGACGGTGCTGATGGCCGAGCAGAACTTCCACCAGGCGATCCGCATCGCCGACCGCGGCTACATCATCGTGCACGGCGAGATCGTGTTCCAGGGCGACGTGCAGGCCCTGGAGCAGAACGAGCTGGTCAAGAACTACTACCTCGGCGCCAGCGTTTGAGCGTCCGCAACCTCCCCATCGGGTTCTACGGAGCCGTGATGGGCCTGGCGGGCCTGGGCCTCACCGCGCGCGCCGCGGCGCCGCTCTTTCCCGGCGTGGTGCGCGCGCCGGCGTATTTCACCGAGCTTTGGGTGGCTTTGGGTCTGGCCGCATTCGGGGTGCTGCTGCCGGCGTACCTGGCAAAGGTGCTGCGCTACCCCAACGCCGCGCGCGAAGAGTTCACCAATCCGATCCAGCTCGGCTTCTGCGGCGCGCTGCCGGTGGGCATGTCGCTGGTCGCCGGGGGAGTCGCCCCTTATTCCTTCATGCTCGGAAATCTGTTGTGGTGGGCCGCATTCGGGCTGCTCATCGCGTTCCAGGTGTGGACGCTGGTGCGGATCCTGGCAGGCGGGATCGAGCTGCCGCAAGTGAACGCGGGCTGGCTCATCATCCTGGTCGGCGGCATCGTGCTGCCCGGACCCGGCATCGCGCTCGGCCACCTGGAGGCCTCGCGCTTTGTATTCGGCATCTCGGTGGCGGCCGCGGCGATCTTGATGCCGCTGCTCTTCTACCGCGCGCTTGCGGCGCCGCCCTTGCCGGAGGTACTACGGCCGAGCTGGTTCATCCTGCTGGTGCCGCCCTCGCTCATTTATGCGAACGGGATCGCGCTTTTCGAAGGCGCGGAATTTCTCGAGCTGCTGTATCCGTTCGCCCTGGTGCTGGCGGCCGCGTTGCTCGTCTATGCGCGCGGCTTCCCGCGCTGGGCGTTCGGCCCGCCCTGGTGGGCGTTTACCTTCCCGCTCGACGCGCTCGCCTACGCCGCGGCGCGCTACGCGCAGGACCACCCTTCGACGCTGTGGAAGACGCTCGCCGGCGCGGCGCTGCTGCTCGCGACGCTCGCTGTGGTGATGGTGCTCTGGAGAACGCTTCGCAGCGCTGCATCGCGGCGGGGGTGAACTCGGCCTGCGGCTGGTTGCCGCCGATGATGAACATCAGCAGGTGCTCTTTTTTCGGCTCGTCGTAAGTCACGTTCATGAAGCGCCGCGCCACGCCGACCGGGAACGAGATCACGTCGTACGGCTCCAAGTCCACGTGCTCCGTCGTCCCGCCTTCGTTCCATTCGCAGCGCCACCGGCCCGTCAGGGCTATGAAGGTCTCGTTGGTGTCGTGGTTGTGCATCAGCGGTCCCTTGCCGGGTCTTGCCTTGCAGTAGCCGAGGTTGAAGCCTTCGGCGATCGAAATTGCCGGCATCGTCGACGCGTCGGCTCCGACGGGCGAATCTCCTTCCGCGGGAGGCTGGAAGCCGATGACCGCGTAGAGCTTGCGGCGGCACTCGGGCAGCTTGCTGTCGGGCAGGCCGCCGTCTGAGCCTTTCAGCTGCCGGAAGCGCGCCACCCGCTTCAGCATTTCCTCGCGGGACCAGTTGCGGATCGTTCGCCAGTCATTCATGCGGGCTATTATGGCATCGAGGAGGAATGCGCATGCTCCGCCTGACGGTCCTGGCTCTTGTTTTGCTCGCCGGTTGCGCGGCGCAACCCGGGCCGCCGAAGCCGGTCAATCTCATCGTATTCCCCGGCGGCTTCAACTGGCCGATCTGGGTCGCGCAGGAGAAGGCACTCTTCGCGCGCCACGGCATCGAGCCGAAGATCACGCCGACCCCGGGATCGGCGTTCCAGCTCACCGGCCTGATCGAGGGCAAGTTCGACATCGCGATGACCGCGATCGACAACCTGATCGCTTACCGGGAGGGTCAGGGCGAGGCCAAGATCCTCGGGCCCGATCTCTTCGCCTTCATGGGCGGCGACAACGGCTTCCTGCGCCTGGTGGCGGTGCCGGAGGTGAAGAGCTTCGCCGACCTGAAGGGCAAGACGGTTTCGGTCGACGCGCTCACCACCGGCTACGCCTTCGTGCTGCTCGAGATGCTCGAGCGCGGCGGACTGCAGCGCGAGCGCGACTACCAGGTCGAGCGCGCGGGCGGCGTGATGCAGCGCTTCAACGCGCTCATGGAAAAAAAGCACGCGGCGACGCTCCTGCTCTCGCCCTTCGAGGTACAGGCCGAGGCGCGCGGCTATACGCGCCTCGCGGACGCGAGCAGCATGCTCGGCGCCTACCAGGGCCTGGTCGGCGGCGCGCGCAAGAGCTGGGCGGATGCGAACCGCGCGGCGGTGGTCGGCTACATCCGCGGGTTCGCGGCAGCCGTCGACTGGCTCTACGATCCGAAGAACAAGGACGAAGCGGTCGCGATCCTGCGCAAGAACCTGCCGGCGATGAACGAGCAGGCGGGGCAGGCCGCCTACAGCGTGCTGCTGCACCCGCGCGACGGATTCCAGCCCAAGGCGCAGATCGATCTGGAGGGCGTGCGCACCGTGCTGCGCCTGCGCTCGAAGTACGGCCAGCCGCAGAAGACGCTGACCGACGCGACGCGTTACTACGATGACGGCTTCTATAGGGCCGCCATGCGGTGAAGCTGCGCTCGCACCTGCTGCTGCTCTCGATCGCCACCGCCGCGCCCGTAGTGGCGCTCGCGGTCGTGATCGCGGTCGTGGTGGTGAAACAGGAGCGCGCTTCGCTGCGCGACGCGGCCGCCGAGCGGGTGGTGGCGGTGATGAGCGCGATCGACGCCGAGCTGCGCGGCTCGGTCGCCACGCTGCGCGCGCTCGCCGCCTCGCGCCAGCTCGAAAGCGGCAACCTGAAGGCGTTCCACGCCGAGGCGATGCGCGTGCTCGCGACCCATCCCGACTGGCTTTCGTTCAGCCTCGCGCGCGGCGACGGCACGCGCATCGCCGACGCGCGCAATCCGCCCGGGCGCGACCTCGGGCCGGTGAGCGACCGCGAGAGCTTCGATCTCGCGGTGCGCACCGGGGAGCTCATCATCGGGCGCGTCACGCTCGGCCCGGAGGGCGTCAACATGGGCGTCCCGCTGCGCATGCCGGTGCATGAAATCGACGGCACGGTGAAGTACGTCGTGACGGTGGTGCTGAAGCCGGAAGCCTTCAACGACGTGCTGCGCGCGCAGCGCCTGCCGGAAGGCTGGGTCGTCAACCTCGTCGACCGTCGCTACAACACCATCGCGCGCCAGCCCCCGGTCCCGGCCGGCCAGCCCGCGTCGGAAAGCTTTCGCGCAGCGCTCGAGCGCTCGCCGCAAGGCTGGTTCCGGGGTCTCACGCTCGAGGGCCAGGACGTGTACACGCCTTACTTCACCTCGAGCCAGAGCGGCTGGGCGCTCGGCATCGCGATGCCGGTTCGCGCGGTCGATGCCGCCGCCTGGCGCAGCCTTTGGCTGCTGCTCGTGATGCTGGTCGTCGCGAGCAGCATCGCCGTCGGGCTCGCGCTGCTCATCGGCTGGCGCATTGCGCGCCCGATCCACGTGCTCGCCCAGGCCGCGGGCGCCGCCGGCCGCGGCGAGCCGGTGCAGCTGCCGCGCCGCATGCCGATCAGCGAGCTCGATGCGCTCGCCGCGGCGCTCGGGCAGGCGGCGCAGGCGATGCGCGAGAAGCAGGCGCTCGCCGAGCGCGAGAAAGCCGCGCTGCAGGCCGCCGACCGCGCCAAGGACGAGTTCCTCGCGATGCTGAGCCACGAGCTGCGCAACCCGCTCGCGGCGCTCACCGCCGCGGCGCACGTGCTGAAGCTCGCCGACCCGAACGACCCGGCGGCGATCAAGGCGCGCGCGGTGGTCGAGCGCCAGACGAAGCACATGGCGCGCCTGGTCGGCGACCTGCTGGACATCAGCCGCGTGGCGATGGGCAAGGTCGGGCTGGAGCGCGAGCGCTTCGACCTCGGCCGGGTCGTCCTCGGGGTGCTGCAGACCTGGCGCGCCTCCGGGCGTCTCGAGCGCCACCAGCTGGTGCCGCAGATCGCTTCGGTCTGGGTTGACGCCGACCGCGCGCGCATCGACCAGATCCTTTCCAACCTGCTGGACAACGCGGTCAAGTTCACCGCGGCGGGTCGCCGCATCGAGGTCACGGTGCGCCCGGAAGGCGAGAACGCGGTGCTCAGCGTGGCCGACGAGGGGCAGGGGCTGGCGCGCGACGCGACCGAGCGCGTGTTCGACCTCTTCGTGCAGGGCGAGCGCGGTCTCGATCGCAGCGCCGGCGGCTTGGGCGTCGGCCTCGCGCTCGTGAAACGCCTGACCGAGATGCACGGCGGCAGGGTAGCGGCCTCGAGCCCCGGCCCGGGCAAGGGCACGACCTTCACGGTCACGCTGCCGGCGGTGCTCGGGCCCCAGCAGCCAAGCGCGCCCCAGGCCGAGGTCACGCGCGGCGCGGCGCGCCACATCCTCATCATCGAGGACAACGACGACACGCGGCAGATGCTGCACGAGACGCTGGCGTTCAGCGGCCACGACGTGCGCGAGGCGCGCGACGGCGCCTCGGGCCTGGCGCTCGCGGCCGAGGTGCAGCCCGACGTGGCGCTGATCGACATCGGCCTGCCCGACGTCGACGGCTACGAGGTCGCGCGCCGGCTGCGTGCTGCACCCGGCGGGCGGCGCGTCGGCCTGATCGCGATCACCGGCTACGGGCAGCCGGAAGACCAGCGCCGCGCGTACGAGGCCGGCTTCGACGCGCACCTCACGAAACCGGTGGCGCCCGAGCGCCTGAAGCAGGTGATGGCCGGCTTGCGGTGACCGGGTTTTGTTTCTGCGAGAATCGCACTCCCCGATGAGCAAGAGAGTCCTGGTCGTCGACGACGACGCTGACATGCGCCTTACGCTCAAGCTCGCGCTCGAGCTCGCGGGCTACGCGGTGGACGTCGCGGCGAACGGGCGCGAGGCGATCGAGGTGCAGCGCCGCCAGCCCGCGCAGGTGCTGATCACCGACATCTTCATGCCCGAGTCCGACGGTTTCGAGGCGATCGACGCCTTCCGGCGACAGTTTCCGCAGACGAAGATCGTGGTAGTGTCGGGCGGGGCGCAGTTCTCCAAGCGCGACTACCTGCCGGATGCCGAGCTGATCGGCGCCGACGCCACGCTGCAAAAGCCCTTCGAAGTCGATGCCCTGCTCGGATTGCTGAGAACACTTTAGATGGCGCCGAACGACAGGATCAACCTGCCGTTCCGCTGGTCGTTCGTTCCGGCGCAGGACCCGAAGGACGGCTCGATTCGCTGGACCTGGCATGCCTACACGCAGGGCGGCAAGCTCGCGATGCAGTCCGACCGCGCGTTCGACAGCTTCACAGACTGCATGAATGACGCGAAAACGCGGGGCTATGGCCAGCACTAAGGACCTGATCGAGCCGCACCTGTACCAGCTGCTGGTCGAGCAGACCAAGGACTACGCGCTCTTCATCCTCGACAAGGACGGGCGCGTGATGTCGTGGAACCTCGGCGCGCAGCGCCTGAAAGGCTACGCCCCGGAAGAGATCGTCGGCCGCCACTTCTCGACCTTCTATACGCGCGAGTCGGTCGACAGCGGCTGGCCGCAGCACGAGCTCAAGGTCGCTGTAGCCGAGGGCCGCTTCGAGGACGAGGGCTGGCGCGTGCGCAAGGACGGCTCGCGCTTCTGGGCGAACGTGGTCATCACTGCGCTGCGCGACGAGGCCGGCCAGCTGCTCGGTTTCTCCAAGATCACGCGCGACCTGACCGAGCGCAAGCTGCAGGAGGAGGCCCTGCGCCAGAGCGAGGAGCGGTTCCGGCTGCTGGTCGAGGGCGTGGTCGACTACGCGATCGTCATGCTCGACCCCGAAGGCATGGTGACGAGCTGGAACAGCGGCGCCGAGCGCATCAACGGCTATCGCCGCGACGAGGTCCTCGGCAAGCACGTTTCGCGCTTCTTCCTGCTGGAGGACGTGGAGGACGGCAAGCCGTGGGAGGAGCTCGCCGCCGCGCGCCGCGACGGCCGCGTCGAGGCGCAGGGCTGGCGCGTGCGCAAGAACGGGGAGCGCTTCTGGGCGCGCGCGGTCGTCAGCTCGCTCCACGACCAGGACGGCCACCTGCGCGGGTTCGCGAAGGTCACGCAGGATCTCACCGACCAGCGCCACCTGCAGGACCTCGAGAAGGCTGCGCGCAATGTCAACGAGTTCATCTCCACGCTCGCGCACGAGCTGAGGAACCCGCTCGCCCCGATCCGCGCCGCGGTGCAGGTGATGGGCATGGCGCCGCCGGGCGACCCGGCACACGAGACCATGCGCCTCACCATCGACCGTCAGAGCGCGCAGCTGGCGCGCATCGTCAACGACATGGTCGACATCGCGCGCATCACGCGCGGCGCGATTCACGTCGAGCACGTGCCGGTAGACCTGACCGAGGTTGCGCGCCGCGCGGTGGAAACCGCAGCACCGCTGATCGAGTCGAAGCGCCACCAGCTCGAGGTCGAGCTGCCGCCGCAGCCGGTGACGGTCGACGGCGATCTCTCCCGCCTGACTCAGCTCGCCACCAACTTGCTGAACAACGCCGCGCGCTATACCGCCGACGGCGGGAGGATCGTGGTCGCGGTTGCCGCGCAGGACGGGCAGGCGATCCTGCGGGTGCGTGACAACGGCCGTGGCATCGAGCCCGACCTGCTCGAGCGCATCTTCGACATGTTCGTGCAGGGGCGCGCGCCGCTCAACCGCATCGTCGGCGGCCTGGGCATCGGCCTTGCGCTCGCGCGCAAGATTGCCGAGCTGCATGGCGGCTCCCTGGAGGGGCGCAGCGAAGGGTCGGGCAAGGGCAGCGAGTTCACGTTGCGGCTCGCGCTCTCGCTCACGCCGCGCCCGTCCGCGGAAGCGAAAGCCGCGGCCACGCCTGCGCCGCCCGCGGCCGGGCAGCGGGTTCTGGTCGTGGACGACAACGCCGATGCCGCGGCGACGCTCGAGATGCTGCTGCGGTCTCTGGGGTACGAGACCCGGGTGGTGCACGATGGCTGGGAGGCATTGCGCCTCGCCCGCGAATTCGATCCGGACGTGGTGCTGCTCGACATCGGCATGCCGGACCTCGATGGCTACGAGGTGGCGCGGCGGCTGCGTACGATGAAACGGGGCGCCGCGTTGCGCATCGTCGCGGTCACCGGATGGGGACAGGAAACCGACCGCAAGAGGTCGCGCGAGGCCGGCTTCGACGTGCACCTGGTGAAGCCGGTCGACTCCGCCGATCTGGCGCGTGCGCTGCACGAGAACGGCAGCGCGACCCTGCATTGAGCTGTCGTCGCGCTAGCGCCGGCGTTTGACGCCGGCGAGCTTCTCCAGCACCGCGCATACGGCGCCCGTGTCCTGCCGCGCGTAGCCCTGCGCCATCGTCGCCGCGTATACCGCCGCCGAGGCGTTGAAGAGCGGGGTCGGCACGCCGAGCCGGGCGGCGAACTCGCCGATGATCTTCATGTCCTTCTGCCAGACCTCGTTCTTCATCGTCACTTCCCGGTAGCGCCCGGCGACCATCATCGGGCCGCGCACCTGGAACATGCGCGAGGTGCCCGCG
>DASRIR010000213.1:0-2717 GCA_035649875.1 Burkholderiales bacterium | reverse complement strand
CTGCTCGAGGTGCAGGCGCGGGATCGAGCCGAGCAGGCCGATGGTGTAGGGGTGCTGCGGCTCGGCGAACAGGCGCTGCGCCTGGCAGCGCTCCACCACCTGCCCGGCGTACATCACCATCACTTCGTCCGCCAGCTCGGCGACCACGCCGAGGTCGTGCGTGATGAGGATGATGGCGGTGCCGAGCTCGGCGCGCAGCGTGCGCATCAGCTCGAGGATCTGCGCCTGGATGGTGACGTCGAGCGCGGTGGTGGGTTCGTCCGCGATCAGGAGCTGCGGGTTGCAGGCGAGCGCCATGGCGATCATCACGCGCTGGCGCATCCCGCCGCTCAATTGATGCGGATAGTCGCGCGCGCGCTGCTCGGGCGACGGGATGCGCACGCGGCGCAGCATTTCCACCGAAGCAAGCTCTGCTTCTTTCAGGGAAATGTCCTTGTGTCGAACCAGGGCCTCCGCAATCTGGTCGCCCACCCGAAAGGCCGGGTTGAGCGAGGTCATCGGCTCCTGGAAGATCATCGCCAGCTTGTCGCCGCGCAGGTCGCGCAGGCGCGCCGGCGACTGCTTCAGCAGGTCTTCGCCGTCGAGCAGCACCTCGCCGCCGGCGATGCGCCCCGGCGGCTGCGGGATCAGGCCCATGATCGAGAGCGCGGTGACGCTCTTGCCGCAGCCCGATTCGCCGACGATGCCGAGCGTGCGCCCGCGCTCGAGCCTGAGGTCGACGCCGTCGACTGCGCGGACTTCGCCGCGCTCCGAGGCGAAGTGCGTGCGCAGCCCCTTTACCTCAAGAAGGCTTTTTGTGGCGGGCAATCTCTTGCTCGATCACGGCACGGTCGAGCACGCCCCAGGGGCGCGCCTTGCTCGGGCCGCAGCGCAGGAAGGGAATGAAGCGCTCGTGCGCCTTGTCGTACAGGCGGCGCAGCTCGGCGAGCGGATCGGCGTGGTCGTCGACGCGCAGGCTGAGCTCGGGATACGCCTCGATCGAGTAGACGAGCAGGGCGGCGGACTGCTTCCCGCGCTTGTCGCCGCCCGCGGCCTCGCCCGCCTCGAGGGCCTTGATCAACCTGTCAGGGAAGGCGCTGCGCCGATTCTGTTCATAGGCGCGTGCTGTTTCCCTGATCACCCTGTCGTTGGCGAGCATGTTGCCTGCCACAGAATAGCCGTCGCCCGAAACCGCGCCGCACCAGTCGACGCATTGCCTGCCGGTGTGCTGGCCGATGCGCCCGGCGGCATCGATCACGTGGAGCTGGCGCTGCTCGCGCCCTTGGTCGGGCGCGGTCAGGCGCTCGACGACTTCAGGCGCGGGAACGCCGCTTCGCAGCAGCTCGAGGCCCTGGGGCCCGTAATGCGGGTTCATCAGGGCCTGGGTCGAGAGCGCGCCGACACCGCTCTCTGCGTGCGGGCAGAGCGAGCCGACGGCGAAAAAGCGCGTCGCGATGGCGACGCCGAAGGCGCCGCTCGCATCGCGCGCGATGATCGACCACGTCATGGGCGGCGATCATACGCGCGCCCGACGGCCCCCTGACAAGGGGGCGGTGGACCTGCCGCGCGGGGGGGCGGCAGGCAAGCGGGGGTTGGAGAGGAGCTGCTCCCCCGCTTCCCCCTTGCCAGGAGAACTGCGAGTTATTCCACCGCGATCAGCAGGGCGGCGAGGCCGGCCACGCCCGCGGGCACGGCGTAGCGCTCGAAAGCGCCGGCGTGGCCGCGCGCGAGCACGGTGACCGGGATGTCGGTGCGCTCCATCACGCCCTGCGCGATCGACGGGTTGACCCAGCGCAGCCAGGCGGGATGGCGGCCGACGCCCATCATCACTTCGTCCACCTGCTCGCGCTCGGCGACCACCGCGATGCGCTCGGCCGGCGTGCCGACTTCGGCGAACGCGCGGAACGGGATGTTGCGCACCGACAGCGCTTCGATCGCGTTCGCCATCGCGGCGCGGCTGCGCTCGGCGCGCACGCCGTCGCGCGCGGCGCGGCTGGTGAAGCGCGCCACGTGGCGGTGGAAGCGCGGCTGCACGTTCATCACCAGCACCTCGAGCGCCACGCCCGAGCGGGCGAGGGTTTCCAGGTATTCGATCGGCGCCAGCGCGGCGACGGATGCATCGACGGGAACCAGAACTTTCATTGCAATACCTCCTTCGTTGCCTTGCGGTTGCGCAGCCAGGCGAGGCCGAGCACCCCGCCGGTGATGACGATGAACAGGAGCGACTTCACGCCGGGACGGGCGTCGAGCCATTCCTGGTAGAGCGGCTCGTCGGCGATCATCTTGGCCGCGGTCCAGGCGAGCACCGCGCCGCCGAGATAGAGCAGGCCCGGGAAGCGCTCGATCCAGTGCAGGATCAGGGTCGAGCCCCACACCACGATCGGGATGCTGATCACCAGCCCCATCACGACCAGCAGCACGCTGCCGTGCGCCGCGCCCGCGACCGCGAGCACGTTGTCCAGGCCCATGACCGCGTCGGCCACCACGATGGTGCGCATCGCGCCCCAGAAGTTCTTCGCCGGCGCGACGTCGTGCTCGCTGGCGCTCTCGTTCCCGGCGAGCAGCTTGTAGCCGATCCAGGCGAGCAGGATGCCGCCGGCCAGCATCAGGCCGGGAATCTCGAGCAGCCAGAGCACCGCGACCGTGAGGCTGGCGCGCACGATCACCGCGCCCGCCGTGCCCCAGACCACGGCGCGGCGCTGCAGGGTTTTCGGCAGGTTGCGGGCGGCGAGCGCGAT
>DASRIR010000212.1:0-4814 GCA_035649875.1 Burkholderiales bacterium | reverse complement strand
CATCGGGGGTGCAAAGGAGGCCTCGGAGCTCGACGCAAAGCGCGCCATGCTCGAAGGCGCCGAGCTGGCGGCGCAGCTATGAGCATCGCGCTCATCGGCGGGGCGGGCGAAGGGCTTGGCGCGGCGCTCGGCCGGCGCTTTGCCAAGGGCGGATTCGAAGTGATCCTTGGCTCCCGCAGCCAGGAGGGGCCGGGGAAGGCCGATTTGCGCGAAGAGGCGCAGGTGATCGAGCTCTTCGAGCGCGTCGAGAAGCGCGGGCCGGTCGAGGTCGCGATCTTCAATGCCGGCGCCAACTTCCGTGCCTCGATCCTCGACACTCCGGCCGAGATGTTCGAGAAAGTCTGGCGCCTGGGCTGCTACGCCGGCTTCCTCTTCGGCCGCGAGGCGGCGCGGCGCATGGTCGCCCGCGGCAAGGGCACGATCCTCTTCACAGGCGCCACCGCCTCGCTGCGCGGTGGCCCGCAGTTCGCAGCGTTCGCCGCCGCGAAGGGCGGCCTGCGCCAGGTGGCGCAATCGATGGCGCGCGAGCTCGGGCCGAAGAACATCCACGTCGCGCACGTCGTGATCGACGGCGTGATCGACAACCGCAGGACGCGCGAGCGCATGCCGGAACGCGTGAAGGACCTGCCGGTCGACGGCATGCTCGCGACCGACGCAATCGCCGAGGTCTTCTGGCAGCTCCACGTCCAGTCGCGCTCGGCGTGGACCTTCGAGGCCGATCTGCGGCCGTGGGCGGAAAAGTTCTAGTGCGGCTTGTTGGTGAGATACAAGCCGCCGACCACGAGGGCGGCGCCCACGAGTAACGCCGGGGTGAGCGGCTCGCCCAGGATCAGCACCGACTCGGCGACCGCGAGCGGCGGCACCAGGTTGATGAACTGAGCGGCACGCGCGGCGCCGAGCGCCTTTACGCCCTCGTAGAACCAGAGGAACGGCAGCACGGTGCCGAAGACGATGAGGTAACCCAGCGCCGCCCACGATTGCCAGGTGGTATTCGCGAGCGATTCGCGCTCGAGCCAAGCAGGCAGCGCGAGCATCAGCGCGCCGGCGGTCATCACGTACGCGGTGAGCGCGAGCGCCGGCAGGCCCGAGAGCGCGACGCGGCCGAGCAAGGTATACGCGCACCACATGAAGAGGCACAGGATGAGCAACAGCTCGCCCAGCCCGACCTCCAGCGTCGCCACGGAAAACAGGTTGCCTTTGGTCAGCACCCACAGGGCGCCAAGCACGCAGAGCGCGATGCCCGCGGCCCGCACCCGGCCCACACGCTCCTTGAGGAAAATCGCGGCGAACAGCGCGGTGAACGCCGGGTTGGTCGGCACGATGAGCGCGGCGCGGCTCGCTTCGACCAGCGTGAGGCCGGCGCTGAAGAGCACGTTGTAGACCGAGACGCCGAGCAGCCCCAGGCCGATGATCAGCACGCTCTCGCGCGGCGAGGGACGCGGCAGGCGGTGACTGCGCACGCGCAGCAGGATGAGCAGGATCACCGCCGCCCACCAGAAGCGCAGGAATACCGAGGTGACGAGGCCCATGCTGCTCAGCACGATGTTCACCGCGGGGAACACGCCGCTCCAGAAGAGCGCCATCAGCACGAGCTTCGTATAGAGCATTTTTTGCGCTGCATGCTAGCATCGGCGAATGGGTACGGTGGTTGCGCTCGCGGGACAGTTCGGCGGCGCGAAGCTCGCCGACGGGCTGCACCGCCTGCGCGGCCGCGACCTCGCGCTCGTCGTCAACACGGGCGACGACTACGAGCATCTCGGCATCGCATTCTCGCCCGACCTCGACACCGTGCTCTACACGCTTGCCGGCATCGGCGCGGACAACGGCGGCTGGGAGCCCGAGGGCGAAAGCCACGTGCTGCACGGCATGCTGAAGACGCTCGGCGGGCCGGAGCATCCGCCGCTCGGCGACAAGGCGCTGGCCGCGGCGCTGTTGCGCACGCAAGGGCTCGCCGGGGGCCGGCGCCTCACCGACATCACGCTCGATTTCTCCCGCCGCCTCGGCATCGCCGCGCGCATCCTGCCGATGAGCGACGATCCGGTGCGCACGCACGTGCTGACCGACGACGGCGCGATTCCATTCCCCGAGTACTTCGGCACGCTCGGGTGCGAGCCGCGCGCGCGCGGGCTCGAGTACGCAGGCGCCGACCAGGCGCGCATCCCCGACGAGATCCTCGACGCCCTGCACTCGGCGGACCTCGAGGCGGTGGTGATCTGCCCCTCCAACCCCTACCACATCATCAACCCGATCCTCGAGATCAGCGGCATGCGCGAGCTCCTGCGCAAGCGCGGCGCCCCGGTCATCGCGGTCACGCCGATTGTCGGCGGCAAGGCGCTCAAGGGCTCGGCGGGCAAGATGATGCGCGAGCTCGGCAAGGAGCCCTCGCCGCGCGCGGTGGCGATCGAGTACCTGCGCCTCGCCGACGGCTTCATCATCGACCGCACCGACGGCAACCTCGTGGAGAGCGTGCGCTCGCTCGGCCTGCGTGTGCTCGCCGCACCGACCGTGATGCGGACCATCGACGACCGCGTGGCGCTCGCGCGCACCGTGCTCGACTTCGCGCGCAGCGTGCGCGAGGCGCGGGCCCTGGAGGTTGAATGAGGCGGATTCTCGGGTTGCTGCTGCTGGGCGCGCTCACGGCCCAAGCCAACGAGCAGGAAATCCAGCGCGCGCTGGTCCAGCGCGATCAGCAGTCGGCGGAATTCGCCGCGCGCGTCCGGGGTGAAAACACTTCGCGGCTCGAGCAGATCCATTCTCGGCAGCTGCTCGAGGTCACGACGCAGCCGATGCCGACCGAGCTGCGTCCCTATCAGCGGCAGAAGATGGCGGACGAGCGCACGCTTGTGCTACCGCCCCCCAACGTCACCCAGCCGGCAACACCTGACGAGCGGCCGTCAGCGCTCCCAGGGCGGCCGGCTCGCGTGGTCGATCCCGTACCGGCGCAGGGCCTCTTTCCCTAGGCTCGGGTCGAGCGCCGAGAGCGCGGCGAGCGCGATGTGGCGCGCGTCGACCTCGAAGAAAGCCCGCAAGGCCGCGCGCGTGTCGCTGCGGCCGAAGCCGTCGGTGCCGAGCGCGACGTATTTTGTCTTCACGTAGGGCCGAATGAGATCCGGCACCGCGGCCACATAATCGCTCGCCGCGATCACCGGCCCCTGAACGTTCGCCAGGCATTCCTCCACCCACCCGGTCGCGCTCCGACCCAGCCTGCGCTCGCGCTCCGCGCGCATGCCGTCGCGGCGCAGCTCGCTGAACGAGGTCACGCTCCACACGTCGGCGGCGATCTTCCAGTCCTTCTCGAGCAGCTCCGCCGCGGCGAGCACCTCGCGCAGGATCGGGCCGCTTCCCAGGAGCTGGACCTGGGCTTTTTCACCCCGCTTGAAGAGGTACATTCCTTTGAGGATGTTCTCGCGTGCTCCTTGCGGCATCGGCGGATGCGGGTAGTTCTCGTTCGCGACGGTGAGGTAGTAGAAGACATCCTCCTGTCCCTCGACCATGCGGCGCGCGCCCTCCTCAACGATCGCAGCGAGCTCGTAGCCGAAGCAGGGATCGTAGGCCCGGCAGTTCGGGATCGTCGCAGCAACGAGGTGCGAAGAGCCGTCCTGGTGCTGCAGTCCCTCGCCCGCGAGCGTGGTGCGGCCCGCGGTGCCGCCGACGAGAAAGCCGCGCGCGCGGGAATCGGCCGCGGCCCAGATGAGGTCGCCGACCCGCTGGAAGCCGAACATCGAGTAATAGATGTAGAAGGGCAGCATCGGCTCGGCGTGCGACGAGTACGAGGTCGCGGCCGCGAGCCATGACGAGAGCGCGCCGGCCTCGGTGATGCCCTCCTCCAGGATCTGCCCGTCCTTCGCCTCGCGGTAGTAGAGCAGCTCCTCATGGTCCTCGGGCTCGTAGAGCTGACCGACCGCGGAGTAGATGCCGACCTGGCGGAACAGGGTCTGCATGCCGAAGGTGCGCGCCTCGTCGGCGACGATCGGCACCACGCGCGGCCCGAGCTTCTCGTCCTTCAGGAGCTGCGAGAGCAGCTGCACGAACACCATGGTGGTCGACTGGTTTCGCTCGGAAGCGCTGAGCGACGGCACCGGGATGGCCCTGGCTTTGGTGACTCTTCGCGGCAGGTAGCCGCCGAGCGCGTCGCGCCGGGCCAGCAGGTACTTGTGCTCGGGGCTGTCCGGTCCCGGGTGATAGAAGCGCAGCTGCGCCACGTCCTCGTCGGAAATCGGCAGCGCGAAGCGGTCGCGGAACGAGCGCAGCGCCTCGTCGTCGAGCTTCTTCTGCTGATGGGTGCCCATCTTGCCCTGGCCCCCCGTGCCCATGCCGTAGCCCTTCTTGGTCTTGGCGAGGATCACCGTGGGCTGCCCCTTGTGGTGCGCGGCGGCGTGATAGGCGGCATAGATCTTGACCGGGTCGTGCCCGCCGCGGCGCAGCCGGTCGATGTCGTCGTCGCTCATGTCGGCGACGAGCTCGCGCAGCTCGGGATACTTGTTGAAGAAGTGCTCGCGGTTGAAGCGGCCGTCGGTCGCGGCGTAGGTCTGGAACTCGCCGTCGACCGTCTCGTGCAGGCGCTTGAGTAGCACGCCGTCCTCGTCGCGCGCGAACAGCGGATCCCAGTCCGAGCCCCACAGGAGCTTCACCACGTTCCAGCCCGCGCCCGCGAACAGGCCCTCGAGCTCCTGCACGATCGAGCCGTTGCCGCGCACCGGGCCGTCGAGCCGCTGCAGATTGCAGTTGACGACGAAAACCAGGTTGTCGAGCCCTTCGCGCGCCGCGAGCGACAGGCCGGCGAGCGATTCGGGCTCGTCCATCTCGCCGTCGCC
>DASRIR010000211.1:0-17470 GCA_035649875.1 Burkholderiales bacterium | reverse complement strand
GCCCGCGACAGCCGAGGACATGCAAAGGCGCGAATTGGTGTCGACGTTGTTGGTGCCGATCAGGCCCTTGGCGAGCTTGTTGAAGACGTAATAGTCCTCGGTGAGGAGCTGGCCCGAGATGTAGAACGCCACGGCATCGGGGCCGTGCGCCGCTATGATTTCCCGGAAGCGGCTAGCTGTAAATTCAAGCGCTTGGTCCCAGCTCGCGCGCTCGCCGTTCACTTCGGGGTAGAGCAGCCGCGCGGCGGGATCGGTGGAAAGATGCAGCGCCGCGCCCTTGGTGCACAGGCGGCCGAAGTTGGCGGGATGGGCCGGATCGCCCTTCACCGCGGTGATGGCGTTATTGGAAGAGGTGGCGATGACGCCGCAGCCGACGCCGCAGAAGCAGCACGTGGTCTTTACGTGCTTCGCGGGTTGGACATGGACGACACCCTCCTCCACGCGCACGGCGTAGACCGGGATGCGCACCGTCGCATCCTCGAGGCAGCGGCCGGTGGTGAGGCTGAAGTGCTGCTTATAGATGGGCGAGGCGACAACCAGCTCGCCCTTCACCTCGCCGACGATGCCGCGCGAGAGCACGTTCGCCTTCGAGAACGGATCGCGGTTACCAACTGCGTATACCTTGTCGTCGACTCGAAAGATAGCAACCTGCTCGCCGTCGACCAGGGCGCAGACACCGGCGTTGGTGAGAATTTGATCTAGATCACAAACCCTCATGCCGGTATTGGTTGCCCGCGCTCGGTCACGAACTCAATGTCCGGGTCGGCCGCGTCGGTGTTCACGAAGTGGCGGAAGCGCTTCATGATCTGCGGCGTCTCGATCGCCACCTTCCACTCGCAGGCGTACGTGTCGACGAACTTCTGCATGTCGGCTTCGAGCTCGGCGCCGATGCCGAGCGAGTCTTCGCACACCGCCTTCTTCACGTAGTCGATGCCGCCCTCGAGGCTCTCGAGCCAGGTCGCGGTGCGCTGCAGCCGGTCGCCGGTGCGAATGTAGAGCATGAGGAAGCGGTCGATGAAGCGGATGAGGGTCTGGTCGTCCAAGTCGCCGGCGAGAAGAACGGCATGCTTGGGCTTCATCCCGCCGTTGCCGCACACGTAGAGGTTCCAGCCCTTCTCGGTGGCGATCACGCCGACGTCCTTGCCCTGCGCCTCGGCACACTCGCGCGTGCAGCCCGACACCGCCATCTTGATCTTGTGCGGCGCGCGCAGGCCTCTGTACCGCTGCTCGATGCGGATCGCCATCGACACCGAGTCCTGCACGCCGTAGCGGCACCAGGTGCTGCCGACGCACGATTTCACCGTGCGCAGCGCCTTGCCATAGGCGTGGCCGGACTCGAAGCCGGCGTCGATCAGCTCCTTCCAGATGAGCGGCAGCTGCTCGACGCGCGCGCCGAAGAGGTCGATGCGCTGCGCCCCGGTGATCTTGGTGTAGAGGCCGTACTTCTTCGCTACCTGGCCGAGCGCCACCAGCTTCTCGGGCAGGATCTCGCCGCCGGGCACGCGCGGCACGATCGAGTAGGTGCCGTCCTTCTGCAGGTTGGCGAGGAAGTGGTCGTTCGTGTCCTGCAGCGGCGCATGCCGTGGCTCGAGGATCATCTCGTTCCAGCACGAGGCGAGGATCGAGGCGACCGCCGGCTTGCAGATGTCGCAGCCGCGCCCTCTCCCGTGTTTGGCGACGAGCGCGTCGAACGTCTTTACGGAGTCCACCTTCACCAGGTGAAAGAGCTCCTGTCGCGAATGCGGGAAGTGCTCGCACAGGTGGTTGTTGACGCTGAACCCGCGCTTCTTCATTTCGGCGTCGAGGATCTGCTTTGCGAGCGGGCCGCAGCCGCCGCAGCTCGTCGCGGCCTTGGTCTTCTTCTTGAGCGCGCCGAGGGAGGTGCACCCGCCTTCCACTGCCTGGGTAATTTCCTTTTTTGAAACACTGTTGCACGAGCAGACCAGCGCCGAGTCGGGAAGAAGATCGATGCCCAGGCCCTTGGTCGATTTCGTTGGAATAATCAGGTCTTCCGGGTGCTCCGGAAGCGGCATGGCGTTGAGAACCAGCTGCAACAGCGTCCCGTAGTCCGACGCATCGCCGACCAGGATGCCGCCGAGGAGCTGCTTGCGGTCGTCCGAGACGACGAGCTTCTTGTACACGATCTCGTCGGTAAACACGTACGACAGCGCGCCGGCGGTCGCCGCGTGCGCGTCGCCGATCGAGCAGACATCGACGCCCATGAGCTTGAGCTTGGTGCTCATGTCAGCGCCGAGGAACTGGACGCCCGCGTCGCCGTCGATGTGGCGCGCGGCGACTTCTGCCATCTGGTAGCCGGGCGCGACCAGGCCGAAGATGCGGCCCTGCCAGAGGGCGCATTCGCCGATCGCGTACACGTCCGGATTGGTGGTGCGACAGTGGGAGTCGATGCGGATGCCACCGCGTTCGCCGATCGCGAGGCCGGCGAGGCGCGCGAGCTCGTCGCGCGGGCGGATGCCGGCAGAAAAGACGACGAGGTCGGTTTCGAGGCTGGTGCCGTCGGTGAAATCGAGGCAGTGCCTGCGGGCGGTGCCTTCCCCGATCTGCTTCGTGTGGCGAGAGAGGTGAACGACGGCGCCGAGCGCCTCGACCTTGCGGCGCAGGAGCCGCCCCGCCGCCTCGTCGAGCTGCACCGCCATCAGCCGCGGCGCGAACTCGACCACGTGCGTCTCGAGGCCGAGGTCGTGCAGCGCCTTTGCGGCCTCGAGGCCGAGCAGGCCGCCGCCGATCACGGTGCCGACCCTTGCGTTTCGCGCCCGCGCGGCGATTACTTCCAGGTCCTCGATGGTGCGGTAAACGTAGCAATCGCGCCGGTCGTGGCCCGGCACCGGCGGCACGAACGGGTACGAGCCGGTGGCAATCACCAGCTTGTCGAACGGCACGTCGCGGTAGCGTGCCGAGCGCACGGTCTTTTCGGCAAGGTCGATCGACAGCACCGCGTCGTTCAGGCGCAGCGTCACGCCCGCCTGCTCGAAAAGCTGCTTCTTGAACAGGCTCAAATCCGTCGGCGTCTTGCCGGAGAAGAAGCTCGTGAGCTGCACGCGGTCGTAGGCCGGCCGCGGCTCCTCGCAGAACACGGTGATCTCGTACTCCCCGCCGCGCTCGATCAGCTTCTCGACGAAGCGCTGGCCGACCATGCCGTTTCCGATGACGACGACCTTCACGCCGCCCGCTCCTCGACCGCCGCGGCTTTGGCAGCCGCCATGCGCACCACGTCGCCGATCACGATCACGGCCGGACCGGTGAAACCCTCGCCCGACAGCCGGTCGAGCGTCGTCACGAGCGCTTTCTGGGTTTGCAGCGTGCCGTTCTCGATGATGCAGGCCGGGGTGGCCGGATCCATCCCGGCCGCTACAAGGGCGGAGGAAATCTTCTCGATGCTCCTCAAGCCCATGTAGACGACCAGGGTGGTCTTCGAACGAACGAGCGCAGCCCAGTCGATGTCCGCGCCGTGTCCGGTGACGAAGGTCACGCCGTGCGAGAGCGCGCGGTGCGTGACCGGAATCCCTAGCATCGCCGGCGCACCGATGCCGGCCGTCACGCCCGGGATGACTTCGACTTCGATGCCGCAAGACCGGAGTCTTTCCAGTTCCTCGCCGCCGCGCCCGAAGACGAACGGGTCGCCGCCCTTGAGGCGCACGACTGTCTGGCCCGCGCGCGCCGCCTGGATCATGAGCTTCTCGATAAAGGCCTGCGAGGTTGACGGGCAGCCGCCGCGCTTGCCGACCTCGATCACGCGCACGTTCCAGCGCGCATGAGATAGGCAGCCGCGGCTCGCGAGATCATCCATGAGGATGAGGTCCGCCTCGCGTAACGCGCGCGCCGCCTTGAGAGTGAGGAGCTGGGGATCGCCCGGTCCGGCGCCGACGAGAAAGACCTTGCCCATCATGCAACCTTCAGCGCAGCCGCATTTTTCCCCCTCGCGGCCTGCTTGTCATAGAGGAACTCGAGGACCTCCGCGCGCAGCTCCATGAAGCGTGCCTCGTGCGCAAGCTTCAGCCGCTCGCGCGGCCGCTCGAGCGGCACCTCCAGCACCTCTCCGATGCGCGCCGCCGGCCCGTTGGTCATCATCACCACGCGGTCGGAAAGCAGCACTGCCTCGTCCACGTCGTGCGTGACCATCAGCACCGTCGCGCCGGTCTTCGCGACTATGCGCATCAGCTCGTCCTGCAGCGTCGCGCGCGTGAGTGCGTCGAGAGCACCGAAGGGCTCGTCGAGCAGGAGCACCTTGGGCTCGATCGCGAGCGCGCGCGCGATGCCGACGCGCTGTTTCATGCCGCCGGAGATCTGGTGCGGGTACTTGTGCGAGGCGTGTGCCAGGCCGACCAGCTCGAGCGCCGCCTGGGTTCGCTTTTTCACATCGTCTTTGAACACGCGTTCGACCGCCAGGTGAACGTTTCCCAAGCACGTAAGCCAGGGCAGCAGCGAATGATTCTGGAACACCACGCCGCGGTCCGGCCCCGGGCCGTCGACGTGCTTGCCCGCGAGGAGGATGGTCCCCGCGCTCGGCTTCAGCAGGCCCGCGACCAGGTTGAGCAGCGTGCTCTTGCCGCATCCCGAGTGGCCGATGAGCGTGACGAATTCCCCCTTGCGGATCGCGAGGTCGATGCCGGTGAGGATCGGCGAGTCGCCGAAGGACATGCCGACGGCTTCGATGGAGAGGTATTTATCCATAGTTGAAGCGCCGGGCCGCGAGCATCAGCGCTTGCTCGAGCGCAAGGCCGACCACGCCGATGGTGAAGATCGCGATCATGATGTGCTCGACCTTCAGGTTGTTCCACTCGTCCCAGACCCAGAAGCCGATGCCGACGCCGCCGGTGAGCATCTCGGCGGCGACGATCACGAGCCACGCGACGCCGATCGAGAGACGCACGCCGGTGATCATGTAGGGCAGCACCGCGGGGAACAGGATCTTGGTGAAGACCTTCCACTCCGAGAGGTTCAGCACACGCGCGACGTTCAGGTAGTCCTGCGGGATCTGGCGCACGCCGACCGCGGTGTTGACGATCATCGGCCACAGGCTGCAGATGAAGATCACGTAGATCGCCGCCGGGTTGGCGGCCTTGAAGATGAGGAGCCCGATCGGCAGCCAGGCAAGCGGCGACACCGGCTTGAGCAGCGCGATGATCGGCGCGGCCATCCCGGACACGAACTTGAACCTTCCGACCACGAAGCCGAGCGGAATTCCGACGAGCGCCGCGAGGCCGAAGCCGATGCCGACGCGCTTGAGCGACGAAAGCACGTTCCACCCGATGCCCTGGTCGTTCGGTCCCTTGCTGTAGAAGGGGTCGGCGAAGATCTTGGCTGCCGCCTTGCCCACCACAACCGGGTCCGGAATCCGTCCGCCGAACGTGGCGATCGAGGCCCACGCGAGAACGAACAGCGCGATCCCCGCGCCCCAGGCGATCAGGCTCACCACCCATTCCGGTGCCTGCGCCCGCCGCGGCCGCACCTGGACCGGTATCTCCCGGCGTGCTGCGGGATGCGGCGGACTGGTTGGCGTTACGACTTTCCGGAGAGCGACCGCGCGCATTACGCCACCCTGATCTTGAACGCGGCGGCGTACCTCTTCGCATCCTTGCCGTCCCAGACCACGCCATCGATCAGCTTGGAGGTGCGCAGCGCCTCTTTCGGCACCGAGGCCTTGGCCATGACGGCGGCGTCGCGATAGACGTCGAGACGGTTCACCTTCTTCGCCACCGCGAGGTAGTCGGGCTCCTCCTTCAAGAGCCCCCAGCGCCGGTGCTGCGTCATGAACCACATGCCGTCGGAGAGGTACGGAAACGGCACGTGGCCGTCGTTGTAGAACTTCATGTGGTCCTTGTCGTCCCAGACCTTGCCGATGCCGTTGTCGTAGCGCCCGAGCATGCGTGCGACGATCACCTCCTTGTCGGTGTTCACGTAGGAGCGGTCGGACACGACTTCGGCGGTCTTCTGACGGTTGGAGAGCGAAGCGTCGATCCAGCGCCCGGCGTCGATGATCGCTGCGGTCATGGCGCGCGCGGTCTTCGGATATTTCTCCACCCATTCCGCCGAGGTGCCGAGCGCCTTCTCGGGGTGGTCCTTCCACAGTCCTTGCGTGGTCTCCGCGGTGAAGCCGATCTTGTCGACGATCGCGCGGTAGGGCCACGGTTCGCCCACGCAGTAGCCGTCCATGTTGCCTACGCGCATGTTCGCCACCATCTGCGGTGGCGGCACGGTGATGGTCTTGACGTCCTGGAACGGGTGAATGCCGTGCGCGGCAAGCCAGTAGTAGGTCCACATAGCGTGCGTGCCGGTCGGGAACGTGTGCGCGAAGGTGTAATCACCCTTTTCCTTCTGGATCAGCGCGGCCATGCCGCTAGCGTCGCGCACGCCCTTGTCATAGAGCTTGCGCGAAAGCGTGAATGCCTGGCCGTTGTGGTTCAAGTTCATCAGGAGCGCCATGTCCTTCCTCGGCCCGCCGAGCCCCATCTGCACGCCGTAGATGAGCCCGTAGAGCACGTGCGCGGCATCGAGCTCGCCGTTCACCAGCTTGTCTCGCACCGCGGCCCAGGACGCTTCTTTGGAAGGGATGATCTTGACGCCGTATTTCTTGTCGAACTCCATTACGGCGGCCATCACCACCGAAGAGCAGTCGGTAAGCGGGATGAAGCCGACCTTCACTTCCTTCTTTTCTGGCGCGTCGGAGCCCTGCGCCCATGCGCCGACGCGCACCGCGTCCGGCACCATGCTCATCAGGCTCGTCGCTCCCGCTGCCTTCAGAAACTCCCGTTTCCTCATCGCGTCCCCCTTTGGGCAAAAAAAAGGCGTTCGGTTGGCCGAACGCCTTTGTCCGTGATGTCAGGCCGGCTGGCGCCTCCTGACGTGGCGCTTCGTTGCGCCTTGCTCCGTACTTCGCAAGCGCTATGCCAAGGGCCGCTCTTTGATTCTTAAGGAGTTTTCGAAACCGCGATGCACCGCCATCGTGCGCTGCACAATGTCATGCACCTAATAGGTCCGCGGCATCGACGAGTCGCTGCGCCAGATCCGAGAGCTTCAGGCTGCGATCCATCGCCATCTTCCGCAGCAGCACATACGCCGCGTCTTCGTCCAGCCCGCGACTCTTCATGAGGAGGCCCTTCGCCCGCTCGACGAGCTTGCGCTCCGCGAGCTTCTCGTTCGCATCGGCGAGCTGCGCGCGCAAGCTCTGCATCTCTTCGAAGCGCGCGATGGCCGCGTCGACGATTGCCCTGATCCTGTTCTTGTCCAGGCCGTCCACCACATAGGCGGATACGCCGGCGCGCGTCGCGGCGCGGATTGTCTCGGGCGTGCCGTCGGCGGCGAACATGATCACCGGGCGCGGCGTGTACCGGCTCACCATCATCAGATGCTCAAGCACGTCCCGGCTCGGCGACTCCGTGTCGATCACGATCACGTCGGGCTCGAGCTTCTCGATCGTCTTCAGAAGCGCGAGTGGGGAAGAAAGCGCGGTGACCTCGTAACCGGCGGGTAGCAACGCTGCGCGCAGTATCGCCGCCCGCTCTGCCGACTGATCGAGGACGAGCACATGCATCGCCCTTCGATCGCAAGTCGCATGCCACCGAAATTCTCCTTGTAAATCAGAGGCCGAGCGGCGAATTGGGCACCGTCGCAGGGCGTGCGCAGGGGGCCCTGCACCATGGCGGACGGTGGTTGGGCACGCGTGTTGCTCTTGTTGTGGCGTGATCGACCCCACTGGAGGACGCATGAGACTCGCGCAGATTTCAAACCGGCTGGCGAAGATGGCCGAAGACCGCGACGTCACCGCACGCCTGAGCGACGCTTCGACGAGGCTCGGCCAGGTATCGGAAAAGGTTTACGACCGCATGGGCGTCGCGGGCGAAGCAGCGCGCGTCGCGGGCGAAGCAGCGCGCCAGCGCGCGCTCGCCGCGGCGGAAACCGCGCGCCGAGGCGCGCTCGCCGCTTACCGCACCGCGCTCGCGCACCCGAAAACCTCCGTCGGCGGAATTATCATCGCCGCGGCGCTAGTCGGCGGCGTGCTTTGGTACCTGTTCGGCGACACGCGCCGCACGCCGGTTCAGCGCCGCAAGCACGGCACGCGCATGCGCGCCGGCACCGAGCGCCGCAGGAAGGGCCGGGCCGCTTCCCGCCCGGCAACCGCATGATCCGCCTCCTCCTGACCGCGGCGGTGGTCGGTGGCCTGCTGCAGCGCATGTTTGGCGAGCAGCCGGCCCGCCGCAAGGGCAACGCCAAGCGCGCTCACCCCAAGGCCAAGGCTCGCCGGGCGCGCTCCAAGGCGCCCGCGCTACATCGGTAAGCCGCTGATTCTGCAGGTGTAATAGCACCGGCGGCGAGCCTCCACGGGCCTTAGAATCCGTGGATGAAAGAAGCCCAGCCCCGGGCGATCCACCTAAAGGATTACGCCCCACCCCCCTTCCGGGTCGACTCGATCGTCCTGGACATCGATATCCGCGCGGACCACGCGCTGGTCCGCGCGAAGCTCGAGATCCGCCGCAACGCAGGCAAGGGCCCCCTGGTCCTGGACGGCGACGAGCTCGAGCTGATTTCGGTAGCCCTGGACGGAAAGGCCGCTGAGCACGAGGTCACGGCGGAAAAGCTCACGGTTCCCAACGTGCCGGACGCCTTCACGCTGGAGACCGTCTCGCGCATCGTCCCGCAAAGGAACACCAAGCTCGAGGGCCTCTACGCCACGAAGCACGGCTTCGTGACGCAGTGCGAGGCTGAGGGCTTCCGCCGCATCACCTGGTTCATCGACCGGCCCGACGTGATGGCCCGCTATACGACCACGGTGCGCGCGGACGCGAAGAAGTATCCAGTCCTGCTTTCCAACGGAAACCTCAAGCACAGCGGAAGCGAGCCGGGCGACCGCCACTTCGCGACCTATGAGGATCCGTTCCCCAAGCCGTCGTACCTCTTCGCGCTCGTCGCGGCGAACCTCGAGCTCCTGCGCGACGGCAACCTCTACATCTATGTCGAGCCCGGCAACCTCGACCAGGCGGGCTGGGCGATGGATTGCCTGAAGCGCGCCATCGCGTGGGACGAGAAGCGCTTCGGCCTGAAGCTCGACCTCAATGAATACAAGATCGTGGCGGTGGGCGACTTCAACTCCGGCGCGATGGAGAACAAGGGCCTCAACATCTTCAACACGCGCTACATCCTCGCGCGCGCCGACACCGCGACCGACGTCGACTACCTGAACATCGACCGCGTGGTGGCGCACGAGTACTTTCACAACTGGACCGGCAACCGCGTCACCTGCCGCGACTGGTTCCAGCTCTCGCTCAAGGAAGGCCTGACGGTATTCCGCGACCAGGAATACGGCGCCGACACCTATTCGCGCGCGGTCACCCGCATCCAGGAAGTGCGCGCGCTGCGCGCCAACCAGTTCCCCGAGGACGCCGGGCCGATGAAGCACCCGGTGCGGCCGGAGTCGTACATGGAGATCCGCAACTTCTACACCATGACGGTGTACGAGAAAGGCGCCGAGGTGGTGCGCATGCAGCACACGCTGCTCGGCGAGAAGAAGTTCCAGGCCGGCATGCGCAAGTACTTCGAGCGCCACGACGGCCAGGCGGTCACCACCGACGACTTCGTGCAGGCCATGCAGGACGCCTCGGGCGTCAATCTCCAGCAGTTCAAGCGCTGGTACGACGTGGCGGGTACGCCCGTTGTGAGCTGCTCGGGGGCGTACAACGGAGGCGAGTTCGTCCTCAGCGCGAGGCAATCGATGAACCCGCCGTTCCACATTCCTTTCGCGGTCAAGGTGGGCGAGCACGAGCAGGTGCTTTCGCTCAAGCAGCGCGAAGAGAAATTCGTGTTCCCGGCAAAGCAGAAGCCGGTGCCGTCGCTGCTGCGCGGCTTCTCGGCGCCGGTGATCCTCGAGTACCCGTACAGCGAGGACGATCTGCTCGAGCTCATGGCGCGCGATGACGACCCGTTCAATCGCTGGGAGGCGGGACAGCGCCTGGCCGGCTCGATCATCCTTGAAAAGGGCGGAAAACCGTCTGCGGCGTTCGTCGAGGCCGCGCGCAACCTCCTGCGCGACCCGGATCCCGCGTTCGCCGCCGAAGCGCTCACCCTGCCGGGCGAGACCTTCCTCGCCGAGCAGATGGCGATGGTCGATCCCGACCGGCTGCATGAATCGCGCAACGCGCTGCGGCGCGTGCTCGGATCCGAACTGAAGAAGGACCTGCTGGCGGCGTATGAGCGCAACGCGAATCGCGGCCCCTACTCGCCCGACGCCGCGTCGATCGGCCGGCGTTCGCTGCGCAACCTGTGCCTCAACTACCTGGGCGAGATCGGCGAGTCGAAGCTCGCGTACGCGCAATTCCAGGCTGCCGACAACATGACCGACTCGATGGCGGCGCTGAGCGTGCTCGCCAACCTCGACTGCCCCGAGCGCGAGCCGGCGCTCGCCGCGTTCTACGGCCGCTGGATCGAGGAGGCGTTGGTGGTGGACAAATGGCTCGCGGTGCAAGCCGGTTCACGGCTTCCCACGACCCTGGAAACCGTGAGGCAGCTGCTGAAGCATCCGGCCTTCGACCTCAAGGTGCCGAACCGCGTGTACGCGCTGATCCGCACCTTCGCCGCGAACCACGTGCGCTTTCACGGCGTCGACGGCGGCGGCTACGCGTTCCTCGCCGACCAGATCATCGCGCTCAACGCGCTCAACCCGCAGGTCGCCGCGCGCATGGCGCGCTCGTTCGACCGCTGGCGGCGCTTCGATGACTCCAGAAAATCCCTGGCGAGAAAGCAGCTGGAGCGCATCCGCGATACCGAGAAGCTTTCGAAGGACGTCGCCGAGATCGTGGGCAAGGCGCTCGCATGACGATGCTCGTGCTGGCCACGGCGGCGTTCCTGGCCACGCACTTCGTATCGGGAACACCGCTGCGCCCGGCGCTGGTGAATTCGATGGGCGAATGGCCTTATCGCGGCCTGTACTCGCTCGTCGCCTTCGTCACGCTCGGCTGGATGATCTGGGCATACGCCGGCGCGCCGCGCGAGCCGTTGTGGGCGGGCACGAGAGAAATCGCCTATCTGCTCATGCCCTTCGCTTTCATCCTGATCGCCTGCGGCTACTGGCGCAACCCAACGATGGTCGGCGCCGACAAGCTGCTCAAGAGCGACGATCCCGCGCGCGGCATGATCCGCATCACGCGCCATCCGATCATGTGGGGCGTGATCGTGTGGGCCGCGGCCCACATCCTCGCGCGAGGGGACGCCAAGTCGCTGGTGTTCTTCGGCGGCTTCCTGGTGCTTGCCGTGGTGGGCACGCGCTCGATGGACGCGAGGAAAAGAAGCAACCCGGACTGGCCGCGCTTCGCCGCGGTCACCTCGCACGTACCCTTCGTCGCGATCGCGCAGGGGCGCAACCGCCTCGCGTGGCGCGAGATCGGCTGGCTGCGGCCGGCGATCGGTCTCGCCGTATTTTTCGGCGTCCTAGCCTTCCACCCCTAGCTTCCGCCGCACGCGCGCGTCGAACTTGGCGACGTTGACCACGACGCGCTCGTGGGTGCCGTCGCCGATCAGCTCCTTCTCGTCGCGCGCCTCGACCCGGAACGAGACCGTCCTGCCCGACACGCTCGCCACCGTGGCCTTTGCAAAAACTTTCATACCGACCGGCGTAGCGGCAATATGTCTCACATCGAGGCGGGTGCCGAGGCTCTGGTGCCCGGCGGGCAGCAGGTGCTCGATCGCGGCAAGCGCCGCTGCCTCAATGAGATTGATCATCACTGGCGTCGCGAGTACGTGCACCTTGCCGCTACCCACGCGCGGCGCGGTGTGCTCTTCGCCCACTAAAATTTGCGCGCTGCCCGTGGCGCCGGATTGGATCGTTTCCATAGCGGCCACTACAATAGCAGTCGGAGGGGGATGACGAGTCAGGAGAGCTACGCCATGACGTCGATCCTCAAAACGGTTTTCAGCGTCGCGGCCGCTTGTGCGGCGAGCGCGGCGCTCGCTTGGCCGACCAAGCCGGTCACCTTCTTGGTGCCTTACCCGCCCGGCGGCGGCACCGACGTGATCGCGCGCATCGTACAGGAGCCCCTTTCCAAGCAGCTCGGGCAGCCGATCGTGATCGAGAACCGCGGCGGCGCCGGCGGCTCGCTCGGCACCGGCGTCGCGGCGAAGGCAGCGCCCGACGGCCACACGCTGCTATTCACCCTGTCCTCGCATTCGATCAACCCCGCGATCTACAAGAACCTGCCGTTCGACACCGAGCGCGACTTCCGGCCGATTTCCACCATCTGCTCGCTGCCGCAGCTCTTCGCCGTCAACCCGAACACGCCGTACCGCAAGTTTTCCGAGCTCGTCGAGTACATCAAGCGCAACCCCGGCAAGCTCGACTATGCCTCGGTCGGCGTCGGCTCGCCGAGCCACATGGCGGGCGAGCTGCTCGAGCTCAAGCTGAACGCGCACATGACCCACATCCCCTACCGCGGCGGCGGGCCGGCGGTCGCGGCGACGATGGCGGGCGACGTGCCGCTCCTCATCGTCTCGATCCCGGCGGCGATGGGCCAGGTGCGCGCCGGACGGCTGCGGCCGCTCGCGGTCAGCACCGCGAAGCGCACGCCGATCCTGCCGGACGTGCCCACCATCGCCGAGGCCACGGGCCTGAAGGACTTCGAGGTCGACTCCTGGTACGCGGTGTTCGCGCCCGCGAAGACGCCCGACGAAGTCATCGCGCGCATGAACAAGGAAATCGCGACCGTCGTGGCGCGGCCCGACGTGAAGGCGAAGTTGCTCGAGCAGGGCGCCGACGGCATGAGCTCCACCCCCGACAAGCTCGGGCAGATGGTGAAGCGCGAGATCGCCGAATGGCGCCAGGTGGTGAAGCACGCGCACATCCAGGCCGAATGATGCAGACCATGCAAGTCACCAAGCTGAAACCCGCCTTCGGCGCGGCCGTCGAGGGTATTTCGCTCTCGGAATTGAACGACGCGGAGTTCAGGGAGCTGCACGACCTTTGGAAAGCGCACGGCGCGATGCTGGTGCGCGGGCAGCAGGCGATGACCGACGCGCAGTTCGAGGCGTTCTCGAAGCGCTTCGGCGAGCTCGACCCGCCGCCCAACCAGGGCGTCGGGCGCAAGAATGTCCCCGGCTTCCCCGACCTCTACGTGGTGTCCAACGAGCTCGACGCGGGCGGTGAGCCGCTCGGCGCGCTCGGCTACAGCGAGGCGGTGTGGCACACCGACATGAGCTACCTACCGGTGCCGCCGATCGCCTCGATGCTGCTCGCGCGCAAGCTTCCCGCCTGGGGCGGGAACACCTGGGCTGCCAGCATGTGCGCGGCCTACGAGAACCTGCCCGCCGCGCTCAGGGAGCGCATCAAGACCCTGAAGATCAAGCACGACGGCACGCGCGATTCCGGCGGCAACCTGCGCAAAGGCGTGCAGGACGATCCCAACCCGATGACCTCGAAAGGCCACCCGCACCCGGCAGTGATCCGCGACCCGGGCACTGGCAAGCCCGCGCTCTTCCTCGGCCGGCGCCCGCGCGCCTATGTGATGGGGCTGCCGCTGGAAGAGTCCGAGAAGCTCCTCGACGAGCTCTGGCTGCACGCCTTCAAGCCGGAGAACACGTACGAGCACCGCTGGCAGGTCGGCGACGTGCTCATCTGGAGCAACTACAGCACGATGCACAAGCGGGACGAGTTCGACAAGAACACGGTCCGCCGCATGCACCGCAGCCAAATAAAAGGCACCGCCGCTCCGGCGGCTTACTTTTCCTAGAGTTCGAGCCCGAGGGCGCAGCGCGCAGTAAGGGTCTTCTGCAGGCCCTCCTGCAGCGGGTGATAGCGCGCGCCCTGCGCGTCGCGGAACAGCCGCTCGAGACCATGGGCGCGGAAGAAAGCGGCGCCCCCGGCGACGTTCATCGCCGCGTCCGCCGCACCGAGCACGCCGCGCGCGGTGAGCGTGCGGTCGATCATCGCCTTGCTGGTGGTCTCGGGTCCGGGCTGCGCGCTCGCGCCGAGCGCCACCCAGTGCGCATGCGCCATGCGCGCCGCCGCCAGCTGGTTCTCCATTTCCCCCACCGCCTCGAGCAGGTGCTCGTCCGGCCGGCGCTTGCGCACCATCGCAAGCGCGCGCTCGCGCGCCGCCTCGGCGACGCCGACGTAAACGGCGTACACGAGCGGCAACGAAATGATGCCGAGCAGGTGGAACAGCGGATGCCACTTGCCCTTCGGCCGGCGGATCGCCACCGCGCTCTCCGGCACCAGCACGTCGTCGAGCACGATGTCATGCGAGGCGGTGTTGCGCATCCCCATGGTGCGCCAGGTCGGCTCGATGCGGATGCCCGGGGTCTTCATCTGCACCACGAAGTGGATCACCTCGCTGCCGAGGACGGCGGAGGTGGACAGCAGGTCGCCGACCGGCGCGGCGCTGGAAAATGGCTTGCGCGCCTTGATGCGGAAGCCGCCGTCCGCCGCGGCGGCCTCGCCCGAGCTGTCGAGCCAGTCGCCGCCGCCGGTGGTGAGGATGACGACCTTGTCGCGCGCCACCTTTTCCAGCATCGGCGTGACCGGCGCCTTCTGGTGCTTCAGCCGCCAGGCGGCGACCGCGACCTGATGGGTGTGCATTGAAAATGCGAGTGCGGTGCTCGGGCAGGCGTGCGCCATCGTGCGCAGCAGCTCGCAGAGCTCCTCGAGCTCGAGACCCTCTCCGCCCAGCTCCCTGGGCACGCCGGCCGCGAGCAGCCCGCTCGCCCTGAGCTCGCAGTAATTCTCCTCCACGAACTCATCGCTCTCGTCGAGCTGCGCGGCGCGCCCGGCAAACGCTTGGGTGAGCGTCGCGAGCGTCGTGCGCCAATCTGCTCTTGCGTTCATGCCACTCTCCTTTGAGTCGTCTCGGCCGGCCGCGGAACCGCGGCCAGCGTGCTCAACAGCAGCCACGACGGGAAGTCGCGCACCGCCTCGCGGTTGCCGGACAGCTTGATCGCGCCCTCGCGTACCACCTGGCGGATCGGCACCTCCCCGAGCCAGACCCGGGCGAAGCTGGCGAGGTCAGCGCTCACGAACAGGTCGACCTCGAACCCTGGCTCGATGATGCAGAGGTCGACGTCCGGGCGCTCCATCACGAACCAATAAGTGCGCGGCGCCTTGTGCCCCGCCGGCACTCCGTGGAAGTCGAAGCGCACCACGACGCGGCGCTCGGGCAGGCGCTCGACCGCGATGCGACGATGCATGTCCCAGGTGAGCAGGCGCGCGTCCAGCCGGTCGCGCTGGACCGGCGCCGTCCAGCGCGCGCCCCAAGCGCCGAGGCTCTTGACCACCTCGCCGAGCTCCTGGCCGGCCTCGGTGAGGCGGTATTCGCCCTCGGTCGCCTCGATGACGCCGGCCGCGGTCAGCTCGCGCAGCCGCTTGGCCAGCAGCGCGCGCGAGATACGCGGCACGCCGCGGTGGATTTCATTGAAACCGCGGCTGCCGAGCACCAGCTCGCGTAGGATGATCGGGGTCCAGCGCTCGGCGAAAATCTCGGAAGCGACAGCGACGGGGCAGAACTGGCCGTAGCGGGATTTCATTGGAGACGTAAGCTACTCCCGGGGCCCCCGCCCCGCTAGTACAGAATCTGTACCGATCGTGAGCTCCGTTCCCCGCGTCCTGATCCTCGGTTGCGGCTTCGCTGGCCTATGGGCGGCGCAGGCATTGCGCCGCGCGCCCGTCGAGGTCACGGTGCTCGACCGCAACAACCATCACCTGTTCACCCCGCTCCTCTACCAGGTGGCCACCGCCGGGCTCTCCGCGCCGTCGATCGCCGGCCCGATCCGGCACATCCTCGCGCGCCAGCGCAACACCACCGTCCTGCTGGGAGAGTCGCAGAAAATCCTCCCCGAGCGGAAGAAGGTGGTGCTCGAAAATGGTGCCGAAATCGGCTACGACTACCTGATCGTCGGCACCGGCACCACCCATAGCTATTTCGGCCACGACGACTGGGCGCCCTATGCGCCGGGCCTGAAGACGCTGGCCGACGCGCTCGAGATCCGCCGCCGCGTGCTGCTCGGCTTCGAGATGGCCGAGCGCGAGCCCGACCCGGTCAAGCGCGCGGCCTGGCTCACCTTCGTGGTGATCGGCGGCGGCCCGACCGGAGTCGAGCTCGCCGGCACGTGCGCCGAGATCGCGCGCCACACGCTGCGCGGCGAGTTCCGCCGCATCGATCCGCACAGCGCGCGCGTGGTGCTGGTCGAGGGCACGGACCGCGTGCTCCCCGCCTATCCCGCCGACCTGTCGCGCAAGGCGCAGCTGCAGCTCGAGCGTCTCGGCGTCACGGTGTGGGCCGGCCGCCTGGTGACCGGCGTCGACGCCGACGGCGTTTCCCTTGGGGCCGAAAGAGTTTCCGCTAACACCGTGATCTGGGCGGCCGGCGTGGCGGCCTCGCCGCTCGGCGCCAACCTCGGCGCGCCGCTCGACCGCGCCGGGCGCGTGCGCGTCGCGCCCGACCTTTCAGTACCCGGCCATCCGGAGATCTACGTCGCGGGCGACCTCGCCGCGGTCGACGGGGTGCCCGGCATCGCGCCCGCGGCGAAGCAGATGGGACGCCACGTAGCCCTCAACATAAGAAATGGACTTCAGGGGAAAGCGACGAAACCCTTCCGCTACCGCGACTACGGCCAGCTCGCCACCATCGGTCGCAACGCCGCGGTGGCCGTCATCGGCAAGGTGAAGCTGTCGGGCTTCCCGGCCTGGCTGGTGTGGCTGGTCGCGCACATCTACTTCCTGATCAACTTCCGCAACCGCCTGATGGTGATGATCGACTGGGGCTGGGCGTACCTCACCTACCAGCGCTACGCGCGCATCATTTTCCGCTACCCGCCGCGCTAGCTACTTGACTTCGATCACACCCTTCATGCTCGGGTGCAGGCCGCAGATGTAGTTGTACTCGCCGGCCTTGTCGAGGGTGATCGAGGCGCGCTGGCCGCGCAGGAACACCTCGCTCCTCGGCCCGCCGGCGACCGTGACCTGGTGCGGCGTGTCGTCGGTGTTGACGAAGGTGAGCGCCTTGCCCGCGGTCGCGGTCACCTTGGCCGGCATGAAGGCAAACGAGGCGATGTTGACCTCGGTCTTGGACGCCGGCTTCGCCTTCTTCGCCGCCTGCATGCCCGGGAAGGTGTTGTTCAGCTTGGCGAGCGAGATCACGAAATCCTGCTTGGCGTGCGGCAGGTGGCAGGTGAAGCAGGCCTTGTTGTTGGCGTTGGCCTTGGCGTTCGGCAGGCCGTCGGGCGTGAACACCGCGTACTCCCACTCGCCGTTGCGCGGCCAGTCGGAGGGATAGTCGGCGCCCCAGCCGGGCTGCTTCTCCATCACGGTGTGGCCGATGACCTGGTTCTTGATGAAGCGGCCGTTGGCGTCCTTGACCGGGTTGCCGGCGGAGTCCTGCTGCACGCTCCACTGCACCAGCGTCAGCACCGCGCCGTGCGGGATCGGCTTGCCCTTGCGCACCGCGTCGACCACTCCGGGGCTGGCGTAGAGCTCACG
>DASRIR010000210.1:0-2658 GCA_035649875.1 Burkholderiales bacterium | reverse complement strand
CCAGTGCGCCCGCGCGCAGCGCGCGGATCGCGAGCACATCGGAAACCTGCGCGACGCCCATGCCGGCGACCGCGGCGGCCACCGCGCCTTCGAGCGAGGTGACGCCGAATCCGCCGCGCGGCGCGTAGGTGAGCTGCTCCTCGCCACGGCTGAAGCGCCAGTCCGCGGTGCGGCCGGACGAAGGCGAGATGAAGCGGATGCAGTGATGGCGCTCGAGCTCGGCGATCGCGCGCGGCGTGCCGTGCCGCTTGAGGTACGCGGGCGAGGCGCAGGTGACCCAGCGCACCTTGGAGATCGGCCGCGCCACCAGGTTCGCGTCGTCGGGAATCACCACAGCGCGCACCGCGCAGTCGATGCCTTCCTCCACCAGGTTGACCGCGCGGTCGGTGACCACCAGCTCCAGCTCGAGCGCCGGGTGGCGCGCGAGGAAGCCGGGCAGGGCGGGGAAGAACTCCTGGTGGACGAACGCGTTCGGCGTGCTCGCGCGCAGGCGCCCGCGCGGCGCCAGGTGCGCGCCCGAGAGCGAGTCCGCGGTCTCCGCGAGCTCGTCGAGGATGCGCACGCAGCCCGCGTAGAACGCGCGCCCCTCGTCGGTGAGCGACAGCCGCCGCGTCGTGCGGTGAAGCAGCCGCACCGCGAAGTGCTTCTCGAGCTTCGCCACCGCGGTGGTCGCGCGCGGGCGCGCGATCTCCAGGTCCTCGGCCGCGCGCGCGAACGAGCCCTGCTCGACCACCCTGGCGAACACGCGCATGCAGAAGAGCTGGTCCATGGCAATGGGGGAATTGTTCCCTATTTGAGAATAATGAATTCTCGCAGACCGCATTTATTTCGCAACCGAAGCCCAATACAGTGGCGCGCCAAATGCGAGTCCTTTTGCTCCTCTGCCTCCTCTCCGCCGCGGCGCACGCCGTGCCGCCGCTGCCCGCGCGCCTGGAGGAAACCGGAATCGAGGGCGCGACCCTCGCATTCACGCCGCAGCACGCGCTCTGGTCCGACGGCTCGGCGAAGCGTCGCTGGCTCTACCTGCCGCCGGGAAGCACGATCGACGCCGCGCGCCCCGACGCCTGGGAGTTTCCGCGCGGCACCAAGGCGTGGAAGCAGTTCAGCCGCGGCGGCCGCATCGAGACGCGGTTCATCGAGCGCCTGCCGGACGGCTCGTGGCGCTTCGCGGCCTACCAGTGGAACGCGCAGGGCTCGCAGGCGCTGCTCGCGCCGCCGGAAGGCGTGCCCGCGGTCGGCATCCCGTCGCGCGCCGACTGCCTCGCGTGCCACGAGGGCGCCGCGGTGCCGATCCTCGGCTTCAGCGCGGTCCAGCTCGGCCCCGAGCTGAAGCGCCTGGCCGCGCAGGGGCTGGTGCGCAACCTGCCGCCCGCGCTTCTCGAGAGCCCGCCGCGGCTCGCCCCGGGGCTCGGCTACCTGCACGCGAACTGCGGCCACTGCCACAACGACGCGGGTCCACTCGCCGGCGTCGAGCTCGCGCTCGCCCAGCGCGCCGCCGCTCCGCGCGAGAGCGCCGAGCGCAGCCTGCGCTCGCTCGCCGCGCGCCGCGACGACGTCCTGCGCCGGCTGCGCTCGGCCAACCCCTACGTGCGCATGCCGCCGCTCGGCACGCGCGTGGTCGACGCCGACGGCGTCGCGCTCGTCGAATCGCTTCTCCAATCCCGACCAAAGGAGCTCTCGCCGTGACCCGAATGACGATCCTCGCCACCTTCCTCCTCCTCGCCGCGCCGGCGCTCGCCGACGAGGCCAAGCTCGCGCGCGGCAAGTACCTCGTCACCGTCGCCGGGTGCAACGACTGCCACACGCCCTGGAAGATGGGCGCCAACGGGCCCGAGCCCGACTACAGCCTCATGCTTTCCGGCCATCCCCAGGCGAACGTCCTGCCGCGCGCGCCCAAGGCGCAGGGCCCCTGGGTGGTCTCGGCCGCCGCCACCAACACCGCCTGGGCCGGGCCCTGGGGCGTGAGCTATACCGCCAACCTCACGCCGGACAAGGAAACCGGGCTCGGCAAGTGGACCCAGCGCAACTTCACCGAGACCATCCGCACCGGGCGCCACATGGGCCGCGGCCGCCCCATCCTGCCGCCGATGCCGATCCCGATGTACAAGCACTTCACCGACGCCGACCTCGAGGCGATCTTCGCCTACCTCCAGTCGATCCCGGCGATCCGGAACAAGGTGCCCGAGCCCCTGCCGCCGGAAGGGAGCTAGATAATGAATGGGGACAGACCCCATTTTTCCGGTTTGCAATGGACCGCCTCGAACGGTTTTACAAAATCGACCGGCTGCTCAAGGAGCGCAGGCAGGTCTCCTTCGCCGACTTCAAGCGCGAGCTCGGCATGTCGCCCGCGAGCGTGAAGCGCGACCTCGCCTACATGCGCGACCGCTTCAACGCCCCGATCGAGTACGACCGCGACGCGAACGGCTACCGCTTCGGAGCCCCGCGCTCGGGGCCGCGCTACGAGCTGCCGGGCATCTGGTTCAACGCCTCCGAGGTCCTGGCGCTCCTCACCACGCTGCGCATGCTGGGCGACCTGCAGCCGGGCATGCTGGACGGTCAGATCGAGCCGCTGCGCGAGCGCCTGCGCGCCATCCTCGGCAGCGGCGACCACTCCTGGGAGGAAGTGGAGAAGCGCATCCGCATCTTCCAGCTCGGACG
>DASRIR010000209.1:0-5446 GCA_035649875.1 Burkholderiales bacterium | reverse complement strand
CGCGGCGAGCGCGACGGCCGAAGTATCCGAGCCGCCTCGACCGAGCGTGGTGATGTTGCCCTCGCCATCCACGCCCTGGAAGCCGGCGACCACGACGACGTAGCCTTTCCTGAGATCGGCGCGGATCTTTTCCTCGTCGATCGAGATGATGCGCGTCCTGGTGAAAGCGGAATTGGTGAGGACCTTCACCTGCCAGCCGGTGTAGCTCCTCGCCTTGACGCCGATTGCCATCAGCGCCATCGACAGCAGACCGATCGTCACCTGCTCGCCGGTGGAGGCGATGACGTCGAGCTCGCGCGCATCGGCCGGCTTCTGGATCGCCTCGGCGAGCGCGATCAGGCGGTTCGTCTCGCCCGCCATCGCCGAAGGCACAACCACGAGGTCGTGGCCGGCCGCCTTCCATTTGGCGACGCGGCGCGCGACGTTCTTGATCCGCTCGATGGAACCGACCGAAGTGCCGCCGAATTTCTGGACAATCAGCGCCATTGAAGGCGCTGGATTCTACAGGACGGCGACGCTATAGGATGTGGCCGAACCAGAGAACCGAGAGACCGCCGGCAAGCAGGGCGAGCAGCGTTGCGGCGGCGGTGAAGAGCACGGTGATCTCGGTCTGCTTCTTCTCCATCGTGAAGCGCGTGTTGAGCGTGTTGTAGATTTTCTTCAGGTCGACCGCGTTGTTGGTGAAGAAGTATTCCGCGCGCGTGATCCCGGCCACCTGCTTCAGCGTTTCCTCGTCGAGACGCACGTGCATCGACCAGCCGTCGAAGTTGAGCCGCGCGCCCTGCGCCGTGCCGATGCCCACGGTGTACACGCGCACCCCGTGATCGGCGGCGAGCTTGGCGGCGTCAATCGGGTGCGGACCCGAGGTGTTCGCGCCGTCGGTGAGAAGCACGATCACCGCGGAGTTGTAGGAGCCGGGCGGCGCGGGTTTCTCCGCCGGCTTGTAAGGCGCGCCGCGTCCCCAGGATCGCAGGTCCACGTCGAGATCCGGAAAGATGGCCTTCAGCGCGACGAGGATGCCGGCGCCGATCGCGGTCGCGCGCTGCGGCTGCAGTCGGTTGATGGCGGCGATCAGGTCCTCGCGGTTCTGTGTCGGCGCCTGAACCAGCGAGGCGGTGCCGGCGAAGGCGACGACTCCGATGCGCGTGCTCGCCGGCTGCTCGGTAATGAAGGCCTTGGCCGCTTCCTGGGCGGCGGTGATGCGGTCAGGTTCGACGTCGTTCGCCTTCATGCTCCCCGAGATGTCGATCGAGAGGATCACCGTCTCGTAGAGGCTCGGCACGCGCAGCACCGCAACCGGGCGCGCGAGCGCGACGAACATGGTCGCGATCGCTGCAAGGAAAAGGAGCGGCGGAACGTGCCGCCGCAGCCCCCGGCCCGCCATTGCCGCCTTGACGACGTTGAGGCTCGCGTAGCTCAGCGCCGACTTTTTCCTGCGCCGGAGCGCAAAGACATAGAGCGCCACCAAAAGAGGTAAGGCACCCAAAAGGACGAGCGCTTGGGGCCAGAGGAAGCTCATTCCTGCTACATTGCGCGGCTTTTCATCGAGAGACAAGGCTTGGCGATGCGATCGGTCGCGCTGGCAGCGGCTGCGCTCGGGTTTTTCAGCCCCGGCGCGCATGGCGCGCATCCGTTGAACACCGAGGACACCGGCACGCAAGGCGCCGGAGGCTGGCAGCTCGAGCTGAACAGCGAGCGCAACCGCGACGATGGCAAGGACGGCGCGCAGGCCTCCGCGGTGCTGAGCTACGGCGCGGCCGACCATGTCGATCTGCAGTTCGGCCTGCCCTGGCAGGACAACGGCGCCGAGCGCGGCGCGGGTGACGCAATCGCGGCGCTGAAATGGCGGTTCTTCGAGGCGCAACGCTGGAGCGCGGGGCTCCGCGCGGGCGTGACGGCACCGACGGGGGACGACACGCGCGGCCTGGGGACCGGCCGGCCGACCTGGGCCGCGCTCTTGGTTGGACAGTACGAAGCGAGCCGCTGGATCTTCCTCGCGCATCTTGCCTACCGGCGCAACCTGAATAGCACCGGCGGCCGCGACTCGCTCGCCGAGATCTCGGGCGCCGTGCTCTACATAGCGAGCGCGAACCTCAAGCTCGTGCTCGACGCGAATCGCACCACGAACGCCGACCCGGCGTCGGATCAGGCGCTCGCGCAGGCGGTGCTTGGCGTGATCTACTCCCCGACGGAGGATCTCGACTTGGACCTCGGGCTGCGCTGGGGTAATGATGCGGCGATCGACCGAGCCTTCATGGCGGGCGTCACGCTGCGCTGGTAGGGGAACGGGAACGCTTGCTCGTCAACTGCGTCGCTTACGAGAACGGGCGCAAGCTCGCCGACGTCGAGTTCGGCGAGATCCGCACCTACCTCGCGCGCCCGGGCTGCTTCGTCTGGGTGGCGCTGCGCGAGCCCACGCAGGCGGAGCTCGACACCATGCAGGAGCAGTTCGGCCTTCACGAGCTCGCGGTGGAGGACGCCGGGCATATGCACGAGACGGTAGCGCGTCCCAAGGTCGAGGAGTACGGCGACATCCTCTTCGTCGTGATGAATACCGCCGAGCTCACGCCGACCGACGAGATCAAGCTCGGCGAACTGGGCGTGTTCGTCGGCCGCAACTTCGCGCTTTCGGTGCGCCGGCGCAGCGCCCGCGGCTTCCAGGAAGTGCGCGCGCGCGTCGAGCGCGAGCCCGAGCTCGTGCTCCAGGGCTCGGGCTTCGTGCTCTACGCGCTGATGGACGCTGTCGTCGACCGCTATTTTCCGGTGCTAGAAGCGATCGAAGTCGAGCTCGAAGCGATCGAGTCTCGGCTCTTCACCCCCGGCGTGCCGCCGCGCGAGACCATCGAGTCGCTCTATTACGTGAAGCAGCGGCTCACCATGCTCAAGCACGCCGCCGGCCCGCTCCTCGAGAACACAGGCCGCCTCTTCGGCGGGCGCGTGCCGCCCCCGTGCGCCGGCCTCGGCGCCTATTTTCGCGACGTCTACGACCACCTGACGCGCATCAACCAGTCGATCGATGCGGCGCGCGAGACCGTGGGCACGGCCATCCAGGTCGCGCTCGCCATGGTCGCCACCGGCCAGGGCGAGATCACACGCCTCCTCGCGGCATACGCCGCGCTCATCGCGGTGAAGACCATGATCGCCGGAATCTACGGCATGAACTTCGAGCACATGCCCGAGCTCGAGTGGACCTTCGGCTATCCGATGGTGCTCGGCGTGATCGTGACGATCGACGCTTTTCTCTTCTATCGCTTCCGCAAGGCGGGCTGGCTCTAGCGCTAGAGCACGCGGTTGAACCAGGCGAGCGAGAGGCCCGCCGAGAAGAGCACCAGAGCGGCGGCAAGCGCCGAGAAAAGCGCCGTAATCTCGGTCTCCTTTTTCTCCATCACGAGTTTCGAGCGCAGCGACTGGTAAACCTTTTTGAGATCCATCGCGGTGCCCGCGTAGAAATATTCGGCGCGCGTCAGATCGGCGACGGCCTTCAGCGCCTCCTCGTCGAGGCGCACGCGCATCGACCAGCCGTCGCCCGTCAGGATCTGGCCGTTCTCGGTGCCCACGCCCACGGTGAAGACGCGCACGCCGCGCTCGGCAGCGAGGCGCGCGACTTCCACCGGATCCGGCCCGGTGGTGGTTTGTCCGTCGGTGAGGAGGACAATCGCGCCCGCCGTGTACGACCCAGGCGGGACCGGCTTGAAGTTGGGATCGGCGGGCGCCGTGCCGCCCGCGGATGCGCTGACCATGCGCCGGCGTGGCAGCTCGATCGGCACGTCGGGAAAGAGTGCCTTGAGCGAGACCAGGAGGCCGCTACCGACCGCGGTGGCGTGCTGCAGCTGTAGCGAATCGATCGCCGCGATGACTTCCCGTCGGTTGGTCGAGGGCGGCTGAACGAGCGCCGCGCTGCCGGCGAAGGCGACGATGCCGATGCGCGTCGTGCGCGGCTGCTCATTCACGAACGTGCGCGCCGCGGCTTGCGCGGCCTCGATGCGCGAAGGCTCGACGTCGCTCGCGCGCATGCTGCCGGAGACATCGATTGCGAGAATCACGGTCTCGTGGTTCGATGGAAGCGTAATCACCGCGGCGGGCCGCGCGATCGCCGCAAGCATGATGGTGAGGCCGAAGAGCAGCATCGCCGGCGGCACGTGGCGGCGCCACGCCGGACCGACGGCTTCCTTGAGCACCGAAAGGCTCGCGAAGCGCACCGCGCTTTTCTTCTTCCCGCGCAAAACCAGGAGGTAGAGCGCAATCACGGCCGGCACGAGCAGCAGCAGCCACAGCAGCTCCGGCCAGAGGAATGTCATCAGAAGGGCGGCGTGCCCGCGGCCGCCGACGCGGTTTCGATCGGCACCGCGAAACCGATGCCCGCGAAACCGCCGCCGCCCGGGTCGAGCATCGCGGTCACGATGCCCACAACTTCGCCGAAAGCGTTCAGGAGCGGACCCCCCGAGCTTCCGGGGTTCACGGCTGCGTCAAACTGGATGAGGTCGGAGAGCACGCGCTCGCCAGTTGGCGAGCGGTACTCGCGCTTAAGACCCGATACCACGCCCGCGGTCACCGACGGCCCGATGCCGAAAGGAAACCCGACCGCAACCACGTGCTCCCCCGGCTGCAGGTCGGCGCGCGGACGAACCGCAGCGGCCGCCAGGTCGTCGGGTACGGTGTCAGCCTGGAGGACGGCGAGATCGTTCTCCGGCTGCTGACTGACGATGCGCGCATCGGATTCGAGGCCGTCGGCGAAGACCACGCGGATGCGCCCGGCGCCGGCAACGACATGTAGGCTGGTGAGAATCGTGCCGCGATCGACCACGACGACGCCGCTGCCCACTGCGCGCTGCAGATACTCGTCGTTTTCCAGCGCGTCGCCGCTCGCGCGCACTCGCACGATGGAGCCTTTCACCGCCTCATAGACCTTCGAGGCCACCGATGGCAGCGGCTGCTCGGCGAGCGCGCGAGCAACGGCCTCCTCGATGTGCTGCTGCGTCAGCGAAGCGACAGGTGCGGGACGGAAATGGCTCGAGAGCGCGAGCAGCGCCAGCAGCACGGCCGCGCCGAGAAGCAGCTGGCGCTCATAGGCGCTGTAGAGATCGCGCCACTTTCCTTTGCGAGATGCCTCGACAGGCGCTTCCGGACTGCGCTGCAGTGGCGCTTGCGATCGAGAGGAACTGCTGTAAAGCGACGCGCGTCTCATGGCGGCGGTCCCGCAAGAAATGGACCAAATTGTCGCCGCGCACGTTCAAAGCCGTGCGGCGCAGCCCATGATCCAAACGTCTAGATGACGCGGTGGAACCAGGCGAGCGAGAGCGCCGCGGAAACCACCGCGAGCAGCGCCGCGAGCCCGGCGAAGAGCGCCGTGATTTCGGTTTTCTTGCGCTCGAGGATCAGCTTCGCGTTGAGCGCCTGGTACACCTTCTTGAGGTCGACCGCATTGCCGGCATAGAAGTACTCGCCG
>DASRIR010000208.1:0-2556 GCA_035649875.1 Burkholderiales bacterium | reverse complement strand
GCCTCGTAGCAGGCGCGCGCCGCGTCGAGCTCGTTCAGGTTGCGGTGCGTGTCGGCCAGCATGGCGAGCGCGGCGGGATCGCCCGGGGTCAGCGCGAGGTACCTGGTGAGCGCGGCCTTCGCCGCCGCGAACAGCCCCGCGCGGTGCGCTGCCATGCCGAGGTGGTAGAGCGTCTCGGTCATCGCGGGCTCGAGCGCGAGCGCGGTGTGAAACAGGGCCACCGCGTCCTGGGGCCGGCCCTGGCGCAGCATCAGGTTGCCGAGATTGACGTAGGCGGCCACGAAGTCGGGCGCGAGCTGCAGCGCCCGTCCATAGCAGGCGGCCGCCTGGTCGAGCTCGCCGCGTTCGTTGTGGGCGTTTCCGAGGTTGAAGTGCGCGTCCGCCACCCCGGGCTGCAGCGACAAAGCCTGCCGGAAGGCCTCGAGCGCCTGGTCGAGGCGGCCGCAGCAGTGCAGCGCGATGCCGAGATTGATCCAGGCGTCGGCGAAATCGGGCTTCAGGCCGAGCGCCTCGCGGTAGCAGGCGATCGCCTCGTCCCAGCGACCCGCGTCCACGCGCGCGTTGCCGGCGTAGTAGTGCGCGGCGGCGGAATCCGGGGCGAGGGCAAGCGCCTTTTCGAAATGCGCCTGCGCCTTGTCGATGGCGCCGCGCGCCTTCAGGCGCCGCCCGAGGCTGATGTGCGTGTCGGCGTCGGCGGACTGAGCGTCGCGCTGGTCGGCGAGCAGCTCGCGGGCTTCCCGCTCCTGGTCGCCCAGCAGGCGCTCGAGATTGGCACGCGCCGCCGCGTGGCCAGGCATGCGGCGGTAAATGCCGACGGCCCTGTCGGTGCTGCCGCGCCGCTCGTACACGCCTGCCAGGTTGCACAAGGCATCGGCGTACTCGGGGTCGAGCGTCAGCGCCTGGACATAGCAGCGCAGCGCCTCGTCCGGCTTGCCCTGCGCATTGAGCACGTTCCCCAGGTTGTTGTGCGCCGCCGCATTGGCCGGGTTGTGCGAAAGCGCGCGCGAGATGAGCTCGTGGGCGCGCGGATAGTCGTTGCGCTGGTACGCGAGCACGCCGAGGAAGTGCAGCGCGTCGACGTTGTGCGCGTCGCGCGCCAGCACCTCGCGGTAGGCCTTCTCCGCCTCGTCGAGGCGCCCGGACCGGTGGTGCTCGAGCGCGAGCTCTATCGACATGCCGCGGTTCCTAAGGGCGCGGGGCGAGCCTGTCGAGCTGTTGCCTGACCTTCGCGAGGGTCGCCTCGAGGCCGGCGAGGCGGGCGCGGTGCTGCTCCACCACCTGCGCCGGGGCGCGCGCGACGAACGAGGCGTTGCCGAGCTGCGCTTTCGCCTTGACGATCTCGCCTTCCAGGCGCGCGGTTTCCTTGCTCAGGCGCTCGCGCTCGGCCGCGGGGTCGACCTCGACCTGCAGCATCACGCGGTGCGCGCCGACCACCGCGACCGGCGAGTCGGACGCCGGCAGCGCATCCACCGCGTGGATGGCCGACGGGCGCACCAGCGACTCCACCGCGCTCAGCGCCGTGGCGCTCGGTTGCGCCGTGATGTAGACCGGCACGCGCTGCGAGGTGAGCTTCATTTCGGCCTTGAGGTTGCGCGCCGCGTTGACCACGTCCTTGGCGATCGCCACCTCGCGCTCCGCGCTTTCGTCGATCTTCTCCGGCTGGGACTTCGGATAGCGCTGCAGCATGATGCTGTCGCCGGTCTTGCCCGCGAAGGGGCGCACGCTCTGCCAGAGCTCCTCGGTGATGAACGGGATGATCGGGTGCGCGAGGCGCAGCGCGGTTTCCAGGACGCGCACCAGCGTGCGGCGGGTAGCGCGCTGCGCGGACTCGCTGCCCTTGGCGAGCTGGCCTTTCGCGATCTCGACGTACCAGTCGCAGTACTCGTCCCAGACGAACTGGTAGATCGCGTTCGCGGCGTTGTCGAAGCGGTACTCGGCGAACGCCTGCTCCACCTCGGCCTCGGCGCGCTGCAGGCGGCTGACGATCCAGCGATCCCAGGTCGAGAGCTCGACCGGCAGGGCCTCGTCCAGGCCGCAGTCCTTGCCCTCGACGTTCATCAGCACGAAGCGCGTCGCGTTCCACAGCTTGTTGCAGAAGTTGCGGTAGCCCTCGCAGCGGCTGAGGTCGAAATTGAGCGTGCGCGCGAAGGTGGCGAGGGACGCGAAGGTGAAGCGCAGCGCGTCGGCGCCGAACGCGGGAATTCCCTCGGGGAAATGGGCGCGCACGTACTTCGCCGCCTTGTCCTTGTGCTCCGCCCGGAGCAGGCCGGCGGTCGACTTGCGCAGCAGCTCGTCGAAGGTGATGCCGTCGATCAGGTCGAGCGGGTCGAGCGTGTTGCCCTTCGACTTCGACATCTTCTGGCCCTCGGCGTCGCGCACCAGGGCATTGATGTAGACGTGGCGGAACGGCACGCGTCCGGTGAAGTGCGTGGTCATCATCACCATGCGCGCCACCCAGAAGAAGATGATGTCGAAGCCGGTGACCAGCACCGAGGAGGGCAGGAAGGTGTCCAGGTCCCGGGTCTTGTCCGGCCAGCCGAGCGAGGAGAACGGCAC
>DASRIR010000207.1:0-23573 GCA_035649875.1 Burkholderiales bacterium | reverse complement strand
CCCAGTGACCCCCAGCTAGAATCGGGCGCCCCCCATGGACGACGCCGAGGCGACGGTCACGCAGGACATCTTTGCATTCGACGAGGACGGGATTCAGGCCGCGCGGCAGGCCTTGTCGCGCGACGAGCTGCTCGCGCGCGTCACCGCCTTGATGCAAAGCTGCGAGGGATGCGAGACGGTGGGCGTCGTCGGCGTGACGCCGCTCGATCGTCCCGATTCCGCCGGCTGCAACTGGTCCTACACGCTCGAGCTGGAAGCGGCGGGCGTGCCGCCGGAGGTCTATGGGCTCGCTTACGCCCAGGTGATCGCCCTCGCGCGGAGCAGCTGGAACCTGCGGTAAGCCCCCGCCTCCGCGGGGGCAGGCCCCGCTAGCCGAGGGTTTCGGAGAAGGTCTGCTTGCAGGCCGGGTAGTTCCGGCAGCCCCAATACATCCTGCCGCCCGACGTGCTCTTGCGCGAGGTCATCTTGGTCGCGCACTTCGGGCAGGTCGGCGTCAGGAAGTCGCCCTGCGTGGCGAGCTTGAGGAGGGCGAGCGATTTCTCCGGCGGGAGCTCGGCCAGCTTGCCGAGCAGCGCTGCGCCGTCGATCAGGTGGATGTTTTCCTTACTGGCGAAAGCCACCGCGTCATGCGTGAAGCGGCCGGAGGTGACCAGCACGCCTTCGCTCATGCCCGCCGCGACCATCGCGGCGCGCAGCTCGCGCAGCGCCTTGATGCCGACGCGGTAGGCGTCCCAGGCCTTGCAGTGGACGAGGATCGAGGGTGCCGCGGAGCCCACGGCGCACAGGGCGATGTCGGCGCCGCCGTCCGGGCGCGAACCCGTTACTTGGGTGGCAAAGCCGCGCGCCTCGAAGTAGGCCGCGCAGATCTCCTCGAGGCGCCGCCACTCCACCCGCTTCAGGAGCTCGGCGTTCCACTTGCGGGTGTCGAATCTCGCGCGCTCGGCCGACCGGGCGCGGGCGCTGCTCGCCCCCCGCGCGCGCTGCAGCGCGAACGCAGGCAGCGTGAAGGGCAGCGAAACGATGCGCAATGCGCCCCGCAGGATCTGCATGGCGAGGCTGGATTCTTCTTGTCGCATGCCGCGATGCTATCCGCTTATCGACCCCGGCGCGAACCGCCGTGCGCAAAATTTACTTTTCCTTTGTTTCCAGCGCCTCCCAGCGCTCGAGCTTCTCGAGGAGGAGCGTTTCGATCTCGGCGTTGCGCCGCTGGTCCTCGCGCAGCGCGTCGGGCGGCTGGCGGTAATAATCGGGCTCGGACATCTTCGAAGTGAGGGCGCGCTGCTCGGCTTCGAGTGCGGAGATTTCGGCGGGCAGGGATTCGAGCTCGCGGGTTTCCTTGTAGGAGAGCCGGGCGCGGCTCTTTTCTCTCGGGGGAACCCCCCGCTCGCGAGAAACGCTCGCTTCCCCCCTTGTCAGGGGGGCCGTGCGCTGCCGTAGGTAGTCGCTGTAGCCGCCGGCGTATTCCTTCCAGGTGCCGTCGCCCTCCGCGGCCAGCGTCTGCGTGACGACGTTGTCGAGGAAGGCGCGGTCGTGGGAGACCAGCAGGATGGTGCCGGCGTAGTCCTGCAGCGCGGCCTCCAGCAGCTCGAGCGACTCGATGTCGAGGTCGTTGGTCGGCTCGTCGAGCACCAGCAGGTTCGCCGGCTTGGCGAAGAGGCGCGCGAGGAGCAGGCGGTTGCGCTCGCCGCCGGAGAGCATCGAGACCTTCGAGTTGGCGCGGCGCGGAGGGAACAGGAAGTCGCCGAGGTAGCTCATCACGTGCTTGCGCCCGCCCGGCAGCTCGACCCAGTCGGCGCCCGGGCTGATGGTCTCGGCGACCGTCTTCTCGGGGTCCAGCACTTCGCGCATCTGGTCGAAGTACGCGACCTGGAGGTTGGTGCCCAGGCGCACGTTGCCGGAATCCGGTGCCAGGGTGCCCAGGATCAGGTTGAGCAGCGTGGTCTTGCCGGCGCCGTTGGGGCCGACCAGGCCGAGCCGGTCGCCGCGCGAGACGATGAGGTCCAGGCTGCTGACGATGGTTTTTCCGCCGAACGACTTGCTGACTCCCGAAAACTCGGACACGAGCTTGCCCGAGCGCTGGCCCTCGCCGATGGCGATGCGCACGTCGCCGATGCGCGAGCGGCGCGCGGCGCGCTCCTCGCGCAGGCGCTCGAGGCGGCGGACGCGGCCTTCGTTGCGCGTGCGGCGCGCCTCGATGCCCTTGCGGATCCAGGCCTCCTCCTGCGCCCAGAACCGGTCGAACTTGCGCTGGGTGACGGCCTCGGCGGCGAGCTGCGCGGCCTTGGTCTTCTCGTAGGCGGAGAAATTGCCCGCGAAGGACAGCAGCCGGCCGCGGTCGAGCTCGACGATGCGCGTGGCGACGCGGTCGAGGAAGGCGCGGTCGTGGGTAACCACGATGGCTGCTGGCGTCTTGAGGAGGATGTTTTCGAGAAGCAGGATGCCGTCGATGTCGAGATGGTTGGTCGGCTCGTCGAGCAGCAGCAGGTCGGGCTCCTGCGCGAAGGCGTGGGCGAGGGCCGCGCGCTTGCGCTCCCCGCCGGATAGCGTGCCGTCGACCTTGAAAAGGTGCAAAAACTTCTCGAGCTTGTAAGACTCGACCCCGGATGCATCCGGCAGCGCGGGCTCCTGCTCGACCCGCACGATCCTCAGGCCGTCGGTCTTCTTCAGCTCGCCGTCGTCGAGCGCGACCGTGCCGGCGAGGATGCCGAGGAGCGAAGATTTGCCGGTGCCGTTCCTGCCGATGAGGCCGATGCGCTCGCCGGCCTCCACCGCCAGCGCGGCGCGGTCGAGGAGCGGCAGGTCGCCGTAGTGCAGCTCGGCGTCGGCGAGGGTGAGGAGCGGCATCGGGGGCGAAGATTAACGCCCCGACACCGGGAGTTCACGCCGTGATCCGCTTTATGCGCTACGCGCGAGACGGATCTCCAGGCATTCGGCCTCTAGCAGCTCGTCGCTCGCCCCGGCAAGCCGCTGCTTCTCGCGCATCGCTTCGCCGTAGATTCCGCGCGCCATGTCGTTGCGCGCCGAGCGCCAGTACTGGGGATTCGTGCGCCGGACATGCTCGAAGGCGCTGACGCTGAAGCGCGCCTCGATGATGCGCACGATCGCGTGCCGACGCGCCCTGAGCGAAAGCCTCGTTTCCATCCTGCAGCATGCGCCCCGCGCCCGGCGGGGTCTGTGCGCTGGCGTACCCTGCCCGGTAGCCCCGGAGACTAGAATGCGCCATGGCCGACTACCTGCGCGACGAGCTCGGCAAGCTGCTCAACGAGTACGACGAGCGGCGCCGCGCGGTGCTGGAGCGCGAGCAGAAGGTCAGGGATGACGATGCGCGCTTCGTCGCGCGATTCGCGGAGCTGCGGCGCGGCGTGATCCGGCCGGCGTTCGAGGCCGCCGCCACCATGCTGTCGGAACGCGGCCACGTGGCGAGCATCACCGAGCAGGAATTCTCCGTCGCCGAAGGCGCCAAGGTGAGCGAAGCCTGGATCGCGCTGCGCATCGTGGCGGCGGGAGCAAAGGAAGAGAACGCGCGCTCGCTCTCGATCAGCACCCGGCACTACAACAAGATGGTGTGGATCAACGCCGGCAAGCCGATGGAGGGCGCGAAGGGCACCTACCCGCTGGAGAAAATCGACCGCCAGCGCGTCGAGGAAGAACTGGTCAAATTCGTCGCCGGCGTCGTCGCCGGCTAAGACCTACAGCACTTCCATCAGCTCGACTTCGAACACCAGCGTCGCCTGGGGCGGGATGACGCCGCCGCAGCCGTGCTCGCCGTAGGCGAGCTCGGCGGGGATGGTAAGCCTGCGCTTGCCGCCCACCCTCATGCCTTCGATGCCCTGGTCCCAGCCCTTGATGACGTCGCCCGCGCCGAGCGCGAAGTCGAGCGGGTCGCGCCGCGCGCGGCTCGAGTCGAACTGGCGGCCGTCGGTGAGCCAGCCGACGTAGTGCACCACGATGTCGTGCCCGGAAAAGGCGCTCGCGCCGGTGCCGACGACGAGGTCCTCCTTCACGAGGCCGGCGGGGATGAAGTCGTACGGTTCGGTCATGGCGCGCTTTCTTCGAGAGGGGCGCGGAGTGTACAGGGCTTTCCCCTCTAGCGCTGCCGCGAGGGGGTAGTCGCCCCCGCGGAGGCGGGGGTCCATTTTTCTTTTTTGAAACATGGGTTCCCGCCTTCGCGGGAACGACGGAACCATTCTCTAGCGGGCTGGACGGGCGCCCCTGCGCAATAGCCGCGAGAGCGTGAGCCCCTGCACCAGGATCGAGAACACCACCACCACGTAGGTCACGGTGAGGATCGCGTCGCGATAGGGGCCGGCGGGCAGCGCGAGCGCGAGGGCGACGGAGATGCCGCCGCGCAGGCCGCCCCAGGTGAGAATCGCGACCACGTACGGCGGAAAGTCCTGGCGCAGCACGGGAACGAGCGCGGCGAGGCCGACGGAGAGGAAGCGCGCGGCGAGCACCGCGGGAATGGCGAGCGCGCCGGCCCAGGCGTAGGTCGGGTGGAACTCGAGGCGCAGGAGCTCCAGGCCGATCATGATGAAGAGCACCGCGTTGAAGATCTCGTCGATCAGCGCCCAGAACTGGCCGACACGCTCGCGCGAGGCCGCCGCCATGGCGTGCCGCAGGCCGCGGTTGCCGATCAGCACGCCGGCGACGACGACGGCGATCGGACCGGAGACGTGGAGCGCGCGCGCCGCGGCGTAGCCGCCCATGACGAGCGCGAGCGTGAGGAGGATCTCGACCTCGTAGCTGTCCACCTTCGAGAGCAGCCGGTACGCGGCGTAGCCGATGGCGAGCCCGAAGAGCGCGCCGCCCAGCACCTCGCGCGCGAAGAGGAGCGACACGCTGCCGAACCTCGCCTCCTCGCCGCCGAGCGCGATGCCGAGGAACAGCACGAACAGCACGATGCCGAAGCCGTCGTTGAGGAGCGATTCGCCGGCCATCTTGGCGGCGAGCGATTTCTCCGCGGCCGCCGACTTGAGGATCGCGAGCACCGAGATCGGGTCGGTGGGCGAGATCAGCGCGCCGAAGAGCAGGCACCAGACGAGCGGCAGCGGATGGCCCAGCACGCGGAACACCCACCACAGCGCGCCGCCGGCGATGAGCGCCGAGACCACCACGCCGAGGCTCGCGAGGAAGCCGATCGCCCACTTGCGCTTCGCGAGCTCGGCGAGGTCGACGTGCAGCGCGCCGGCGAACAGCAGGAACGAGAGCATGCCGTCGAGCAGCGCGCGGTCGAGCTCGATCGCCTCGATCGCCTCGCGCGCGAGCCAGGTCGAGTCGACGCCGAGCTGGCCGAGCGCGACCACGACGAGCGACAGCGCGAGCGAGAAGAGCAGCATCGCGACGCTCACCGGCTGGCGGATGTAGCGGTGGTTGAGCCAGCTGAAGAGCGCGGCGAGCGTGATCAGCGCGCCGGCGGCGCTCAGCGTGTCCATTGCGCATCATTGTCGTTCCGCAACGACCTCGAAAATAAATAAATAAGCCCGGCGCAGCCCGCCCGTCAGCGTATGGTGGGTCGATGACCTTTCACCGAAGCCTTGTAGTCCTTCTCCTCGCGGCGAGCCTCTCCGGTGGCGTGCTCGCGCAGGCCCCTATCGCCCTCGACGACGAGATGATCTTTGTGCTGGTGGAGGACGCGCTCCACGGCGCGCGCTCGCTCGACGCCTCCCGCATCAAGGTGCGCAGCAGCGACGGTTACGTCACCCTGAGCGGCGTGGCCGCCACGACCGAGGACATCGCGACGGCGGGCCGGCTCGCGGCGCGCGTGCGCGGCGTGACCGGCGTCAGCAACTTGATCCGCGTCGCGGACCGCCCGTGGCGCGCCTGAGGGACGGAGCGTTCCACGATTACGTGCGCAGCGTGTTCGCCGCGCATTCCACGCGCTGGCGCTTACTGCGCGCAAGGCGGGCGCGCTGGCTGCGCGACCTTGCGCAGCGCCCGCTGCCGGGCGCGGAGCAGCGCTGGGAAGGCGAAGGCGGAAGTACCCGGTAGCCGAATTCGGGGTCAGGGTGCGAACTCGGGGTCCCTGCGACGAAATAGGGGCCACCCCGTCGCTGCATAGCGACGACGGCATAGCGCTTGCGGCGGGACACGGGCGGCTGGCCCGGCCCGCATTTCGCGGACCGGCGGCCGGTTCTATTGGAGTGGCGCTATGACCTTCATCATCTGGCTCGTAATCGGCGGCATCCTCGGCTGGCTCGCCAGCATCGTCATGAAAACCAACGATCAGCAGGGCTTGATCCTGAATATCGTCGTCGGCATCGTGGGCGCGTTCCTCGGCGGCCTGCTGCTCGCGCCGCTGTTCGGCACCGGCACGATCAACCAGAGCGACTTCAGCATCGGCTCGCTGTTCGTGTCGTTCCTCGGCGCGATCATCCTGCTCGCGATCGTCAACTTCTTCCGCCGCCGGCGCACCGCCTAGCTCAGCGACTTCGCCAGCGCACGCAGCAGGGCAGCGCCGTCGCCGCGCCAGGCGCTGCCGTGCATGACGGCAAGGGTCCGCGGCTGCTCGCGAGCAAGGTGCTCGAGGGTGGCCGCGGTGTTGGGGGAGTGCGCGTAGTAGTCCATCTGTTTCCGGAAGTCCTCGCTCGGACCCAGGATGTCGGCGTCCGTGACCGGGGTCGCGCCGCTGCCGCCCTGCGTGAACAGGTCGCCGCAGAGGAGGGTCCGGGTCTCGAGCTCCGTCATGAAGCCGCATTCCCAGCCGTGCGGCACGTGAGGCGCGTCGTGCCAGCGCACGCGATGGCGGCCGAGCTGGAGCACCTCGCCGTCGGCGAGGGCGCGTGCCGGCCGCGAGGCGACGTCATTGACTGACACCATGGCCGCGATCTGGCTGCACGCCGGCTCGGCGCGCGGCGCGGCGGCGAGGAAATCGTTGAGCGCGCCGCATTCGTCGGCCTCGTAGTGCGAGAAGGCGATGTAGCGCAGCTTGTCGACCGGCAGCACCTTGCCGATCGCCTCGGCGACCAGCGGGAACATGCGCTTCGGCCCGGTGTGGAAGAGGAGCGGCTCGTCGTCGGCGATCAGGTACTGGTTGAAGTTGAAGTCGGGGCCGCCGGGAATCGCGATCGGGGTGTTGATGCGGTAGATGCCCGGGGCGATCTCGTGGAGGTTGGTGCCGGAGTTGCTGTTGGTGATCATGGGTTTCTCCTGGTGAGTGGACCCCCGGTGGTGTAACGAAACGCCCGGGCGTTACACATCCTCGGAGAAAGGATCACGGTTATGCTCGGGCAGTGCAACAGCAGCGCGCCCTGGCCCCCTCGGAGAACGACGCCGCGCTCGCGCACGCCGTCGCGATCGGCGAGGCGGGGGCCGAGGCCGAGCTCTACCGGCGCTTCGCGCCGCGCGTTCGCCTTTACGGCCTGCGGCACCTGCGCGACCGGCATGCCGCCGCCGACCTGGTGCAGCAGGTGATGACCATGACGCTCGAGCGGTTGCGCGAGAACCAGTTGCGCGACCCCGCAAGGCTCGCCTCGTTCATCCTCGGCACCTGCCGCATGGTGGTGCTGGATCTGCGGCGCGGCGCCGCGCGGCGCGAGGCGCTGCTCGAGCAGTACGCCGAGCGCGACGAGGCCGTGCCGGGTGCCGAGCCGCGCGTGCTCGAGGCGGCGCGCCTCGCCGAGTGCCTCGGCAAGCTCGCCGAGCGCGAGCGCTCGGTGCTGGTGCTTTCCTTCTATGCCGACAAGTCGGCCGACGAGGCGGGGCGCGAGCTGGGGATCGCGGCCGGCAACGTGCGCGTCATCCGCCATCGTGCGCTCGGGAAGATGCGCGGCTGCATGGGGCTGGAATGAAAGACCACCTCGAATTCAACGCGTTGGTCGACTACTGGTTCGACGGGCTCGCGCCCGAGCGCGAGCGGGCGCTCGAGCAGCACTTCTTCGCCTGCGCGCACTGTGCCGGGCGCCTGGACGAGCTGGCGGCGCTCGGCGCGGGTATCCGCGCCGTGTTCCGTGCCGGCGCGCTGGGCACGGTGGTGTCGCGCGGCTTCGTCGAGGGGCTGAAGCGGGAGGGGCTCAGGCTGCGCGAGTACCGCGTAGCACCGGGTGCCAGCGTGGACTGCACGATCGCGGCCGCGGACGACTTCGTCATCAGCAGGCTTGAGGCGCCGCTCGCCGGCGTCGAGCGCGTCGACCTGGTGTGGTCGAGCGAGCGCGGCGAGACCCACACCTTCGAGGACATCCCGTTCGACCCGGCCGCGGGCGAAGTGCTTTTCTGCCCGCCGGCCGCGAAGGTGAAGACGCTCCCGGCGCATACCGACCGCATGCGCCTCCTCGCGGTCGAAGCGGGCGGGGCGAGGACGCTCGGCGAGTACACGTTCGTGCATACGCCGGGCTGAATTCGGGGTCAGGGTCGGAATTCGTTCCCGCCTACGCGGGAACAGAATTCCGACCCTGACCCCCAGAAGCCCTGACCCCAGGCAGGACGAAAAGGTTAATTTCGCACTAGAAAGATGCGATTCCCTTCGCAGCGTTCCTCGATCCGACTCCTTAATGTATGGGCCTATCGATGGGGTTTATTGGCATAGGAAGGGGGTAGCACAATGAGATTCGCCCAACACCTTGTGATGACAGCACTCCTGGCGCCCACGGCGGGCGTGCTCGCCGCGGTGGTGATCTCTCTCACGGCGCCGGTGGACGCGCCGGCGAAGGCAGGCGTCAATCCCACGTCGCTTGCCGTGTACTACGCGGACCTGGAAAAGCAGCCCTAAGCGAGCTTCGGCTGGTCGCAGGTCGGGGCCGGAATACCAAGGGATTCCAGCCCCGGGATTCCAGCCCCGACCCTCTTGCTTCCCCTCTCGTGAAGGGGAGTTGAACTCCGCCCTTATGGGGCGAAATGCTTCTCCGCTGCCAGGCTGCCGATCTGGCGGCCCATGACAGTGCCGGCTTCGACCGCGCTGCGGAAGTGGATCCCTTCGTAAATGCGCGCGTCGCCCACCTCTTTGACGAACGCGCCGACGCTGGTCCAGCGGCGGGTGATGTTCTTCGCGCTGGGGCTCGAGGTGCTGAGGACGGGCGCCTTGGCACCGCCGAGCTCGGCGTCGAGCACCGCGCCCAGGGCGCCGGCGAGGATCGCGTGGCCGCTCGGGTACTCGGGGTGCATCGGCGCGTCGTGGAGCGGGGTCCAGGCAGCGTCGCGCTCGGTGGCGGGGTTGCCGTCGATGTCGCCGTTGCGCACCGCGGTGACCGGGCGCCAGAAGTTGTAGGCGTACTTCGCGTCGAACACCGCGATCAGCGCGTCGTCGAGCGCCTGGGTCGCGGCGGCGAAGAGCATGGCGTTCTGCTCGGCGGTGCGGCCGGGCTGGACGGCGACGGAGCGCATCACGCCGTGGTAGATCGGCGGCAGCGAGTACTCCCAGAAGTTCGCGATCTCGGTCTGCTCGGCGCTGCGCCACTTGCTGTTCTTCGCGCCGAAGAGCATGACCTCGTTGTAGTCGCGCGCCCAGGCGGACGACTCGAGCGCGGGCGGCGGCGCGGGACGGAACTGCGCAGCGCTCTTCATCAGCCAGGGCTTGCGCATGCCCCACTGCGGCACCGCGGGCGCGGCGGTCGGCACGTACTTGCCGGCGTCGGTGTGCGGGCGGTAGGCGACGGGAGCGGCGGCGTTGTCGTCGGCGCGCGCGGCGAGCACGGCGACCGCGGCGCGCTCGCCGGCTTCGATGCCGGCGGCGGTGGCGCGGCTCTTCGGCAGCGCGCCGATCGCGTCCTGGTAGAACTTGTCGATCGAAGCCTGCTGCGCGGGCAGCAGCTTGGAGAGCGTGGCGCGGTTCGCCGCCGCCACGGCGGCGTCTACCGACCCGTCCTGCGCGGCTTGCTGAACGGCTTCGTGCACCGCGGTCTGCACGATCGCCATCACGCGCATCGCGGGCGGGGTGCCGATCTTCGATTCGACGACGATCTCGTTCGCGCGGACGTTCCAGTCGACGACGGGATCGGCGAGCGCTTCGACCGCCGCGCTGGCGAGCAGGATGGCGCCGACGATGGTCGCCCTCAAGACGTGGTAGATCATGGTGCTTCCTCCTTTGGTGATGGGTGCGAGTATTCACGGCGCCCCCGGCGCCGCGGATGTCTTTCTTGTTGCTTATCGTTTCAGGAGCGTTTCCGGCTTCGCCCTAGAATGGCTCCGCCATGGCCTTCGAGCTGCCGCGCAATTCGCTGTTCGCCATCCTGCTGCGCTCGCCCTGGTGGGTGAGCTTCGCGCTGGCGGGCGCGGCGTTCCTGGGGGTGCGGCTCTTCGGCAACGACGGCATCGCAGTGGCCTTCGCGGCGCCGTTCCTCGTGATCGGGATCTACGCGGTCTTCCAGCAGCTGCGCCGCCCCGGGCAAAAGCGCATCGCCAAGACGCTCGAGCGCGCCCGCGCGCTGCCGTGGGAAGGCTTCCGCGCGGCGCTGGAGGAAGGGTTCAGGCGCGACGGCATGACGGCGGTGCCGGCGGGAGGCGGGGCCGACCTGGCGCTCACTCACAAGGGGCTGGTCACGCTGGTCTCCTGCAAGCGCTGGAAGGCGATGCGCACCGGCATCGAGCCGCTGCGCGAGTTCGATACCGCGACGCGCGAGCGCGGCGCGCATGCGCGGATCTATGTGGCGGTGGGCGAGGTGACCGACAACGCGCGCAAGTTCGCGGAGCAGAAGCAGATCAAGCTAGTGCAAGAAGAAGAGCTGGTCAGGCTGTTAAGGCTGTAATTCGGGGTCAGAAAATTCGGGGTCAGGGCCGGAATTCGTTTGAACTAGGTTCAACCAGAATTCCAGCCCTGACCCCATAGCGCCGCTCCGCACAGGGCGAGCAGCACGCAGACCACGCGCTGGAAGGTCTTCTGCGAGATGTTGGTGTGGATCCGGTCGCCGACCAGCAGCCCGACGCCCATCGCCGGGATCGCCGCGGCGCACAGGATCACCGAGTCGAGCGTGAGCTCGCCCACCGCGGCGTAGCCGACGGTGCGCGCGATGCTGATGGTGAGGATCATCGCCGACATGGTGGCGCGGAAGGCGTCCTTGGTCATGCGGCCCGCGTCCAAGTACATCGCGAAGAAGATGGTCGCCATCGCGCCGAACATCGAGCCGACCACGCCGGAGAAGAAGCTCGCGGCCGGTCGGAGAATCCTTGATTGGAAAGGTTTGGTGCCTGCGGGCCGCGTCGACATCCACCACGAGTAGGCGGCGTACAGGATGATGAAGGCGCCGAACGCGCGCGCGAGGAGCACGGCGTCGAGCGCGGCGAAGACAAAGATGCCGGCGAGGATGCCGAGCGCGCAGCCGGGCAGCACGCCGAGGAACTCGCGCCGGTCGACGTGCCGCCGGCCGCGGCCGACGATCGCGACCGACGACACGATCCCGACCAGGCTCCACGCCGGCGCCAGCACCTTCACCGGAAGCGCGAGCGCGAGGAGCGGCAGGCCCAGCGCGCCGCCGAAGCCGAGGCTGCCGCGCAGGGTGAAGTTGAGCAGCAGCACGGCGATGCAGTAGGCGAGGGCCAAGGGGGAGAGCTCGAGCACAGCGCTATCGTACGTGGACTACCACAGTAGTCGCGTAGCTTGCGCCGCGATCGCGGCGGCGCCGTCAACGGCCAGAGGGCGCGGGCGTTTCCATACCAGTGGGGGAGGTTTACGTTTATATCTACTTTGAGATAATGGCGTGAAGCATGTCGTTTGGCTCGGCGAGAGCCTTGCGTGCGTGCGGGAGTTCGCGCAGGAGGCGCGCCAGGAAGCAGGCGTCCAGCTCGGGCTGGTCCAGGCCGGCGCGGAGCCATCGGATTGGAAGCCGATGCCTGCGGTCGGGCTCGGCGTAAACGAGATTCGGGTACGCGTGGGTGGCGCGTTCCGCGTGAGCGCGGCGCAGGTTCAGGTCGCTTGTCCAGGACCGGAGGCAGCGATGGCCGAAAAGCTGAAGTCCGTGCGGGGCAGCGGAAATGTCTTTCTTGACCTCGGCTTCCCCAAAGTGGAGGCCGAGAACCTGAAGATGCGCGCCGATCTTATGATTCGCATCGTGCGGTTCCACCAGAAGAGCGGAATGACTCAGGCCGCCGCCGCGAAGACGCTTGGGCTCACGCAGCCGCGCCTCAATGCGCTGCTCAAGGGGAAGATCGGCCAATTCAGCCTGGACGCGCTGGTCGTCATCGCGACCCGCGCCGGCCTCAACGTGCGCCTGGTGGTCAAGAAGGCGGCATGAAGCGGCAATAATTCGGGCTCTGACCCCGAATTCATTCCGCTACGTTTCTCTGTGCGTGGTCGGGCTCACGCTCGCGATCTCGTACGGCATCTGGTACTCGTACAGCGTGATCCTGGTGGCGCTGCTCGCCGAGTTCGGCTGGAGCCGCTCGGTGCTGGCGGGTGCGTTCTCGGTGTTCACGCTGGTGCACGGCGGCATCAACCCGGTGGTCGGCGCGCTGTGCGCGCGCTTCCGCCCGCTGCGCGTGATGGCGGTGGGCGGCGCGGCGATGGGGCTCACGCTGTTCGCCGACAGCTTCATCTCCACGCCGCTCGAGCTCTACCTCTTCTTCGGCGTGTTCACCGCGCTCGCGGTGTGCGCGGGCGGCTGGGTGCCCTCGCTCGTCTTCGTGCAGAGCCAGTTCAAGGAGCGCCTCGGGCTTTCGGTCGGCATCATCAGCTCGGGGGTCGGCGTGGGGATGCTGCTCGTGGTGCCGCTCACGCAGCTCCTGATCGACGCGTTCGGCTGGCGCACCGCGTTTCGCGTGCTGGGGCTGATCGCCGTGGTGTGGATCGTGCCGTCTTCGCTGTGGCTGCGGTGGTCGATTCTCCGGCGCAGGGAAACGGAAAACCGGGCTCAGCCCCCAATCCAGCAACACCCGGCGAGATCGGGGTCGGAGCCCGCGCCGCTGACCTTGAGGCAAGCGATGCGCTCGCAGCCGTTCTGGCTGCTGTGGGCGGCGTTCTTCTTCGGCAACCTGAGCTCGCAGACGCTCCACGTGCACCAGGTCGCGTTCCTGGTCGACCAGGGCTTGAGCGCGCTCGTGGCGGCGACGGTGGTGGGCGTGGTGGGATTCTCGAGCATCTTCGGCAAGATCGGCGGCGGGTGGCTGTCGGACCGGATGGACCGGGAGCTCGTGTACCTCGGCGGGATCGCGATCATGGTCGCCAGCGCCTTTGCCTTGCTTGCATTGGGTACAAACCCTTCACGCTGGGGCGCGTACGCGTACGCGGTGCTGCTCGGCGTGGGCTATTCGGCGACCGCGTCGCTCATACCCGCGATGGTGAGCGACCGCTTCAGCGGGCGGCACTTCGGCGCGATCGTCGGCGCCGGGCTGATCGGCAGCGCTGCCGGGAGCGCGGTCGGGCCGTTGCTTGCGGGCACGCTCTACGACGCGACCGGGAGCTACACCGCGCCGTTCCTCATCGCCGCCGGTTGCGGCGTGGTCGCCGGCGCAGTCGGCTGGCGGGCGTGGCAGCTCAGAAAAGCACAGTCATCGCGGACCGATATTCCTTGACCGCGCAGGTAGCGGGCAGTATGGTGGCCCGTGTTCCGGAAGTAACCTGTCGCCCACCGCCGCAACCCTGCGGCGATTCTCAGCAGACCTCCCGCTACGCAGCAACAAGCCTGGCCCGAGCCGCCGATTTCAGGCGGACAGAAAGGACGCGATGGACAAGGCACAGTGGAAGCTGGCCGGTCGCGGCAGCACGCCTGCCCGGGACAAGCCGCCCAATCTACGCGGGTGGATCTACGCCGCGGCGCTGGCCGTTTTCTGCGCTTTCGGCGACGCAGGCGCGCAGGACAAGGGCGAAGGCTTCGCCGATGCCGTGATCACCGAGCGCGTGACGAGCGCGCTCGACCGCGACCCGGTGCTCAAGGACACGCACATCTCGGTGGAGACGCGCGACGGCATGGTCCATCTCAAGGGCTTCGTCAACTCGATGGCGCAGGTGGAGCGCGCCGGCGCGCTCGCGCGCCGCGTCGAGGGCGTGAGCGGCGTGCGCAATACGCTCCGCGTGACGAACCGGCCCTCGCGCGCCTAGTTTTTCCGCTCGAAGCCGCGCACCAGCGACGCGCGCGCGGTCGACGCCTGCATGAGGAGCGAGAAATCCGAGCCGCTGAGGATGAGCTGCACGCCCATTCCAATGTGCCGCTCGAGCAGCTCGGGCGTATAGAGCCCGCCCATGCCGGGGAACTTGCCGTGCTTGCGGCAAGCCGCGATCACCTTGGTGTAGGCCTCTTTCACGCGCGGGTCGTTGAACTGCCCCGGGATCCCCATCTCGAAGCAGAGATCGTTGGTGCCGATGAGGAGCGCGTCGACGCCCTTGGTGGCCGCGATCTCGTCGGCGTTCTGCACGCCCTGCGGCGATTCGATCATCACCACCACGAGCGTCTCGTCGTTCACCAGGCGCGATGCTTCGCCGACCGGAACTGAAGCGTAGCCGAGCTGCGCGAGCGCGCCGCCCATCGAGCGCTTGCCGATCGGTGGATAGCGGCACGCGTCGGCGACGCGCTTCGCAGTAGCCGCATCGTCGACGTGGGGAAAGACGATGCCTTGCGCGCCGTTGTCGAGCAGGCGCGAGGCGTGCCAGTGCTCGAAGCCGGCGACGCGCACGATCGGCGTGACGCCGACCGCGAGCGACGCGGTGGCGATCTGCGCCGCCTCGTCGGCGTCGAGCGAGCCGTGCTCGCCGTCGATGAACAGCCAGTCGAAGCCCGCGGTCTTCGCCATGGTGGCGATGCCGACGGTGCGCGCCTGGTTGACACCCAGGCCGATGGCGAGCTTTCCGGCGCGCAGCTGGCGCAGCGCGTGGTTGGGGACGGCGGTAGTCATGCTTTCTCTCCTGAGATCGAATTCGGGGTCAGGGTGGGAATTCGTTCTTGCCGACGCAAAAACAGAATTCCCACCCTGACCCCGAATTCGGGAGCGTAAAACATTTCGTAACAAGCTGGCGCTCGAGCTGCGGAACTCGCGCCGCCGCTCGCGGGTCTCTATCGAAACTAGCAGACCAATTTCGCAGGAGAAAACCCATGAAGGCCAAGGTGGCTTATGTCGCCCTGCTCGTGCTCGCCCTTGTGGGCACGGGCATCGGCGTAACGCAGCTTCCGATCAATGTGAATGCGCAGCCCGCGGCAACCGTGCCCGCGGTGCAGACCCTGCCGGACTTCGCGGCAATCGTCGAGACGAACAAGGCCGCGGTGGTCAACATCACGGCGTCGTCCGCCGCCAAGCCCGGCGCCGCGGCGCCGGAGATCCCGGAGGAGTTCCGCGGCAGCCCGTTCGGCGAATTCTTCCGCCGCTTCCAGCAGGAGCCGCCGACGCCGCGCCGCGGCATGGGCTCGGGCTTCATCGTCGAGTCCGACGGCACCATTCTCACCAACGCGCACGTGGTCGAAGGCATGGACGAAGTGCGCGTGCGCCTGACCGACCGGCGCGAGTTCAAGGGCAAGGTCGTCGGCGCCGACAAGCCGAGCGACATCGCGGTCGTAAAGATCGAAGCGAAGGGCCTGCCGGTGGTCAGGCTGGGCGATCCGTCCAAGGTTCGCGTGGGTGAATGGGTGCTTGCCATCGGCTCGCCCTTCGGCTTCGAGAACACCGTGACCGCCGGCATCGTGAGCGCGACCTCGCGCTCGCTGCCGCAGGGCACCTACGTGCCCTTCATCCAGACCGACGCCGCGGTCAACCCCGGCAACTCCGGCGGGCCGATCTTCAACCTGAGGGGCGAGGTGATCGGCATCGCGTCGCAGATCTACTCGCGCACCGGCGGCTACCAGGGCCTCGCGTTCGCGATCCCGATCGACGTCGCGGCGAACGTGAAGGAGCAGCTGGTGAAGCACGGGCGCGTCGAGCGCGGGCGCGTCGGCGTCGCGATCCAGGAAGTGTCGCAGTCGCTCGCGCAGTCCTTCGGCCTCGACCGCCCGCGCGGCGCGCTGGTCTCCTCGGTGGAGAAGGACAGCCCGGCCGCGAAGGCGGGCATCAAGCCGGGTGACGTGCTGCTCGGCGTGAATGGCAAGAGCATCGAGCGCTCGGCCGAGGTGCCGCCGCTGGTCGCGGCGGTGAAGCCGGGCGGCCAGGCGAGCTTCGAGGTGTGGCGCGATGGGAAGAAGCAGACCGTGCCCGTGACCGTCGGCGAGCTCAAGCCCGAGCAGGTCGCCGCCGCCCCCGAGGGCGAGTCCTCGGCCCCGACCGGCAAGCTCGGCCTGGCGGTGCGTCCCTCGGAAGCCGGCCTGGTGGTCGAGAACGTCGCCGGCGCCGCCGCCCGGGCCGGGATCCGGCCGGGCGACGTGGTCACGGCGGTCAACGGCAAGCCGGTAAAGAGCGCGGACGACCTGCGCGCCGCGGCCGAGAAAGCCAAGGGCACCGTAGCTTTACTGGTCAAGCGGGGCGAAGACAGCCTCTTCGTGCCCATCGACATCGGATAGCCGGACAAAGCCGGCACTCACTTGTCGGGAAAGGCCCTGTAGCTGATCCCTGACATCAAAAAGCCAAAGCGGGCGACAGACAACACAGCCTCAGGTCCCTAAAGTGAGGTCTCCCCCCCGAGCCATTCAACCTCCCTCCCTTGGTTAATGGCTCACCCCTAAGAGGCCGTCCTCGGACGGCTTCTTTTTTGCCCGCCGGACTGGAAATATATACAGTATCCGGCTCATGGAGCTCAATACCAGGCAGCGCGAAGCCGCGCACGCCGGCACCGCGCCGCTGCTGATCGTCGCCGGCGCGGGCACCGGCAAGACCAATACGCTCGCGCACCGGGTGGCGCATCTAGTTCTGCAAGGTTCTTCTTCAGAACGGATTTTGTTGTTGACGTTTACTCGGCGCGCAGCGCTCGAGATGACGCGCCGCGCGAGCCGCATCGTGGCGCAGGTGAAGAAGGACGTGCGGCTGCCGTGGTCCGGGACCTTCCACTCGATCGCCAATCGCCTGATCCGCAAGTACTGCAAGCGCCTCGGCCTGGCGGAAAGCTTCAGCGTGCTCGATCGCGGCGACGCGGCCGATCTCATGGACGTCGTGCGCCACGAGCGCGGGCTCTCGAAGTCGGAGAAGCGCTTCCCGCGCAAGGACACCTGCCTCGCGATCTATTCGCACCGCGTGAATACGCAACGACCGCTCGCCGAGACGCTGCAGCTCATGTTTCCGTGGTGCGTGGAATGGGAAGCGGAGCTTACGGGGCTGTTCCGGGCATACGTAGAGCGCAAGATTCAGAATCAAAGCCTGGATTACGACGATCTCCTGCTCTATTGGCACACGATGATGCAGGACGGAGCGCTCGCGGCCGAGATCGGCGCGCGCTTCGACCATGTGCTGGTCGACGAGTACCAGGACACGAACGTGCTGCAGGCGGAGATCCTGCAGCGCCTCAAGCCCACGGGCGAGGGCGTGACCGTGGTCGGCGACGACGCGCAGGCGATCTACTCCTTCCGCGCTGCGACCGTCGCAAACATCCGGGGCTTTCAGAAGCAGTTCAATGCTTCGATTGTCTCGCTGGAAGAAAACTACCGCTCGACCCAGCAAATACTGGACAGCGCCAATGCCCTCATCGGGAAGAACCTGTACTCGAAGAAGAAGCTCGGCGCGAAGCCGCGCTACGTGACGGTGGCGGACGACGAGGGGCAGGCGCAGTACGTGGTCACGCGCGTGTTGGAGGCGCGCGAGCGCGGCGTGCTGCTGCGGAACCAGGCGGTGCTCTTCCGCGCGTCGCATCACTCCGACCTGCTCGAGCTCGAGCTGGTGAGGCGCAACATCCCGTACGTGAAGTACGGCGGGCTCAAGTTCCTCGAGGCCGCGCACGTGAAGGACCTGCTCGCGGTGCTGCGCTGGGCGGACAACCCGCAGAACCGCATCGCCGCGTTTCGCGCGCTGCAACTTCTGCCGGGCGTCGGGCCGGCCGGGGCGGCGCGCGTGTTCACCCGCTTCGAGGCGAGCGGTTTTTCATGGAAGTCGCTTGCCACCGGAAACGGGGAAGCGGATGCCTTGATGGCCGCCCTGGCGGATTCTCCCTGGGAAGGGCAGGTGCAGCGCGTGCGAGAGTGGTACCTGCCCCATCTCGAGCGCCTGTACGACGCGGCGCAGGTGAGAGCAGGGGACCTGCTTCAGCTCGAGAAGATCGCAAGCCAATTCAGCGAGCGATCGGCATTCCTTACCGAGATGGCGCTCGACCCGCCGAGCGCGACGGGCGACCTTTCGGGCGAGCCTTATCTCGACGAGGACTTCCTCGTGCTCTCGACCGTGCACTCGGCGAAGGGGCAGGAGTGGGAGGCGGTGCACATCCTGAACGTCGCCGACGGCAACTTTCCGTCGGAGTTCTCCACCGGCCGTCCGGAGCTGATCGACGAGGAGCGGCGCCTGCTCTACGTGGCGATGACGCGGGCGAAGAGCGAGCTCCACGTGATCGCGCCGCTCAAGTACTACGTCGCCGCGCAGTCGCGCATGGGCGACCGGCACGTGTACGGCGCGAAGAGCCGGTTCATGACGCAGGCGGTGCTCGCGTGCATGGAGCCGGTGGCGTGGGGCGAGACGCGGACGGGCGACGAAACGGTCTCCGGAAGCCACACGGTGGATGTGGCGGCGCGGCTGCGCGGGATGTGGGCCTAGGAGCGCCAGCAGGGGGCGGCGGGCCGCTGTTCCCCTAGAACTTCGCGTCGTCGCGCGCCGCCCCCTCTTTCAACAGAGTGCCTCGCCCGACGCGCCCGGTCAGTTACCGAACCGGCTAGCGCGCTGTGATTTTTTCACCCGCGTGTTACCGCGTCCCACACGATGCGGACGCATGGATAATTCTTGCCATGACGAAAGACGTTGGCTACCGCGAGCTGGCGCTGAAGCTCCTGCCGCACGTCTGCGCGCGCTGCGCGCGCGAGTTCGAGGGCCGGCGGCTGCGCGAGCTTACCGTGCACCACAAGGACGGCAACCACGACCACAACCCGCCCGACGGCTCGAACTGGGAGCTGCTCTGCGTCTACTGTCACGAGAACGAGCACGCCCGCCTCGAGGACTTCAGGTCGGGGACCGAGCCCGATGCCCGGCCGGCGCCGGCGAAGCACCGGCCGCTCGAAGGCCTGGCCGAGATGCTGAAGAAGAAGAAATGACCCCCGCGGGCGCGGTGTTCTCGAAATGCCGGCGCTGGCGCTACCTGCTCTGGCGCTGCTGGGACGAATCGAAGCCGGTGGCGAACTTCCTGATGCTGAACCCGAGCACCGCCGACGAGTTCAAGCTCGACCCCTCATGCACCCGCGCCCGCAAGTACGCCGAGCGCTGGGGATTCGGCGCGCTCGTGGTGACGAATATTTTCGCGTGGCGCTCAACCGACCCGAGTGCTCTGCGAATTGTCGAAAACCCGGTCGGGCGGGGAAACGATCGCGCGATCGTCCAGGCTGCAACCACTGCGAAACTCGTCGTCTGCGCCTGGGGCGAGCACGGCGCGCACCTCGGCCGCGGCGACGCCGTGCTCGGCATGCTGAGGCAACACGCCGTCGCGCCGCACTCGCTGCGTCTCAACGCGAGCGGGCATCCCGCGCATCCGCTCTACCTGCCAGGCTCGCTCCGCCCCAAACGAATTCGGGGTCAGTGTCGCAATTCGTTTTTACGTACGTAAGAACTGAATTGCGACACTGACCCCGAATTCGCTACTCGAGGGGTATTCCGGCCTGCTTCACCAGCCGCCGCCAGAGCTCGAGGTCGGCGCGGTTGATTTCCAGCAGCCGCTCGGGCGTGCTGCCCTCGGCGGCGTAGCCGTAGCTCTGCAGCTTCTCCAGCACCTCGGGGCGCTTGAGCGCGGCGTTCACTTCCTTGTTGAGGCGCTCGACGATCTCGCGCGGCATCTTCGGCGGGCCGAACACGCCTGCCCACTGGCGCACGGTGACTTCCGGCACGCCCGCCTCGGCGATGGTGGGGACGTCGGGCAGCAGCGCGCTGCGCTTGTCGAGCAGGACCGCGAGCGCGCGAAGCTTGCCTTCCTTCGCGTTCGAGATCGCGGTGCCCTGGCTCATGAAGCTCGACTGCACGCGCCCGGCGATGATGTCGGGCATCAGCGGGCCTTCGCCCTTGTAGTGCACCTGCACCATCTCGATGCCGGTGGCCTGCATGAGCTGCACGTTGTAGAGGATCGAGAGCGGATTGCCGGTGCCGTAGTTGAGCTTGCCGGGGTTGGCCTTCGCGTACGCGACGAACTCGCGCAGCGTGGTCGCCGGCACCGACGGGTGCGTGTAGAAGAAGATCGTGGCGCGGCCGACGAGCGCGATCGGCGAGAAATCCTTGAGCGGGTCGTAGGCCGGCGCCTTGCGCAGCGCCACTGCCGCGGTCATCGCGCTGTTCGAGCCGAAGAAGATGGTGTAGCCGTCGGGCGCCGCGCGCGTGATCATCTCGGCCGCGATCGCGCTGTCGGCGCCGGGCCGGTTCTCGACCACGACCGGCTGGCCGAGCTGCTCCTGGAGCGCCGCGCCGATGATTCGCGTGGTGGGATCGGCCGAGCCGCCGGGCGGAAAGCCGACGATGAAGCGCAGCGGCTTGGATGGGTACTGGGCAAGGGAAACGTTGGCGGCCAGCGCCGTCGCCAATAGGAGAACCAGTCTCTTCATGAGCTACCTCCCCGTCGCGTCTTTATAGCCGAGAAAGGCCTCGAGCGGCGCGTTGTCGCTCGCGAGCTCGCCGCGCGCGAGCGCTTCCTTGAGGGCCGCGAATTGCCGAGTAATTGAAAACGCGTAGTAAAGGACGATCGCCGCGCCGTCGTGGCGCCCTTCGGGGTTGTCGACGACCATGATCGGCCTGGCAATGCGGCGGCGCACCTCGTGCAGCTCGCGCTGGCCGACCAGGGTGGGAAACACCATGTCGGCGCCCGCTTCAGCGTAAAGCGCGAGGCGCGCGATGCAGTCCTCGAGGTCGCGATTCACCCAGAAGGCGTCCGAGCGCGCGACGATCAGGAAGTCCGGGTTCTTGCGCGCTGCGACCGCGGCGCGGATGCGCTCTGCCGCCTCTTCCTTGGAATACAGCTTTTGCGGCGCGCTCGTGTGCTTTCCCGCGCCGGTGTGGTCCTCGATATGGATCGCCGATACGCCGGCGGCTTCGAACGCCGGCACCGCGCCATCGAATGCTTCGGCGTCGGCGATGACCGGTATGCGCACCGCGTCCACGATGGTCCTGGCCTGCGCGGCTAGCTGTTCCAACGATAAAAGCCCGGTATCCGGGAGGCCGAAGCGGCTCGCGGCGGTGGCGTAGCTGCCGACGTAGACGCACTTGTAGCCGTGCGCTTCGATCAGGCGAGCCGAAAGCGCATCGCTCGCGCCCGGCGCGATGAGGATTTCTCCACGTTTGGCAAGCAAAGCGCGCAAATTCGCTGTCACCGTAAGTCGGAATTGTCGCGCCAAGGCGACATTTTTCGCGTAGTTTTTCACTCTACAGAACGACTACAAATTTTCGCTACACCGCGTCGTTTTTAGTGGCTACACTGCGTAGTCGAAATAACCAGTGCGGGGGGAGCGACAGTGCACAAGGGGACAGCAGGCCTGCGCCAGTTCCTGTGGCTGTGCCTCTGGCTCGCCGGCGCAGCTTCCTTCGGTGCCTACGCCGACGAGACCTTCGGCCCACGCCTGGTCCAGGAAGACGTCCGCATCCCCGCCGGTCGCTATACCATCGCCGCGACGATCCTCAGGCCCGATGGCGCCGGCCCGTACGGCGCGGTGGTCCTGAACCACGGCACGCCCGGCTCGGCCACCGGCCGGGCGCGCGAGTCCTCCGAGCTCCTCCTCCATTCCGCCGCGGTGTTCGCGCGGCGCGGCTACGTAGTGGTGATGCCCCTGCGCCGCGGCTTCGGCGCCACCGGCGGCGAGTTCGCCGAGGATCCGGGCACCTGCGCGAATCCCGACTACCGCAAGGGCGAGTCCGCCGCGTCCGACGACGTGATGGCCGCCTACGAGTACACGCGCGCGCTGCCCTACGTCGACGGCAAGCGCATGATCCTCGCCGGCCAGTCGGCGGGCGGCATCGTCTCCATGTACACCGCCGGCACGCGCAACCCGGAAGGGCTGATCGCGGTGCTGAGCTTCGCCGCCGGCCGCGGCGGCAATCCCGACTTCCGCCCCGGCGTGCCGTGCGCGATCGAGCCGGTCGCCAAGCTGCTCGAGTCGGTGGGCAAGACCGTGAAGGCGCCGGTGCTCCTGCACTACGCCGAGAACGACCTCTACTTCAACGCGCAGACCTCGCGCCTCTGGTACGAGCGCTTCACCGCGGGCGGCGCACGTGCCGAGTACGTGCTGCAGCCCGCGTTTGGGCGCGACGGCCACTACATGTTCAGCGAGGTGCTGGGCGTGCGCTACTGGCTGCCCGCGGTCGAGCAGTTCCTCGGCAAGCACGGCATCCCGTTCGAGCGGCTGGACGCCAAGAATCCGCTCCAGCAGGTGGAGCACCTGCCGCAGGCCCGCACCGACGCGTGCCGCGGCCTGTACCGCGCCTTCCTCGAGTCGCCTGGCCCGCGCGCCTACGCCTTCAGCGGCGACGGCCGCTGCGGCTTCGCCGGCGGCCTGCCCGACGCCGCCGAGGTCGCGGTTCGCGAGTGCCGCATCAACGCCAAGGAGCCGTGCGCGCTGTACGCGGTGGACGAGCAGGTGGTCTGGTCGCCCGACCGCAAGGGCACCATCTACGCCGGCGGCACCGCCGGAAAATAAATAATTCGGGGACGGAGCCCTAACTCCACGGCTGGCGCAGCTTTCGGAGTTAGGGCTCCGTCCCCGAATTATTTCTCTAGGGCTTCGGCCCGGAGCAATTCCGGGTTGAGATAGCGTTGGCGGTAAGTCTCGAAGTCCACCCGGTCGGACGCCTCGATCTTCTTCTGCTTGTCGATCGATTCCTTCGCGAGCTGCGCGAAGCGCTCCTCGGCGGCGGGCCTGAGCGGGATGCCGAGCAGCGTGCCGCGGTGGGACAGCGACTCGGCGAGCGTGAAGCGCACGTGCGAATCGCCGTGGTTGCGCGCCATGGCGTGAAGCACGCGCGCGGAGGGCGCGGTGTTCGAATCGGCCAAAGCCTTTTGCGCTGATACCAGCGAATCCCGGTGAGCGGCGCCGCCGCGCGCATCGTCGAGCGCGGCCGCGATCGGCTCGCACGCGGCCAGCACTTCCTTGCCCCAATCCACGAGCAGGACCTGCGCGTTGCCGCGCTCGAGCATGAGCCCGGGCTTGCGCCCTTCCTGCGCGCCACGCAGCTTGTTGCGCGCGATCGCGATCAGCTCGCGCGGCGTGTCGGGCGGGCTTTCCTCGAGCAGGCAGTAGAGCAGCAGGATGTCGAGGAAGCGCATGGTCTGCGCGTTGATGCCGACCGGGTTGAACGGATCGAGGTCCATCAGGCGCACTTCGACGTACTCGACGCCGCGCTCGCGCAGCGCGTGCAGCGGGCGCTCGCCGGGCTTGATGCGGCGCTTGGGCCGGATCGGGCTGTAGAACTCGTTCTCGATCTGCAGCAGGCTGGTCGAGAGCTGCCGGTACGCTTCGCCGTCGCGAATGCCGATCTTCTCGTACGCCGGATATGGCCTGGTGAGCGCTTCATGCAGCGACGCGGCGTAGCTCGTGAGGTTGTTGTAGCTCACGATCAGGCTCGACTGCGCGTCGCTCTGGTAGCCGAGGCGCCCCATGCGCAGCGACGTCGCGTATGGCAGGTAGAGCGTGCCGCGCGAA
>DASRIR010000206.1:0-18333 GCA_035649875.1 Burkholderiales bacterium | reverse complement strand
AGTGATGATCCAGTTCTCGCCCGCCCAGTCGCCGACTTCCACCGGGCGCGGCGACGCGGTGCTCTTCTCGTCCACCACGTAGACGAACTTGCCCTGCGGCCCTTCCAGCACCGCGCGCTGCGGCACGGTGACCGCGTTCGGGCGCGTCGCGCCGCGCAGCACCACGCGCACGAACTGTCCCGGGCGCAGGATGCCGTCCTTGTTCGGCAGCTCGGCGCGCGCCTCCTGCGTGCCGGTGGCGGCGGAGATGCGCACGTCGGAGAAGTTGAGCCGCCCGGTGTGGGGATACATGCTGCCGTCGGCGAGGCGCAGCGCCACCTCCACGCTGCCGTTCTTCGGCAGCGTCAGGCGGCCGGCCTCCACTTCCTTCTGCAGGCGGGCGCGCTCGTTGTCCGGAATGCCGAAGTTGACCCAGATCGGGTCGACCTGCACCACCGAAGTGAGCAGCACGCTCGGCCCGGAAATCAGCGTGCCCTCCGAGGGAATGGCGCGCGTCGAGATGCCCGATACCGGCGCCTCGACCTTGGTGTACTCGACGTTGAGGCGCGCCTCGGTGAGCCGCGCCCGCGCCGCCGCGACGTCGGCGGCGCCGATCGCCTCGGCCGAGACCGCGTCGTCGTTCTCCTTCTGGCTCACCGCCTTCTCGGCGTAGAGCGGCTTGAGGCGCGCGGCGTTGCGCTTCGCCTGGTCATAGCGCGCCTCGGCGGCGGCCACGTCGGCGACCGCGCGCGCGAGCGCCGCCTGGAACGGCTTGGGATCGATGGTGAAGAGCGACTGGCCCTGCTTCACGCGGTCGCCCTCCTTGAAGTTGCGCGAGAGCAGGATGCCGGTGACGCGCGCGCGCACTTCGACCTCGCGCGAGCCGGCGGTCTGGCCGACGTATTCGAAGGTGACTGGAATCGACTGCACCGCGGCCGTCATCACCGCGACTTCCGAGGCCGGCATGCCGCCGCCCATCGGCCCGCCCTTGCCGCCTTTCTCATGACCGTTGGAAGGCCCGCAGGCCGGCAGCATCAGGACCACCGCCAGGACCAGCGGAATCAAAGCCAGTTGTTTGAAACGCATGCGGACGCTCGGGTCTGACGGGGCTGGGGAGGGGCGCAATTCTACCGCCCGCCACCTTCGGTTATGTTGCACCTGTAATGCTCATCGACCCACTGCGCGCCCTCGGTGTGCGGCCCGGCGGCGTGCTGCTCGTGCACAGCGCGCTCTCCAGGGTGGGCGTGAGCCCGAACGACCTGATCGAAGCGCTGCTGGCGGTGCTCGGCGCGGCGGGCACTCTCGTGATGCCGAGCATGGCCGACGACGACGACGTGCCCTTCGACCGCGCCACCATGCCTTGCCGCGCGCTCGGCGTAGTCGCCGATACGTTCTGGCGCATGCCCGGCGTGCTGCGCAGCGACAACCCGCACGCCTTCGCCGCATTCGGCCCGCAAGCTGTGCACCTCACGCGGCCGCACCCGGTCGACATCCCGCACGGCGTGGACAGCCCGCCGGGGCGGGTTTTTCAGCTCAACGGGTCCGTCTTGTTGCTTGGTGTAGGCCACGATTGCAACACCACGCTGCACGTTGCCGAGGCCATCGCCGGCGTGCGTTACCGCCAGCCCAAGTACGCCACCGTGCTCGAGAACGGGCGCGCGCGGCGCTACGAGTACGGCGAAACCGACCACTGCTGCGAGAACTTCGCGCTACTCGACGCCTGGCTCGGGGACGAGCAGAAAATCGGCGTGGTGGGGAAGGCGCAGGCCCGCCTCGCGCGCTCGCGCGACATCGTGGGCGCGGCGCTCGAGCGTCTGCGGCGGAACGAAACGGTCTTTCTGCACCCGCCGGGGGTGTGCGGCGAGTGCGACGTCGCGCGCGCCGGGATTCGCTAGCGGCGGCTATTCCGGCGCGTTCTCGAATTTCCGGCGGTGTTCCTCGATGACCTGGTCCGCCTGCTCGACGCGGCGCGCCCGTTCCTGCGAGAGCCCCTGCAGCTGGCGCGGCTCGGTGACCACGTGCGGCGTGATCATCACCACGGTCTCGGTATAGCTCACGCTTTCGGTCCTGCTGCGGAACAGCGCGCCGAAAAAGGGTACGTCCATGGCGCCGGGAACGCCGTCGCGCTCCCGCAGGCTGCCGCTCTTGATCAGGCCGCCGATGAAGATCGATTGCCCGTCCTCGCACACCAGCTCGGTGGTGACCTCGGTGCTCTTCTTGGACGGAATGCCGTCGTTCAGCGTGGCGGTGCTCACCTCGGGGTGCACCTTCATCAGCACGCGCCCATTCTGATCCACCGACGGGGTCACCTTCAGGATCACGCCCGACTCGAGGAACTGCACGCTCTCGGTGGTCACCAGGTTGATGGTGGTGGTGACGCGGTAGCCGGTGCTGTCGCCGATCACCGTCTTCGCCTCCTGGTTCTCGAGGGCGAGCAGCTTGGGCGTGGCGAGCGTGCGCACGCGGCCGCGGGTCGCCAGGGCGGTGAAGAACGCCTCCAGCCGGTCGTTCATGATCACGCTGAAGAAGAATCCCGCCGGCGGCGCCGCCGCCGAGCCGGCGGCGAGGCCGGCCGTGCCGAAGACGCCGCGCGTGTCGGTGGTGCCGCCGAACGCCTGCCGCCAGTTGATGCCGAAGCGCTCGCTGTCGTCGAGCGTCACCTCCAGGATCTTGGCTTCGATCAGCACCTGGCGCGGCGCCACGTCGAGCTCCTCCAGCAGCTTGGCGATGCGGTCGGCGAAGCCTGGCAGATCCTCCACCACGATCAGCTTGCGGCCGATGAGGGGCGTGACCTTGCCCTGGCGCGAGACGTACTTGCTCACGATGTCGGCCACCTGCTTCACGTCCGAATACTGCACCTTGTAGGTCTTGATCTGGGTATGGGTGCCGGGATAGTCGAGGCTGGTCTCCTTGGCGAGGACGATGTAGTCGCCGCCGCGCTCCTCGACCCAGTAGCCCGAGGCCTGCGCCACGCGGTAAATGGCTTCGCGCACCGTGACGTTGTAGAGGTTGACGCTGACGGTGCCGGTGACGCCGCGGGTAAGGATGATGTTGACGTTGTCCTTCCTCGACAGCATGTCGAACACTTCCTCGATCGGCGTGGCGCGGAAGTTGACGTTGATGCGCTCTTCCGCGGCGGGCCGCAGCGGCGCGGGCTTGGTGTCGGCTGCCTGCGGCACCTGCGCGTGCGCCGCGCCGGCGACCAGCAGCAGGAGGAGAAGGTGGAGCGTTCTCATTGTCATTTGGTGCCACCGATCCCGAGGGTGAATCTGGCGCCGTTCTTCTCGAACACCGCCGAGCGATGCTCCACCTCGACCAGGCGATAGCCCTGGATCGCGTCGCCCACGCGCACCATCACGCCGTCGACGTTGGCGATCGAATGCGGGCCGGCGACCAGCACCGCCTGGAGGTTGAGCTTGGGAGCGACCGCCGGCGCGGCCTGGGCGCGCCGCGACGGCGCGCCCGCGCCGGCATGGGCCGGGTTCACGCCGAGCGCGGGCCTGGCGAAAGGGTCGTGCTGCAGCGCGCGGCCCTGCCCGATGGCCGCCGGCGCGAGCGCGGCCAGGGCCGCAGCCAGGGCGAGCGCGGCGAGGCGCGAAGCGGCGTTCATCGCCCACCTCCGCCCGCCGGCAGCGGCCGATAAAGCGCGAGCCGCAGACTGAGCGTCACTTCGCGTCCGGCCTCGCCCGACCTCATGGTCAGGTCGGTCACCGTCGCGAACTTCCCCAGCGAGCGCTCGAAGTCGAGCAGCCAGTGGCATAAGGCCAGGTACTTTCCTTGCGCGCCCACGTCGAAGCTCAGCTCCTCGAACGAAAGCACGTGCCGGCGCGCGCCGGGCTTGAGGCTGGTGAGGCGCACGCCGTCGCGCGCGGCGGCCTGGTCGAGCTTGCGCATCAGCGCTACGGTAAGCTGTTCTTCCGACGCCGGCGCGTCGAGCTCGGCGCTGAGGCGCTCGCCGAGCTGCTTGGTGCGCAGGCTCGCGCGCTGCTGCTCCGCATGCTGCGCGGCCGTCATGTCCTCGATCGCGCGCAGCGATTCGCGCGCGGCGGAGAGATCGCGGTAGGCGGTGAACGGCTGGCGCAGCACGAGCAGCCAGCCCTCGAGCGCGATCAGCGCGCCAACCAGCAGCACGAGCGACCACCAGGCGGCGGGGCTCAGCCTGGAAAGTGCGTCGATCAGGCGCGCGCTCATGGCAGGACCTTCGCTTTGCGCTCGACCAGCAGCGCGAGCTTGAAATCGATGATCAGCCCCTGCGGATAGCTGCGCGGGCCGGTGTCGAGCAGCGTGAGCTCGGTGATCGCGGGCTGCGATTCGAGCTTGCGCATGAATTCGGCCAGCATGATGTGGTTGGCGGCATGGCCGGTCATCGCCACGCGCTGCTCCATGCGCGTGGGCTGGGGGGCTTCCTTCTGTCCGGTGGCCGGGAGCGGGAGGTGCTCGCGCCGGTAATACCTGATCTCGTCGAACCAGACCCGGTCGACGTAAGCGCTGTCCACCGCCTCGAGGAACAGCCGCAAGTGCTCGCGCCGGCGCAGCTCGTCCAGCGCGAGCAATTGCTTCTCGGTGGCGAGCGCCTCCTTGGTGTATTGCTCGGTCTTCGCCTTGCTCTCCTGCCAGAGCTGGCGCTTCGCCTGCAGCTGGGCGACGTGATTCCGCTCGCCGGCGATCAGCAGGCCGAGCGCCGAGCGCCCGAGCACGATCAGGCAGCAGAGCATGACCAGCCCGGCCGCGGCCCAGCGCAGGCGGCGCCGCAGCGCGTGCCGCCGGGCGTAGTCCGCCGGGATGAGGTTGAACTCGCTCATGCGCCCGGTCCTGGCACGCCGCGCAGCGCGAGGCCGACCGCCACGGCGACGCCGCACAGCGGCGCGAGCGCGGCCGCCTGTTCGCCGGTCAGCGAGTGGGAAAAGGCCGCGAGCGGGTCGAGCACGTCGGCCGGCAGGCCGAGGCCGGTGCTCAGCAGTTGCGCGACGCCGGGAAAGCGGGCGACCGCGCCGACCAGAAGCACCCGCTCGACGCCGTTGCCGCGCGCCTTGGAAGCCGCGTAGTGAAGCGTCTTGCTGACCTCGGCGTTGAGCAGCGCGAGCTCGGCGCCCACGATCTCGCGCAGCATGCCTTCGATCTCGGAGCGCGCCGCGTTGCCCGTGGCGAGGCCGTGCTCCGCGAGCAGGCGTTTGGCCTCGTGCTCCGCCACGCCGAGCACCCGCACGACGCGGGAGGTCAGCCGCTGCTCGCAGAACTCGATCGAGCGGTCCAGCATCAGCCGGCGGCCCCACACGACGGTGAGCTGGCTCGACGCCGCGCCGAAATGGATGAGCAGCGCGTTCTGCAGGTTCGGCGCGCTGCTCGTGCCGACCCAGGGCACGACGCGTTTGAGCGCCATCCCGGTGATGTCCAGCGCGCTCACCTGCAGGCCGGCGCGGTGCAGGAAATCGAGGAACGTCGTCACGTCCTCGCGCGCCGCGGTAGCGACCACTGCCTCGCGCGAGCGCTCGTCCGCACTCGCCTGGCGCACCGGCACGAAATCGACCACCAGGCCGCCCGCCTTGCCTTTCATGCGCTCCTTCACCTCGTGCGCGACCGCTTCCGCGTCGGTCTGGCCCGGGGCTGCCGTGTACTCGACGCTGAACACCTTCAGCTGCTCCTGCGGCATGGCGGCGACCACCTCGCTGCCGCGGAAGCCATGGTCGGCCCAGAAACGCTTGAGCGCATGCCGGAAGCGCCGCGGCTCGCCGAGCATCGCGTACCACGGGCAGCCCAGCTCGAGCGAGCCGACTGCCGACAGCGCGACACCGCCGGCCGTGCGCTGCATCTGCGCCGCGCACAGCCGGTCGCCGGCGAGGTGCAGGCCGACGATATCCCGCGCCGCGCCGAACACGCGCGGCGGCAGCGCTTCTCTCAAACGCGTCATGACCGCCGTCATGCGGCCCTCGCTTCATCACGCGCGTCGCACACCCGGCCGCGGCCGCGCGCCTTGGCCTCGTAGAGCGCCTTGTCGGCGCGTTCGCAGAGCACGCCGAGCGCGGGCGCGCGTTCGCCGGCCCGCACGCGCGCGGCGCCGATGCTGAGGCTCGCCTCGCCGAGCGCCCCGCACATCCGGTCGAGCCGCGCGCGCGCCGCGTCGTCCCTCAGCACGACGATGAATTCGTCGCCGCCGACGCGCACCACGTACTCGTCGTCGTCCAGCTCGCGGCGCATCGCCTCGACCACGTCGCGCAGCACGCGGTCGCCGAAAGCGTGACCGCGACTGTCGTTCAGCTGCTTGAAGCGGTCGACGTCGACGATGGCGAGCACGCAGCCCTGGCCCTCGGCCTGGAAGCGGGCCGCGATCTCGTCGAAGTGCTGCTCCAGGAAGCGGCGGTTCCAGGCGCCGGTGAGCGCGTCCTGCAGCGACGCCTGCGCCAGCCGTTCGTTCGCCGCGCTCAGCTTGAACCGAGCCTCGAGGTGGCCCTTGCGGATGACGATGGCGCAGGCGACGAGCGCGAGCGAGATCATCGCGGCGCTCAGCATGAGGAACTGCAGCGTCCACAGCGTCTCGGGCGGGAAACGTCCGCCGACGCTCACGCTCGAGCCGGTGAAGATGGCGTACATCACGGCCACCGCGGCGAGCGCCTCGCGCAGCCCCCACGGCACGACCGGCACCACCATGAAGAGCAGCACGATGGTGCTGAACAGCGTCGCCGTGAAGGCCCCGTCGCGGTGCGCGAGCAGCGTGCAGGCCAGTCCGCTCAGCGCGAGCAGAACCATGGCGAGCAGGTAGAGCGCCTTCAGGTCGTGCAGCCGCCGCGCCGAGAGCGCCACATGGAGCGCGAGCCCGGCGAGAACGATGAAGGTGTACTGATAGCCGCTCGTCATGCCGAGCGCGTGGTAGAGCGCGGCGAAGCCCGACATGAGCAGCATGGTGAGCATGCCGAGCGCGAACACCCCTTGCCGCGCTTCGCGGCACATCACCTCGCCCGCGTAACGCGAGATCTCGAGCGCCGGAAAATCCGTCGCCGACCAGATCGCGCGCAGCGCCTTCATTGGTACACCACCACGAGTTGCGGCGCCGTCCCGGCGGTGCTTTCGCGAGATTCGAACTGCAGGATGTCGGTGGCGGTGGTGCTCGGCATGCGCAGCAGCATGCCGAAGTTGCTGCCCGGACCGTTGTCGAGCCAATACTGGGCCGCGGCGGTGATATCGAAGCTGACCCAGCCTTGCGTGAAGCCGCCCGGCAGGGGCGAGACGCCGCTCGCTTCTTCCTTGCCTGACACCACCCAGGACGTGTAGTAGTAGCCGCCGGGTCCGGAGCCGCTGCCGCTGCTGGTCCAGTTCACGCTGCCGTTGCGCGTGAGCCAGGTCGCTCCGTTTGCGGTTCCGGTACCGCTCATCGTCCCTTCCACCCACGATTCCATGACGAAGTACGCATTGATGGTCTTCGGCGCGCTGGTGGGCGACGTCACGCTACGGCAGTACACGCGCAGGAGGGCGCTCTTGATGACCGTTCCCGCCGGGATGGCGCTCACGTCGAAGCGCACCAGGATGCGGCGCTCCGGACTCGTGTAGTTCAGGTCCATTGCCGCGGCGGCGCCGAAGTTGCGCGTCTCGTCGCTGCCGCTCTTGAGATGGGCATCGGCGACAGGAGCGAGGGTCGTGCCGCCCGTGCCGCACGGCTGCAGGACACTGAGCGTGAGCTTCGGGCGCCATGATGCGTTGGTGCTGTCGTTGGCGCTCACGTAGCCGGTATTGCCGATACTGCCACCCGCGGCGATGATCCAGACCCCGTGATTGGGATGAATACCGCCGAGCCAGGCGGCCACCGCACTGGTGAGATCCCAGTCCACCCAGCCGATCGCGCCGCTGTAAGGCGTGGTGGCAAGCGGCACCGACCCGTAGCCCGCGCCCGGCGCGGACCAGGCGTTGGCGCCGTCGTAGGTAAGCCAGGTCGCACCATCCGGCGTGCCGCCGCCAATGCGCGTGCCGGCCAGCCAGCTGTGGGTAATCGGATGGGCGGCCAACATGAGCGTGCCGGTACCCGACGAGGCGATGTCGAACTGGTAGAGGGACAGCACGGCGCCGGGCTGCAACCTGGCGTTCGCGCTGTCGTACCAGGGAATCACGCGGCTTCCGGCCGGCAGGTTCGCAAGCGAGATCTTCAGCAGCGGGGCGTAGCGGCCGCTTTGCAGCCGCAACCTCGTGTCGCGGCCGAAGTTCCTTTCCTGCGCCGAATCGAGGAAGGTGTCCTGGCCGGTGCCGGGGTCCGGCTGTATCACTCGCGTGGTCCTCGGCTGGTAGACAGGGACGCCGCTGCGCGTAAGGGTGACCGAGGCGTCCTTGTAGCTGCCGGTCGCGACCAGCGTCACCGGCGATCCGGTCGCCGTGGTCGAATGGGCGGAGTAGGAAGCGCCGCGGAAATTCGCATTGCTCACCGGCGCCGCCGCGGTCGGATAAACGCCGTTGCAGCCGGCCGCCTGCAACACGTAATTCACCGCCTGGAGCCCGGCCTGGGCGGCATAGCGGGCGCGCTCGAGGTCGGATTGCTGGGTGATCATGCGCGCGTTGAGGCCGTTGTCCCGGTTGAGCAGGAAGGCAACAACCGCCACGATGCTCATGGCCAGGACCACCGGCAGGAGCGTGAAGCCCTTCATGGCGTTCCCAGGCGCACGCTGGTGGTCAGCACGAGGGGCGCGCCGCCCGCCTGCAGGGTAAGGCTGAGCGTGCCGAGCGGATGATCCACGGGTCCCGCGCTCACCGGCTGCGCCGAAAAGGCGATGACGTTGTCCGCGATCACCTTCGCCCCGGTGCACGAGGTATCGGACGCGGTGGTCTCCACCAGCCGGCCGCCGCCCTTCAGGCAGTACATGGTGGGAGCAAACCAGTCGCCGGTGCTGCTGGCGATGGCGGGCGTGGCGAGCACTTTTGCCGGGCTCGCGCGTGCCTGGTCCACCATCCGCGCCAGCGCGAACTGCCCCTGGTAGACGAGCTCGTTGTCCTGGCGGCCGGCGCTTCGCGCCTGCATCGCCAGATCGACCATGCCATTCAGCGCGCCGACCAGGATCGCGGCAATGACGAGCGCCAGCATGAACTCGATCATGGTGAACCCGTGCGTGGCGGAGCATGCGCGCATGTCACCACCACCTGCCGACGAGGGTACTCAGCGCGCGTTCCGTGCCCTCGCTTTCGTAGTAGACGGTGACCGCGAGCAGGCCGGTGTCCGCAGCGCTCGGCGCCGCGGCCGCGGCGTCATAGCGGTAGAGCACCACGTTGCGGCGCGCGGGCGCGCCCACGGAATCGGAGAGCGACACGCTCACCGAGGTGGGAGTATTGCCTCCCGCGGCGTAGGTCTGCGCGTAAAGCTCGGCGAATGGCCGGGCCAGCACGCGTTCCATCTTGTCCTGTAGCGCAAGCTCCCGGCTGGCGAGCGCGGCATTCTGGTTGCCGGCGACCGCCGATTGCAACGCCTCGAGCGCCGGCACCAGCAGCACGGCGAGCAGCACCACGGAAAGCAGGATCTCCACGTAGGAGAAGCCGCGCTGGCCGTTGGAACTCATGGGAGTGCGACCCTGCCGGTCGTCTCGCTGATCGCCACCAGGGCGCTCAGCGTGCCGGCGGTGAGTTCGATGCCGCTTCCCGCCTGCAACGCACCGCGGTTGACGCCGCCCTCGAATGCCTGCAGCTGGCCCGCCGGCCCGACCAGCAGCTGGGTGTAGGCCACGCCGCCGCTGAAGAACCTGCCGGTCATGGCGATCGAGTTCGGCCACTGGGGCTGCGAGGTGCCGATGTCCAGGGCGCTCTTCGTCAGCGGATCGTTCACGGCGCCGAGCTGCGCGCCCGAGGCATTGGAAGCGTGCACGCGCAATTGCCCCGGAGTGCTGACGTCCACCAGCAGGTAGCCGCCAGTGCGCTGCGCTTCCCGCATCGCGAAGCGCAGCGCGTTCCCGACTTCGGTGGCCGCGGCGTCGAGCCGCACCGGATCCTGCGCCCGAAGCATCGGGACCGCCACCACCGCGACGATCCCGATCAAGGCAATGACGATCAACGCTTCAACTAGGGTGAACCCTCGCGCCGGAGCATGGAGGTCAATGCGTGTAATAGGGCTTGCCCCGGGTATCGTTCGCGTTGCTGTTCATGACCATCTGGCCGGACTTGGTGTCGTAGGCCCAGCCGCCAGTGGCCGCCGACGGCGTGATCGGCGCGCCGGTGGAGGTCACGACGATTTCGCCCACCACCGATCCCTTGCCGTTGAGCGAGTCGTGCGGGATCCCTTTGCGCAGGTACGGACCGTACTTGAAGGTGGCATCGCCGATGCTGCAAGTCTGACCGTCCGCGTTGGAATACATGAGCATGTGGTCCATGAATGCCTGCGCGCTGCCCGCGGTGCCGGTGCCGGCGGCGCCGCCGCCGGGACAGGTGGCGCCGCTGGTGGCCGCCGATCCGGGGTACTTGCCGTTGTGCTGCGCCTGGAACAGCTCGACCGCCGAGCGCACCCGGGCGAGGTTCGCGTCGAGCGCCGCTTCCTTGGCGTCGATCGTGGCGCTGCTGAATTGCGGCACGATGATCGCCGCGAGCACGGTGAGAATGATCACCACGATCAGCAGCTCGACCAGCGTGAATCCGGCCTGGATTTGCCTGCTCAGTGTGTTGCGCATGCGACTTCCTCTCTTGGTAACTGCCTGCATGATGGTTCTCCCCTGGATGTGACGATGGTGCGAAGCTAGTGCATCCCTCTCGAAAGCTTGAAGATCGGCAGGATCAGCGCCGCGACCAGCAGGCCGACCACGATTCCCATGATCATGAGCATGAAGGGCTCGGCGACTTTCGCCACGATGCCGATGCGGCGATTCAGCTCGCGGCCGTAGAAATCGGAAATGCGCATCATCACCTTGCCCAGGTCGCCGGTGCGCTCGCTGGTGGCGATCATCTCGCGCACCATGGGCGGGATGAACGGCGCCTTGTGGAAGCCGGCGGCCAGGCCGCGCCCGTTGTTCACCTCCTCGCGCACCGTCTCCAGGAAGCGCGCGAAGCGGCGGTTGGGAATCACTTCCTGCGACGCCTTCAGCGCGGCGGTCACCGGAACCCCGCTGAGCAGCGCGAGACCGAGCACGTTCAGCGTCTGGTTGAGGTAAACCTGCATGAACACGTCGCCGACGAAGGGCAGGCGCATCTTCATGTCGTCCAGCAGCCACTCGCCCGCCGGCGTCCTCGCCCACAGCCAGACCGAAACCGCGGCCGCGGCGAGCGCGGCCAGCGTGAGCAGCCAGTGCCTGGCGAGGAACTCGGATACCGCCATCAACGCCACCGTGGCGAACGGCAGCTGGTCGCGGATCGACTCGAACAGGTCCTGGAATTTCGGCACGATCACCACCAGCACGAACACCACCACCGCCAGCGAGAACACGATCAGGAACACCGGATAGGTGAGCGCCGAGGCGAGCACGCTCTGCAGCCGGGTATTCTTGTCGTCGATCTCGAGCAGCTGCTGCAGGACCTGCTGCAGGAAGCCGCCCTCTTCCGCCGCGGCCACCAGGCTGATGTAGGTCTGCGAGAACATCTCGGGGTGGCGGGACAGGGCGAGCGAGAATGGCTTGCCTTCCGTCACGTCGTCGAACAGCGCCTGGAGGATGCGCGCCAGCCGCGGGTCCGCGGTCTGCTGCTGCAGCACCCGCAGCGCTTCGTGGATGCTGACGCCGGTATCGAGCAGCAGGGCGAGCTGCTCGGTGAACGCCATGCGCTCGCGCACGCCGATCGAGCGCGAGAAGGCGCGCAACCCGAAGCGGCGCGGCGCGCCTGCCTGCGCAGGAGCCGGGGACTGGAGGTGCGCGTCGTCGGCGATTTCGAATGCCATGGCGCTAGCTCGCGTGGATCACGCGCGAGACTTCCTCGAGCGTGGTGCGCCCTTCCAGCACGCGCTGCAGCCCGTCGGAAAAGAGCGTCGATGAGAACGCGGCCTTGGCGAATCCGTGCAGCTCGTCGCGCGTCGGGTTCTTGATGATGAGGCGCTGCAGGTCCTCGGTGCACTCGACGATCTCGTGGATCGCCATGCGGCCGCGATAGCCGCTGTCGTAGCACGCGGGGCAGCCGCGTCCCTTGCTCAGCCTGGCCTGCGGCGGCAGGCCGTGCAGCTCGACCAGCGCCGGCGCGGCGAGGTACGTATGCTTGCACGCCGCGCACACCTGCCGCACCAGGCGTTGCGCGAGCACGCCGCAGAGCGCCGAGGACAGCAGATACGGCTCGACGCCCATGTCCACCATGCGCGTGAGCGCGCCGAGCGCGTCGTTGGTATGCAGGGTGGAAAGCACCAGATGCCCGGTGAGAGCCGCCTGCACCGCGATCACCGCGGTCTCGCGGTCGCGAATCTCGCCCACCAGGATGATGTCCGGGTCCTGGCGCAGGATGTGCTTCAGCATCTTGGCGAACCCCAGCCCGATGTTCTCGTTCACCGGGTTCTGGTTGATGTTGTCGAGCTGGTATTCGACCGGGTCCTCGATGGTGACGATGTTCTTCTCCACGCTGCTGAGATAGTTGATCGCCGCGTACAGCGAGGTCGTCTTGCCGCTGCCGGTCGGACCGGTCACCAGGATCAGTCCGTAGCTGCGCTTCAGGAGCTTCTTGAACAGCTCGAGGTTGGTCGGCCGCATGCCGAGCTTTTCGAGGTCGAGGATCGACTGGTTCTTGTCCAGCACCCGCAGCACGACTTTCTCGCCGTGGATGCCGGGCAGCGAGCTGAAGCGCACGTCCACGTTGCGTCCCTGCGTGATCACCTGGATGCGCCCGTCCTGCGGCATGCGCCGCTCGGCGATATCCAGGTTGGCCATGACTTTCAGTCGCGAGACGATCGCCGGGTGCACATCGGGGCGCAGGGTGAGCGCCTCGTAAAGCACCCCGTCGATGCGAAAGCGCACCACCGAGCGCGTGCGCAGGGGCTCGATGTGCACGTCGCTCGCCCCGTCGCGCACCGCGCGCTGGATCAGCCCGTTGACCAGGTTGATGACCGGGCTGGCCGCGGCCATCTCGTCGATCACGCTGTGGTCGGTCACCGGCGCCTCGACCAGCTGCAGGTCGGTCGGCAGGTTCTCGGCCAGCGCCGGCGTCAGGTCGTTGCCGCCGCTATAGGCGTCGAACTGGGACTTGGTGATCTCCTCCGCCGAGGCGAGCACCAGGCGCAGCTTGCAGCCGGTGACGTCCTCGACCTCGTCGAGCACCGGAATCGCGTGCGGGTCGGCGGTCGCCAGCGTGAGCATGCTGCCGACCTTGAACATCGGCAGCACGCGCAGACGCCGCGCCAGCTCTTTCGGCAGCAGCGCGGCCGCCGCGGGCTCGTACAGGCCCGGGCGCAGCGCGAGGCAGGGAATTCCGGTCTGGCGGCTGAGCGCCTTGAGCAGATCCGCTTCGGCGAGGCGCACGTTGGCGATCAGCCAGTCGCCGACGCGCTTGCTGCCCGGCGACTGCGCGCGCAGCGCCTTGGCGAGCTGCTCTTCGCTCACCACCCCCATCTCGACCAGGATGTCGCCGAGCTTCTTCCTCTGCTCGACGCCCGGGCGAGCGCCGAACGGAAGCGCCATGTGCGGCGCGTGCTGGGTCGCGCTCGCCGCATCGATGATGCGGTTGGCGATCAGGATGTCGCGCACCAGCGCCGAAGGTTGCGCGAACTGGAGCTTGCCGCCCCGCGCGGTCAGACGCGCGTTGGCCGCCAGCAGGGCTTCGATGGCCGCGCCGCCGAGCAGCGTGACCCGGTGCAGATCGAGCACCAGCGCCGTCTTGCCGGCGGCGATGCAGGCGTCGACCGCTTCGCCGAGCGCCGGCACCGCGTCCCCGGTCAGCGGCCCCGACGGCGTGAGGTAGGTCGCGCTCCCGGCCTGGCTGCGGGCAATCGTCGAAGCGGCGGCGCTCATGACGGGGCCACCGCCTCGAGCGGCGCGCTGGCCGCTTCGAACTCGACGCAGAACTGCGTGCCCTTGCCGAGCTCGCTGTGCACCGAGATCGAGCCGTGATGCAGCTCGACGATGCGCTTGGCGAGGTACAGGCCGAGCCCGTGGCCGCTGCGCGCAGTCACTTCCTTGCTGCTCGAGCGGTAGTACTTCTGGAATACCTTCTCGCTCTCCTCCGCGGAGATGCCGATGCCTTCGTCGGTGATGCTGATGCGGATCTGGTCGCCGGCGAGCCGTTCGGCGCCGAGCGTCACGCGCCCGCCCGGCCGGCTGTACTTGACGGCATTGCCGACCAGGTTGTCGACCGCGATGCGGAACAGCTGCTTGTCGAGCCTGGCCGAGCCCAGGTCGGGCGGGATCTTGAGCTCGAGCTCCACCTGCTTGCTCTGCGCGCTGCGGCGCAGGCTGCGCGCGGTCTCGGCGAGCAGGTCGTTGATCTTGACGCGCTGCCGCTCGAGCGGCAGCGTGCCCGCCTCGAGCTTGAACGCGTTCAGCAGGTTGGTGATGAGCGACGCCGCGCGCCCGACCTCGGCATGGATGCCGTTCACCGCCTCGACGCGATCCTCGGCCGACAGCTTGGCGTAGTCCAGCAGCAGCTCGCTGAAGGTCGAGATGGTGGTGAGCGGCGTTTTCAACTCATGCGATACCTGGGCGACGAATTCCATGCCGGCCTGGCGCGCGGCGTGCTGCTCGCTCACGTCGCGGAACAGCACCAGCATGCCGTACAGAACCGAGCGGTCGCGCGGCGCGAACAGCGGATACGCGGCCACGCACATGCGTCGCTCGGGATCGTCGTCCATCGAGTAGTCGACCTGGGTGCTGTAGGCCGACGCGTCCGGGTCGGACAGGCGCCCCAGCAGGCCATGCACCTCGGGCCGCGGGCACCACTCCGCCGCCGGCTTGCCGGTGAGCTGCTCCAGCTCGCGGCCGAGCAGCGCCACCGCCTTCGGGTTGGCGAAGGTGAGCACGCCGGACTCGTCGACCACCACCAGGGCGTCGGGAATCGTGTCGAGAATGGCCTGCGCCTTCTCGTGCTTGTAGGAGAGCAGGCGGTTCGCGGCTTGCGCCTCGAGCGTCTGGCGGTCGAGCTCGCGGATCTTGCCGACCGCGGCCTGGAAGAACTCGTCGAAGCGCTGCGTGAGGTGGCGGAACTCCAGGTCGCGCGGCGTCCCGAGCTGCAGGCCGTAATGCTTTCCCGCGTCCTGCAGCTTCCGGGTCAGCGCGCCGAGCGGCCGCAGCTCCTTGCGGATCATGAAATAGGAAAACGCCATCAGCAGAAACACCGGCAGCGCCATCAGCGCCATGGTCGAGAGCTCGAGGATGCGCGCCGCGTCCAGCGTCTCGTAGTAGCCGAGGCGCACGAAGCCGACCAGCTCTCCCTTTTGCAGCACCGGGGCGAAGAACTCGCGGATCGCCTTGCCGTCGCCGGGCGAGACCAGCGGGTGCTCGCCAAACCACGAGGCGGGCTCGGCCGGCATGCTGGCCGCCGGCACGATCGCGCCCGGCGCAGTCAGCTCGTAGAGCTTGTCGCCGGATTTCGTCACCAGCGCGGCATAGGCGAAGGCATCGCTCGCCTGGGCGGAGACGAAGCTGCCGACGAGATTCTTCTCGCCGGCGCTGCGCACCAGCTGGTTGAGCTCGCTGCCGGAAAGCGCGCGCGCCAGCGCCACGCCCTGCGAGCGCACTTTTTCGCGATGCAGGTTGCTCTGCTTGGAATAAAGCAGGGCGATCAGCGCCGCGACCACCGCGAGCGACGCGGCGATCAGGATCCAGCCAAAGCGCTCGCTTTTCATTCCCCCTCTCCAGGAATACTTCTTAGCCTTGTTACGTATTTCTTTGCCGTGCCTTTGCAGGCACTATCCGACTATGCTGGTGCGCAAAGCCGCAGCGCAAGTCAGGGCTCCACTGACGCCGTCTAGGGGTTTTCCCGGAGGGCGCGCTCGAAAGCGTGAAGCAGTTCACGCATTCGGGCGCGCAGACGCGTGGGAACGCTAGCGCCGTGTCGACGCCGTTCGACATCCGGATGCGCCGTTAACAAACTTTTTCGATCGTGATCACCAAGATTCTGATCATCGAGGACGACGCCGGCATCCGCCGCTCGCTCGCGCTCAGCCTGAAGACCGAGGGTTACGCCGTGCTCGAAGCGGCCGACGGGCGCATCGGCCTCGAGCTCGCGGCGGCCGAATCGCCGGCGCTGATCATCTGCGACGTCAACATGCCGGAGATGGACGGCTACGAGGTGGTCGCCGCCGTGCGCCGCAACAGCGCGCTCGCGTCGATTCCGTTCGTGTTCCTCACCGCGCGCGGCGAACGCGCCGAGATCCGCCGCGGCATGAATCTCGGCGCGGACGACTACCTCACCAAGCCCTTCACGCGCGAGGAGCTGCTCGACGCGGTCAAGGTCCGGCTGCAGAAGCACCAGGAATCGCGCGAAGCGCTGACCGAGCAGCTGATCCTGGCGAGCGAGCGCCTGCGCAGCCGTTTCTACAGCCGGCTCACGGGACAGGCCGAACAGGCGCCGATCGAGGATTCCCTGCTGTCGGCCGGGGCGAACCGGGTGCTCGAGGCCACGGTGCTGTTCACCGACATTCGCGGCTTCACCACGATCTCGGAGCGTTTGTCCGTGGTGGAGATCGCCACCCTGCTCAACCACTATCTGCAGCGGGCGTGCGAGCCGATCCTCGCGGCGAGCGGCAAGATCGTCAAGTTCATCGGCGACGGCATCATGGCGGTGTTCCCGCATGGCGAGGATCAGCCGCGCGAGCGTCAGGCGCTGCGCGCGATCCAGGCCGGCCTCGCGCTCTCGCTGGTGGCGCACGAGTTCCGGGAGTGGATGCACGCAAAGTTCCCGCACCGCGGCCTGCCGGAATTCGCGATCGGGGTCGGGATCCACACCGGCGAGGTGACGCTGTGCGAAATCGGCGCGCCGGGCCAGCAGAACTTCACCGCGATCGGCGACACCGTCAACATCGCCTCGCGCCTGGAGGGGCAGACCAAGGAGCTCGGCTGGCCGGTGGTGGCGAGCGGCGCCGCGATCAGCGCCGCCGGCGACGCGGTGATGCACGGCGCGCACCGCGTGGTGCATCTGCGCGGGCGCACCAAGCCGGTGCTGGTCTATCAGATCCTCGGGCTGAAGGGTCTCGCCGCGCCGGCCGGCAGCACGGACGACCTTTCGCAGCAGCTGCGCGAGGCGCTGGCGGGCAACGCCGAAGGCGCCGCGCACGCCGCCAAGGCGGCCTTGCGCGACACGCTGGTCGCGCTGCTGACCGATGCCGAGCCGCCGACCATGTCGACGCCGATGCGCATCAAGAACTACGCCGTCATCGCGAGGCTCAGCCAGTCGCGCGCGTCGGCGCTCTACCTTGCCGAGCGCGACGCGGACGGCAACAAGGTGTCGGTGCGGATCCGGCAGCGGCTCGGCGACGCCGACCCGGCATTTGAGCGCTTCGTCGAGCGCGTGTCATTGGTCGGCCGGATCCGCCATCCGCATCTCGCGCCGATTTTCGACCACGGCTTTGCCGACGGCGTCGCCTACATCGTCACGGAACATTTTCCCCGCGGCAGCCTGAAGCATGCGCTCGAGCTGCCGGTGTCGCCCGCGGTCGCGTTGCGCGTGCTGCGCCAGGCGCTGGCGGCCCTGGTGGAAGTGCACCGCCTGTGCGCGCTGGCCGACGATATCCAGCCGGAAAACATCATGGTGCGCGAGCAGGGCGACATCGCGCTCGTCGAGCTCGACTGCCTCGGCGAGGAAGACGCCGCCGATGCGCGCTCGCCCGAGCTGCTTCGCTATCGCGCACCGGAGCGGCTGCAGGGCTCGGCGGGCGACCAGCGCTCCGACCTCTACTCGCTCGGCGTCATTTTTTACGAGATGCTGACCGGGAAGCCGCCGGCGGCCGCAGGCAGCGCTCCGCGACTCGAGGGTGAACTGCGCCGATTCCAGGACGCGCTCGACCACCTGCTGGCCGCGGACCCGGCGCACCGCTACGCCGACACGGCCGCCGCGCTGCACGCGGTCGAGCAACTGGGCGGCTAGCTCGTCAGCCGCGCGGCCAGCGCGACGAAATCCCTGGCGGAGATATCCACGCACGCGGGATCGGGCGCGAGATCGCTGGTCTGGCCCGGCCCATGCTCGGTCGGCCGCGCCACGAATGCGGTGTTGAGGCCCTGCGCCTTGGCGGCCTTGAGGTCGTTGTTGTGCGCCGCGACCATCAACACCGCGCCGGGCGCCAGGCCGAGCTGGCGGCACGAGTTCAGATAGGCCTCCGGCATCGGCTTGTAGGCGCGCGCGGTCTCGGCGCCGAGGATGCAATCCCACGGCAGCCCGGCGCGCTTCGCCAGGTTGACCATCAGCGCGATGTTGCCGTTGGAGCACGGCGCGATGATGAAGCGGCTCTTCAGCCGCTTCAGGCCTTCGACCACGTCGGGCCAGGGCTCGAGCCGGTGCCAGACG
>DASRIR010000205.1:0-3681 GCA_035649875.1 Burkholderiales bacterium | reverse complement strand
GTGAGCGAGCCGACCTTGCCGTCGAGGCGCAGGTCGCGCGCGCCTTCCATGGTGGCGTAGCGCAGCACGTCGCGGCTGGTGAGCAGCTCCTGCTGCGGGAAGCCGGCGGCGTACGGCTCGCCCAGCGCCTTCGCGTTCATGAACATGCGGTGCAGCGTCATGGTCGAGCGCATCTGCGTGAACATGTCGGCCGTCAGGGTGACCTCCACGTCGACGCTGAGCGAGGGCTGCACGCCGAACTCCAGCGTCTTCAGGATCGGCGGCGTGCCGTGGCGCATGTTCATCTCGATCGGCACCGCGAGCGAGACGTGGGCGCCGGCGTCCCTGACCGCCTGCCAGCCGATGTCGGACATCCCGGTCATGTGGATGAACAGGTTGTCGGCGCCGAACCTGACCTCGCGCTGGCCGGTGGCGATGGCGTCGAACTCCGGCTGCATGCCGAAGCTGCCGACGATGTGCGCCACCACCGGGATCTGCAGCTGGCGCCCGAGCTTCCAGGCCCGGGTGTAGACCGCGGGCGCGGGCTGCAGGTAGATCTCGCCGCCCATGGACATGGTCATCAGCTGGTTGTCGGAAGAGAAGTAGCGCTTCTTGAGGAAGGTCGCGCCTTCCGGATACCAGGCCCCCGGCGGCGAGCCCTGCAGGTCGGCGCGCGCGCCCTCGAAGAAGCCGAACACGATGCGCCGCTCGGAATCGGCGCTGCCCTGGATCGCGGCCTCGGAGTGCTCCCTCGAGTAATGGATCTGCGAGATGTCGTGCGAGGTGGTGACGCCGGCGTCGAGCTGGCTGAGCGAGCCGAACCGCTCGCTGATGTAGACGTCCTGCGGCCGGTACACCGGCGCGAAGCGGCCGAGGATGTACTCGAAGTAGTTGATCATGCCGTGCGGCTGGCCGTCGTTGAACAGCAGCCCGTCGGCGATGAAGCTGCGGATCGCGGTCTCGAACTGGTGGTGGTGCGTGTCGATGAAGCCGGGCATCACGATGCGGCCTTCGGCGTCGATCTCGTCCGCGTTGCCCGCGTTGAGGTTGCGGCCCACCGCGAGGATGCGCTTGCCCTCGACCAGCACGTCGCCGCGCACGATGTCGCCCACCGCGGGGTCCATCGACATCACGTGACCGTTGCGGATCACGTAGCGCCGGCCGCTGCGGCCGCTGTCGGCCGGCGGGCCGTCGTCGCCGTACGCCGCGGCGGGCGGCGCGTTGAACAGGCTAAGGCCCGCGGCGGCCGCCGCCGTCGCGCTGGAAGCCTTCAGGAAGTCGCGCCTGCCGAGCTGGGTTTTGGAACGGGAATGGTCCTGCGGCCTGCCTGCATCGCATAGCTTGCACATTTATTGGTCCTCCTCTCAGGACGATCGATTCTGGTGCGGACCGGAGTGGGAAGTAAATGGCGACGCGCGCGGTGGGACGGCCGGCAGTGGGCAAGATAGGCGGATAAATCATGTTTCATACCGTGGGATCGGAGCGCCGCGCCGATTCCATTCGCGCTAGATTGACCTCAAGAAATCGCAACACGGAGGAGGCAAGCCATGACGCAGAGCAGCGTGAAGTACCTCGTCGTCCTCACCCTCGCCGCATTCATGGCGCCCGCCGCCGCCGATACCGAGGCGCGCAAATGCCGCGAGCGCAACGACTCGATGCCGACCTCGCTCGGCGCCACCGGCTGGGCCGCGGTCGATGGCCCGGTCACCGGCGGTTGCGGCGCAGCACCGGCCCGGGTGTTCGACGTCTACACGCGCACGCAGCTGGTCGACGCGCTCACCAAGGGCAACTTCAAGGGAAAGAAGGAGCACAAGCTCGACCACCACTCCAAGATCATCTACGTGCACGGCACCATCGACCTCAACGTCGACGACGCGAACGTGCCGCTGCGCGAGGAAGACTACATGCGCATGTGCAACTACAACGCGCATGCCACTTACTACGATCCCGCGACCGGCAACCAGAACGGCAGCGGCGGCTTCTTCGGCGCCTACAAGGCGGCGTACGACCCGACGCAATGGATCAGGCAATCGCTCGATGCGGACGGCCGTCCGCCCGCGCTTTCCGGCCCGCTCGAGGAGGCGCGCCTGTGCTTCCAGCGCGCGCAGGCCGAGCGCGTGATGATCGACGTCGGCTCGAATACCTCGATCATCGGCGTGGGCAACGCGCGCATCAAGAACGGCGGGCTGCGACTTGGCTTCATGAACCAGCTCGACGCGAACGATCCGGACAACTACCGTTCCGAGAACATCGTCATCCGCAACATCACCTTCGCCGACGCGTTCGACCTGTTCCCGGGCTGGGACCCGAAGGACTCGTTCAGCATCACCATCACCAACACCGGCGGCTGCCAGGCGGTGTACGACGCCGCCAGCGACTCAGGCCCGCACCGCTGCGTGTTCCGCGGCGGGCGCTGGAACACCGAGTACGACGGCATCTCGGTGATGAACGCGGAGGCGGTGTGGATCGACCACAACAGCTTCACCGACGAGCCGCGCTTCGACACCCAGTTCCCGCCGGTGTTCGCCGCGCCGTTCAACGAGCCGACGCAGAAGACCGCGCACCACGACGGCCACGTCGACATCACCCTGCTCGCCACCAAGGTCACGGTCTCGAACAACCACTTCCTGCGCCACGACAAGGGCAACCTGCTCGGCGGCTCGGACGTGGCGAACCTGGTGCCGGGCTACGGGCCGGGCAAGATCGACGTCACTTTCCACGGCAACTACTACCAGAACATGATCCAGCGCATGCCGCGCGTGCGCTTCGGCCGGGTGCACGTCTACAACAACGTGTTCGACGGCGATCGCCGGCAGAACGCGCCGAACGCAGCCGAGTACCGCCTGGGCGACACCTGGGCGACCGGTACCGCGGCAAAGCTGGTCACGGAAAACAACCTGTTCGACATCATCAACGACAGCAACCTGACGATTCCGCGCATCATCAACTACGCGTCGACCGTCGCCAGCCGTGACTTGTGCGTGAGCGCGGGGTACACGGCCGCCGAGTGCGGCACGTACTACGGTGACACCGGAACCTGGATCACCATGCGGCGCCAGAACGGGACCAACACCTCCACCACGCTGTTCGACGCCTTCGCTGCGCTGGCGAATATCCAGGACGACAGCCCGGCGAACGCGCCGCTCTTCAGGCTCGATCCCACCGATCCGGCGGCGTTCTGGTACCCGACGCGGAGCTACGCCTACACGCTGGCGCCGGTGGCCACGCCCGAGCAGCGCGCCGCGTTGCGATCGCAGGTGATCGGCAACGCAGGCGCGGGCAGGCTTTAGCGCAAGGACGATCTATCCACAAATAGTGATGGCAGGCGTGGCGCGCGCGCAACGCGACCGCGTTCGGTCGAAGTCAAGCGAAATGGCGGTACGGCGGCCCGTTCTCTTAGGGGGAGCCGGGCAACGGGCGATCGCTGCGGTGCGGCAACGGTGCGCCGCGCTATCTGTGCGCGCGCTTTCGCGCTAGATTCTTCCTGCCGGTCGTCCGATCAAAAAACGAGATAGCGAGGAGAGGATGGACGTCAAGGACCTGCGGTACTTCGTCGCCGTCTACGAGGCCGAAGGCTTCTCGCGCGCCTCGCGCGAGCTCGGCACGGTGCAGTCGAACGTCTCCGCCCGCATCCGCAGCCTGGAAGGCTTCCTCGGCATTTCGCTGTTCGAGCGCCGCTACCGGCGCGTGGCGCCGACCGCG
>DASRIR010000204.1:0-14131 GCA_035649875.1 Burkholderiales bacterium | reverse complement strand
GTGACGCCGAGCTCCGGCGTGGCGTAGCTGCCGTAGGTCATCGCCACCAGGATCATGCAGTTCGGCGCGCCGCGGCGCACCGCCTGCGCGTGCGCGATCATCATGTCGATCGTCACCGGCAGCGTATTCGGGAATCCGTAGCTCACCATGCCGAGGCTGTCGCCGACGGCGGCGATGTCGATGCCGGCGCGCTCGGCCCAGACCGCGGACGGATAGTCCGGGATCGAGGCCATCACCACCTTCTCGCCGGCCTTCTTGCGCACGGCGAGGTCCGGCACCGTCAGCTTCTTGCGCTCCTCAGGCACGAAATTCCGTCTTCTGCGTGCCTTGATAGAGTGCCTTCACCTGCCGGCCCACGGCTTCGGCGTGCGCGGCGAGCGCCGCCTCGTCGAGGTCGGCCTTGGGCCGCGGCTCGGCGTCGAAATGACGGTACTTGTCGACGCCGCGCACCAGCATGGCCGAATCGCGCACCTTGGTCTGGCGCACGTAGGTTGGGATGTAACGGATCGACATGCCGATGCGGCGGTCGTTCGTGCGGTTCGCGTCCGAGCCGTGCACCAGCTTGATGTGGTGCAGGGACATCTCCCCCGCTCCCATGGCGAGGCCGACCGCCTTCGACTTGTCGACTTCGACCGCGATCTCCTGGCCGCGCGAGAGCAGGTTGTCCTTGTGGAAGGTGTCGACATGCGGCAGCTGGTCCACTTTGTGGCTGCCGGGGATCACTTGCATGTAGCCGTTTTCCCGGGTGACATCGGTGAACGCTACCCACGCCGTCACCACGTCGTCGGGCTCGAGGCCCCAGTAGGTCGAGTCTTGGTGCCAGGAGACGAAACCGGGGCTGTTCGCTTCCTTGATGAAAAAATTCGTGGTCCAGCACAGGATGTCCGGACCGATCACGTCCTCGACCGCGTCGAGGACCTTCGAGTGGTGCACCAGCTCGTCCGCCCAGGTGAAGAGCAGATGCATCTTGTGGCGCCAGTTGCCCTGCAACGGCTTGCCGGTTTTCGCCTCGTGCGACTCCAGCGCGTTGCGGAAGCGCCGCGCTTCCGCGGCGGTCATCACGCGGACCGGGGAGTAGTAGCCGTCGCGCTCATAGGCTTCTACTGCTGCCCGCGAGAGGAGCTTAGGCATGGATCGGACCGTCGATCGTCACCGGTGCGTCGGGCCGCCGAAAGCGCTCGATCGTCGGCTTGAGCTCGGGCCGGACATGATCTTCATTGTAGCCATTGAACAGCGTGCCGAGCAGGCCGCGCTCGACGTCGCTCGTGCCCATGACCCAGTCGGCGATCGGGAACGTGAGGTTCATGTTGCGGCTCATCATGATGCCGTAGTTGTGGTGCGCGGTGTGATGGCGGCGGATCGTGTTGATGAACGGCATGTGCCGCACGAACCAGTTGTCGCGCACGTGGCAGCAGTAGTGGAAGCTTTCGTAGATCAGGTACTGCGCGATGATCGTGACCATCAGGATGTAGCCGGCGTTCGGGTTCACCAGCGCGCCGAGCAGGAGCGCGAACGGCGTGCCCAGTCCCATGAAGGTGAAGAGCGCGCGCCAGGGAAAGAAGATGATGCGCCACTCGCGCGTGGTCGAAACCGTCATCTCGTTGTCGGTGAAGTACTGGTGGTGCTGCCGGGTGTGGCGGTCGTAGATCGCGCGCAGCGCCCAGACGTCGACCAGGCGGTGCATCACATACTTGTGGATCCACCATTCGAACATGTTGGAAAAGAAAAACACCGGAACCACCAGCAGCCATTCCCAGCTCGCGTCCTGCAGGCGCGACACGCACCACGCGATCACCGACAGGCCGACGGCGTAGATCACCCCGATGTGCAGCGGGCCGCTGTACAGAGGATGGATCTGCGCCTGATACTCGGCGCGGAACTTGAGCTGGCGCTCCGACGGGTTATGCGTGTCGACCAGTTCTGCCATGGGCCCTCCGTTTCTCGACCAGATCGAGGAACTTCTCATACTCCCGGTCGTCGACGCCGTAGCTGTGGTCGTCGTCCGGAAACGTCCCTGCGCGCACGTCGGCGGCGTAGGCCTTCAGCCCCGCCACCGCAACCTCGGTGAGGTTGGCATAGCGCTTGGTGAACTTCGGCTTGAAATCGGTGAACGCGCCCAGCAGGTCGTAGGACAGCAGGATCTGCCCGTCGGTGCCGGCGCCCGCGCCGATGCCGATGGTCGGAATCTCGAGCTGCTGTGAGATCACCCGGGCGATCTTCGCCGGCACGGCCTCGAACTCGAGCATGAAGCAGCCCGCATCCTGGATCGCGAGCGCATCCTCCAGGATTTTCAGCGCCGCATCCGCCGTGCGCCCCTGGATCCTGAATCCTCCGAACATCGCGACCGTGTGCGGCGTGAGCCCGATGTGCGAAGCGGTCGGGATACCCGCGTCAACCAGCGCCTTCAGCACGTGCGCCTGCGACTTGCCGCCCTGCGGCTTGACCGCGTCGCACGCCGCCTCCTGCATGAAGCGCGTGGCGTTCGCGAGCGCTCGATCGATGGTGTGGTAGCTCTGATACGGCATGCAACCCAGGACAAAGGTATTCGGCGCGCCTCGCCGCACTGCAGCAGCGTGCAGCAGCATCATGTCCATCGTCGCCGGAATGGTGTTCGGATGACCGTGGCAGGTCATCGCCAGGCTGTCGCCGACCACGCAGACGTCGACGCCCGCGCTCTCGGCCCATTTGGCGGAGGTGTAATCGAGCACCGACGTGTAGACCATCTTCTCGCCGGTCTTCTTCGAGTCGCGGATCTCGGTGATCGTGCGCTTCTTGCGCTCCGCGGTCTTGGCTGCATCGCCCATGCGCGCCAACTATACCGCGCCCGCACCGTATATGATGCTCCTCAGAGGAGGGACACCATGTCCACAGCAAGAAGGGTTGCACTCGCCGGCGCGATGTCGCTTGCAGCCGCGCTCTTTGGGCTTTCCGCGCAAGCCCAGCCGGCATCGAAGACACTCAACATGCAGGCGAGCTGGCCGGCGTCCAGCACGTTCATGACGAACTTCACCCTCTTCGCCGAGCGCGTGAACAAGACGAGCGGGGGGCGGTTGCAAATCAAGACCTCGGCGGCGGGGACCATCGTGCCGGCTTTCGAGGTCACCGACGCCACGCACAAGGGCGTGCTCGACGGCGCCCATACCTGGTCGGGCTACCTCATCGGCAAGCATCCGGCGGCGGTGCTCTTCACCGGCGGCCCGGGCGGCCCGTTCGGGATGGATCTCTTCGACCACCTCGGCTGGTTCTACGACGGCGGCGGCCAGCAGCTGATGGACGAGTGGTTCGAGACCATCATCAAGCGCGACATCATTTCGATTCCCATCATGCCGTTCACGCCGCAGATGTTCGGCTGGTTCAAGCAGCCGTTCAAGGGCTGGGCGGACCTGAAGGGCCGCAAGATGCGCGCGGTCGGCATGAACGCGCAGCTGCTCAACGCGGCGGGCGCCACAGTGGTCAGCATGCCGGGCGGCGAGATCGTCCCGTCGGCGCAACGCGGCGTGATCGACGCCGCCGAGTGGTGCTGCCCCGCGGAGGACGTCAAGCTCGGTTTCCACAGCGTGTGGAAGTACTACTACATGCCGAGCATGCACGAGATGACCGAGGTGTCGGACCTGATCATCTCAAAGGCCACGTTCAAGGCCCTTGCGCCGGACCTGCAGGAGATCATCAAGATGGCGGCGACGGAGACCTACCTGCGCTGGTGGCTCACCTACGTGCGGGAGAACTCCAAGGCGCTTTCCGAGATGCGCGAGAAGCAGGGAGTCAATGTGCGGCGCACCCCGCCCGAGGTGCTGCTCAAGCAGCTCGAAACGTGGGACGCAGTCCGCGAAAAGTTTGCGAAGGAGGACCCGTTTTTCGCCAAGGTAATGGAGTCGCAGCGAGCCTATGCGGCGACCGTCGTCCCGGGCCGCATGGCGATGTTCCCGGCCTACAGCTTCGCCGCGGACTACTACTGGCGCAAGAAGCCGGCCGCCGGTGGCAAGGCGAACGGAAAGTAAGCTCGACGCCGTCGTCGATGTAATGCGGGTGCCGGCGGACGGTGATCCGTCGGCGGCGGTATTGCCCGTTGCTTCACCTGGACCTTCGCCGGTAAGCGATTGTGAAGTGCTGATCGCCGGCGGCGGGACCGGCGGCGTCGCCGCCGCGCTTGCCGCCGCCCGCGCCGGCCGCCGCGTGGTGCTCCTCGAGGAAACCGACTGGCTCGGCGGACAGATGACGTCCCAGGGCGTCTCTGCACTCGACGAGCACGAACACATCGAGTCGTTCGGCGGCACCCGTAGCTACTACGAGCTGCGCAACCGGCTGCGCGAGCACTATGGCACGCCCAACCCGGGTGCCTGCTGGGTCACTCGCCTGGCGTTCGAGCCGCGGGTTGCAGTCGCGGTGATCGAACGGATGCTGCCGCCACTGGTCGAGATTCTTCGCCGGATGAAGGTCGTCGCGCTAACTACCGAGCGGGATCGCATCGAGGAAGTGGTCGCCATGGGACTCGACGACGGCCGCTTCATGCGCTTCAAGCCACAATTGGTCATCGACGCCACCGAGCTCGGCGACCTCCTGCCGCTCTCGGGAGCGGAGTACGTGGTCGGCGCGGAAAGCGTCGCTCAGACCGGCGAGGCGCAGGCCCAGCCGCAGGCGCCGAAGGCGCATTGCGTGCAGAGCTTCACCTACACCTTCGCCTGTGAGCGGCGCCCCCCGGGCGAAAAGCATGTCATCCCGCGGCCGGCGAAATACAAGCACTACCGCGACTCGCAGCCCTACAGCCTGAAGATCGAGGTGCACGGCGGGGAGATCTACGGCGAAGAAAGCGGCTGGCTGCAGTACAACCTCTACGAGCCCCTGCCCGGCACCAAAGGCGGCCTGTGGACGTACCGCCGCCTGGTGGAGAAGGAAAACCTCACGATGTTCAACTGGCCGGGGAACGACTATCGCGACCGGAGCATCCTCGATTCGCCGCCTTCGCAAGTTGCCCATTCCCTGCAGGATGCCAAGCGTGTCAGCCTCGGATTCCTTTACTGGCTTCAGACGGAGGTCGGCGCGCCCGAGCTGATGCTGCGTCCAGACGTAATGGGAACGGCCGACGGGCTCTCCAAGCATCCCTACATCCGCGAGTCGCGGCGCATCAAGGCAATGAAAACGATCGTCGAGCAGGAAGTCTCGGCGAAATACCAGAAGGGACCGGTCGCGGCGGGGTTCGCCGATTCCGCGGGCATCGGCTGGTATCCGATCGACATCCACCGCTCCGGCCCGGACGACGTCGGCGCCAGCTGCCGCACGAAGCCCTTTCAGATCCCGCTCGGCGCCCTGATCCCGGTGCGGATCGCCAACCTGCTCGCGGGCGCGAAGAATATCGGCACCACGCACATCACCAACGGCTGCTACCGGCTGCACCCGGTCGAATGGAACGTCGGTGAGGCCGCGGGGGCGCTGGCGGCGTTCTCGCTGGAGAAACGCCGCGCGCCGGCGGCGGTGCGCGCAGATCCCGGCCTGTTGCGGCGCTTCCAGGCAGCCCTGCGCGAAGCCGGCGTGCCGCTCGCCTGGCCGGAACTGGCGTAATCTATCGGCAGAGAGGAAATCCATGACGCCGGATCAGGTTCTCGCTATCAAGCCGAAGGTGCTGACGCAGAAGCAGCGCGAGTCGTACTTCGAGGACGGCTTCCTCCTCGTCGAGCGCGCGATCAGCCAGGACTGGATCGCGAAGCTGCGCGCCGCAACCGAGGAGCTGGTCGAGCGCAGCCGCAAAGTGAACAAGTCCGACCCGGTGTTCGACCTTGAGCCTGGGCACCGTCCCGACAAGCCGCGGCTGCGCCGCGTGTCGAATCCGGTCGAGCAGCACCCGGCGTTCTGGGAGTACTGCCTCAACTCGGTGATGCCGGATATCGTGGCCGATCTGGTCGGGCCCGACGTCAAGTTCCACCACTCCAAGCTCAACTTCAAGTGGGCGAACGGCGGGGAAGAAGTGAAATGGCATTACGACATCAGCTTCTACCCGCACACCAACTACTCGCCGCTCACGGTCGGCACCTACCTCTACGACTGCGGCATGGAGCAAGGGCCCCTCGCCTGCCTGCCCGGCAGCCACCGCATCGAGCCGATGCCCTCGCAATACAACACCGCCGGGCAGTGGACCGGTTGCCTGTCGGATGCGGACGTCCAGAAGCTGGTGGACACCTCGAAGATGGTTTACCTCCCCGGCCCGGCGGGCTCGCTCACCATCCACAACTGCCGCACGCTGCACTACTCGGCGCGGAACGACTCGGACCTCGGCCGCCCGCTGCTGCTCAACGCCATGAGCTCGGCGGATGCCTTCCCGTACACTGTCAATCCGATCAAGCCCAAGCACGACCAATACATCCTGCGCGGCAGGCGCGCGCAGTTCGCACATCACGACCCGCGGCCCTGCCTGATGCCGCCCGACTGGTCGAAGGGCTATACCTCGATCTTCGCTCTGCAGCAGGAAGAGAACGCGGAGATCGCGCGCTAACGCCTGAAGTGCTCGAGTAGCCGCTCGGCGAGCACGCCCGGCTGCTCCTCGGGAATGAAGTGGCCGCACTCGGCGATCGCGCCGCCGCGCACCTCCGAAGCAATGGCGCGCAGCGACTCCAGAGGCTCCTCAGCGCGCCCGCGCGCCTCCGTGCGCGCGCCTCCCAGGGCGAGCACCGGCATCGGCAGGCGGAATCCCGAGTCCAGTAGGCGCTTGTTGTCGTCCTTGTCCTGCGGCAGCGCGCGGTAGTACTCGAAGCCGGCGCGCATGGCGCCCGGCTGGCTGTAGCAGCGCAGGTACTCGTCGATGTCGGCCTGCGCGATGGCGCCCCGCTGCCAGCAGAACTCGCGGTAGAACCAGCCGAGATATTCGCGTTCGCGTCCCTGTACCAGGGCTTCGGGTAGCTCCGGCGTCATGTGAAACGCATGGTGCCAGCGCCTGCCGCCCTGCGAGATGTCCGGCCCGATGCCCGGAATCGTCACGTCGAGCACGGCGAGCGTCCTGACGCGCTCCGGAACCGCGCACGCCAGCGCGAACGCGCTCGGCCCACCCCAGTCGTGGCCGACGAGATGAAATCGCTCAAGCCGAAGGCGCTCGCACATCTCGACCAGGTCTGCGGCGATGCTTTTCTTGTCGTATCCGCCAGCGGGCCGCGAGCTGTCGCCCAGGCCCGGGAGGTCGGGGACGATGAGCCGGTGGGATCCGGCCAGCAGCGGAATGACTTTGCGCCACTCATGCCAGGTCTGCGGCCAGCCGTGCAGCAACACTACCGGTTCGCCGCCGCCCGCGGTGGCCACGTGTAGCACGACCCTCGACAGGCGCAGTGACTGGTGCTCCATGGAAGACATCTTCTAACAAAAAGCTTGCGCCGCCGGAGCTTGCTGCACGACCGGAATTCCGCGAAGCTAGCGCGGGGGACCGGGATTTGACCAATCAGAGGCGATTCGGGCGGTATCTCATCGTCGGCGAGCTGGGACGCGGCGCGATGGGTGCCGTCCATCTTGCGAAGGATCCCTTGATCGAGCGCGACGTCGCCATCAAGACCCTGCTGCCCGACCTGCCCGCCGAGGTGATGGGCGACGTGCGCGAGCGCTTCCTGCGCGAGGCGCGCTCCGCCGGCCGCCTCAACCATCCGAACATCGTGACGATCTTCGATGTCGGCGAGCAGGACGGGGTTGCGTACATCGCGATGGAGGTGCTCGAGGGCCGCTCGCTGCAGCAGATGCTGCGCGAGTCCGCCCGTCTGCCGCTCGCCACCATCGTAGGCATCGCGGCGCAGGTCGCCGACGCGCTCGACCATGCGCAGCGCTTCGGCATCGTGCACCGCGACGTGAAGCCGGCGAACATCATGGTGTCCGCCTCCGGCCGCGCCAAGCTCACGGATTTCGGCGTCGCGCATGTGCCGTCTTCCTCGATGACGCAGACCGGAGCGGCGCTCGGCTCGCCCAAGTACATGTCGCCCGAGCAGGTCACGGGACAGGCGGTGGATCCGCGCTCGGACATCTTCTCGCTCGGCGCGGTGCTCTACGAAATGCTCGCGCGCCGCACGCCGTTCGAGCATCCGGCGGACACCAACGTGTGGGCGCTCCTGCACCGCATCGCCGGCGAGCGCCACCGGCCGGTGAGCGCGCTCGATCCCGAGCTGCCCGCGGTGTTCGACAAGATTCTCGAGCGCGCGCTTGCGAAATCACCGGGGGATCGCTACCAGCGCGCCGGCGACATGGCGAACGACCTGCGCAATACCCGGCTCGCCGGCGCCTTCGGCACCGTCGCGCTCGGCGCGGAAGAACGGAATAAGCCCGCGCGCCCGCAGCCGGCGCTCGACGAAATGCGCAACCGGCTGATGCAGGACCTCGACGCCTTCTCGCAGGTGTTCGACCGGCAGGAGCAAGAGCGCCTGCGGCAGGAGCAGGAGCGCCAGCGCGCCGAGGAGGAAGAACGCGTGCGCCGCGAGGAAGCCCTGCAGCGTACGTTCGGCGGAACGGCGGCGCAGGCCGCGCCACCGCCGGAGCCCGAACGGCGTTCGAAGGCGTTCGAGCTCTTGAAGCAGAAGGCGGCCGCGCGCCCAGCGGTCGTCGACGAGGCGGCGAGGCGCGCCGAGAGCCACAAGCAGATCGACGAGCGCCTGCGCGCGGCGCTCCGCTATCTCGCGCAGTTCGGCGCCATGCTGCGCGACGCGCACCCGGTATCCGAGCGGCGCTTCGGCCTCATTTATTTCGGCGAAACCTCGGGCCTGTCGCTGCGCGAGGGCTTGGCCGACTATCGGTATCGGCGCCTCGACGGCGCCGAGCGCTTCGACCACGTGACCTTCAGGCTCAAGGTCGCGTTCGTGCGCCCGGAGCGGCTCGAGGTCTCGGGCGAGCAGCTGCCACGCATCCGCCAGCGCCTCGACAAGCTGGAGGTGCGCTACGAAGCGCTCGAGAAGAAGAACGACTTCGGCATGGTGGTGCACGCCAAGCTCATGGTCACCGGGCCTTTCCCGTGCGACATCGTGCTGCGCGGCGATTACGACCAGCCGGGCTTCGTCATCGAGATGGAGAACGTGGGGCGCTCGGGCGCCTCGCGCTTCCGGCTCGGCGCCAATGAGCTCACCGACGAGGTGCTCGACGAGCTCGGTACCTGGCTGCTCGGCGCCGACGACGCCTTCGCGCGTTTCCTGGCGCGGCCGCAATAGAATAGACAGCATGCTTAAGACATTCAGTGCATCCTTGATCGCCGCCGCGTGCGCGCTTTCTCCCCTGGTCGCCGCGGCCCAGAGCGAGGGCAAGGCGCCCCCTACGCTGCCCGAAGGAAAAGCCAAGCCGCTCGTCGAGGCCCTCTGCTCCTCGTGCCACGCGATCCAGCTGATTCAGAGCAGCTCCGGTTATACGCGCGAGCACTGGAAGGAACTGATCGGCACGATGATCGACCTGTCGGGCAACCCGGAGCAGCAGAACGAGATTACCGGGTATCTCGCGGCCAATTTCCCGCCCAACAACCGGCGCGCGCCAAAGCAGGTGCCGGGTAACTTCCAGGTGACGTTCAAGGAGTGGGTGATGCCGCAGCTCGGGCAGCGCACCCGCGATCCGATGCAGGCGGCCGACGGCTCGATCTGGTACGCCGGCCAGTACGGCAACCTGATCGGGCGCCTCGACCGGAAGACCGGCGGGGCCAAGGAGTATCCACTGCCGGCCGATGCGATGCCGCACACGCTGCAGCTCGACCCCAAGGGCAGGCCCTGGTACTCGGGCAACAAGAACGGCTCGATCGGCTGGATCGATCCGGCGACCGGGAAGGCGACCGTCTACAAGATGCCCGACCCGGCGGCGAAGGACACGCACACGATCGCCTTCGACAAGAAGGGCTTTGCGTATTTCACCTTCCAGCACGCCAACATGATCGGGCGGCTCAATCCGGAAACCGGGGATATCAAGCTGGTGAAAGTCGCGGCCGAGCGTTCGCAGCCCTACGACATCAAGGTCGACGCCGAAGGCATGCTGTGGGTCTCCTGCAACGCGCGGCCTTGCCTGCTGAAGGTCCACCCGGACACCCTGGACGTGACGGAGGTCAAGCTCCCGCTCGCGGGAACGACCGTCCGCCGCTTCGACATCGCGCCCGACGGCATCATCTGGTACGTGAACTCGGGCCGCGGCCGGATCGGGCGGCTCAACCCGAAGTCTGGCGAGATCACGGAATGGGACTCGCCATCCGGCCCGCGCTCGCATCCCTACGGCATCGCGGTGCTCGATGGTGCCGTCTGGTACAACGAGTCCGGCATGCGGCCCGACATGCTGGTGCGTTTCGACATCGCGAACGAAACATTCCAGAGCTGGCCGATCAAGTCCGGCAACGTCTACGCGGGCATCCTGCGCAACGCCCGCACTACGCCGCAGGGCACGCTGCTGATCCACCAGACTGCCACCAACCGCGTCATCGAAGTAACGCCGCAGAAGCGCTAGCGGCCTAAGCCGATTTTCCCGGCGCGCCGCTCGCCGAAGCACGGCGGCGAAACAGCACCCAACTCGTGGCGATGTACTTGTCGCCGCCTTTGGGCATGTTGCCGCGGTGGGTATGGGTGAAGGCTGTCGGCGCGATCAGCAGCGAGCCGGTCCTGGGTACGATTCTGCGCCGCTGGTACAGGAACTCGGTTTCGCCCTCGCTGAACTTGTCGTTGAGGTAGATCGTCCACAGCACGACGCGGTGCAACGATTCGTTGTGATCCTCAGGGCTCGGGTGAAGTTCGCAATGCCAATACGGGTAGCTGCCCTTGTCGGCGAAGTACTTCTGCAGGTTGATCGTGCCCGGGCGGAACAGCGTCGTCACCACCTGGTTGAGAAGCTCGTCGTCGGCCTGCGCCAGCCGTTCGGCTTCCAGGGTGACGGGAGTCCCGCCATCGGGTCGCGGCAGCTGCAGGCGCGATGTAGCGAGCGCGATGTGCGGGTAGCGCCGCAGATAGCGCTTGAAGCCGGCGAGGACGGCGTCATTCAGCATCTGCTGCGCATCCGACCAGCCCGGATGTTCATGCAGCGGAACATCCCAGCTGTCCTTGATCGAGACATCGACGCCGCCGCCGGTTTCGCCGCGGCGCGCGACGCCGCTCTTTTCAAAGCGCTCGATCAGCGCGCGGCAGCTCGCCGCGGCGAGCGCGTCGTCGTAAACCTCGATGAAATCGGGGTGATGGACAGTCGGTCCTGCAGCCATCGCACGGCCTAGTATATTGGCAGCAGGCAAGAAAAACCCCGGCACTCTTTCGAGCCCCGGGTTTTCTGTTTACGCGATTAGCGTTTCTGCAGCAGCAGTGCCCTGACGACCGCGGTCATGCGTCCGGCCTGCGCGGCATCGGCCGACGCGGCGATCGAATACCAGCGCGCGACGGTGGCTTCCGGCGTCTCGGCAAGCGCGGCGCTGCGCGGCTTGAAGCGCTCCTGGAGCGCTTTCAGCTGGCGCTCGCGGCGCTGCGCGGCGACGGACTCGGGCGATGGAATGCCGAGCGCGACCTCGAGGTCGAGGAGCAGCGACTCGCGCTCGGCGTGGCCCCTCTCCAGTTGCGCAGCCGTGGCCTGCGGCGCGGCGGCAAAGCGCGCCTGCAACGCCTTTTCGCCGTCCATGCCGAGTGGCGGCAACGCTTTCCAAGCGCCCGCAACCTCGGCGGCAAGCTCCTCCGACACGCCGCCGGCGGCTGCCGCGGCTTCCAGCCGTTCGATCACCGCCGACCGCGCGGCAAGCCGCTCGAAACGCCCGCGGTGCGTCTCGTGCCTTTGCTGCACGACGCGCCGCTCGGTCTCGCGCCGGTCGTCCCGCGCTTTCCGCTCAGCGTCCCGCACCTTGCGCTCGGCGTCGCGCCTGGCTTGCTCCTCGTTGTGCTTCGAGCGTTGCTCGTCGCGCCGCGCGAATACTGCGCTGGTGGCCGCGTGGAAGCGCGCCCAGAGCGTTTGGTCGTCCTTGCGCCCGAGGTGCACGCCGCCGGTCTGTTGCCATTCCTTCTGCAGCGCGATCGCCGACTTGATCGCGTCGCCCACCGGCGCGCCCTTCAGCGACTCGGCCTTGGCGATCAACTCCTCGCGGCGCCCCGTCTCGGTGCCGCGCACGGCGTCGAGCCGCGCATCGAGCGCCTTGAATATCTTTCCGAGCCGCTTGCGCAGTGCGCCCTCGGCCTGCCGCCCCGGGAAGGGCAGCGCGCGCACGCGCCGGCCGTAATCGCTGCGCTTCGCCTCGACTTCCTTGAAGGGCGCCGCAGCGGCTTGCGGGCTGGCGAGCCAGGCGTCGAGCTCGTCGCAGAGCGCGGCAAATGCTTTCGCCGCGGCCTTCTCCTCCGCCGCGCGCTTGGCGCGGAACTCCAGCACCGGCTTGAAGGCGCGCGTCAGGATGGCGTCGAAGCGTTCCCATTGCGTCTTGCTTGCGGGACGCGTCGCGTCGCGCTTCTTCCAATCGTCGCGCAGCGTGCGCACGGAGGCTGCGAGCGCCTCGACGTCCGGCTGCTCCTGCTCTTTGCCCTGCGTGGTGAGGAGAGCCGCGGCGGCCTCGATGAGCTGCTCGCGGCCCTGGTCGTCGCCCCACTTGGCCCAGTCGCGCATCTGCGCGAGCTGTGCGAGATCGCGCTTGAGCTGGCGCTCGAGGCCGGCGGGCAGCGGCGCCGAGGCGGCGCGGCCGGCGATATGCTTCTCGATCTCCTGCGCTTCCGCGAGGCGGCCGGCGCTGAGCTCGCCCTCGAGCTTGCCGAGGAGCCCGCGGATTTCGGCCCAATGAGCGTCCCTAAACGGCCCGGCGGCTTTGCTCCTTTGCCGCTTCTTTTCGCTCTTCGGTGCCGGCGCGGCCGGCGGCGCGATCTCGTCCAACTTCTCTCGCGCGCGCTCGAACGAGCTGGCGAGCGCAGCGGCCGTCGGGTGGCCGGCCAGCCACGCCGGGCGCTCGCCGGAGAGGGCGGCGAGCCGCTCGCGGAACCCGGCGACATTTGCCTGCGTGCCAGCGCTCTCGATCTCAGCGCGCAGCGCCTCGGCGAGCGCGGCGGCGGCGCCGAGCTCGCGCAGCGCCTGCACATCGGCGTCCACGCGCTCGCGCGCGGCGGCGGCGAGGTCCATCACTTCCTGCTGCACCGCGCCCTCGGTGCGCAGCTCGGCGAGCGCCTTGTCCAGCTCGCGCAGCTGCCCGGCGGCGAGCGAGCGCGACTCGGGCGGCGACTCGATCAGGCCGCGGAAACCCGCGGCCAGCTGCGCTGCCAGCGCCGCGCGCGCCAGGTCGCGCCGGCGCATGCGCAGCTGGTCGTAGCTGTACCGGTAGACACGGTCGTCGCGGTGCTTGGTCGCTTCCGCGATACGCTCGAGGAGCGCCGAGTCGGTGACGCGTTGCACAGCAGCGAGGCGCACCTCCCAGAGCTTGGCGTTGCGCGCGACATCTGCGAGCGCCGCCTCGTCGTCGAGCGCCTGCAGCATCGCGAGGCCCTGTGCAGCGTCAGTCGCCGCGCAGATCGCCTCGGCGCTACTCGCTAGGATGCGCGTGCCCGGTTCGCCTGCCATACAACCGATATTCTTCATGAAATACGGCCGCCAACAAAAAACCCCGGCACTCTTTCGAGCCCGGGGTTTTCTGTTTGCTGAATTGGCCTGGCGGTAACCTACTTTCGCGTACGCGATTGCACACTATCATCGGCGCAAACCCGTTTCACGGTCCTGTTCGGGATGGGAAGGCGTGGTTCCAGGCTGCTATGGCCGCCAGATAGAAGAAACGAAGAAGTGAATTAAAGGTATGAGATCGCGCCAAGCGCCCATCCGGGAAAACACCGCCGAATCGCGATGCTCACGGTTATAGGGTCAAGCCGCACGGGCAATTAGTACGGGTTAGCTCAAGGCCTTACGGCCCTTGCACATCCCGCCTATCAACGTCCTGGTCTAGGACGACCCTTCAGGGGGGTCGAGCCCCCGGGAAGTCTCATCTTGAGGCAAGTTTCCCGCTTAGATGCTTTCAGCGGTTATCTCTTCCGCATATAGCTACCCGGCGATGCCACTGGCGTGACAACCGGTACACCAGGGATGCGTCCACTCCGGTCCTCTCGTACTAGGAGTAGCCCCTCTCAAACTTCCAACGCCCACGGTAGATAGGGACCAAACTGTCTCACGACGTTTTAAACCCAGCTCACGTACCACTTTAAATGGCGAACAGCCATACCCTTGG